>CACLCV010000001.1 GCA_902605525.1 uncultured Gammaproteobacteria bacterium
TAGTAGGTCCGCATCACCCAAAGAATATTTTCCTAGTGATCTTGCTATCTCCATTACTTGCTCTTGGTAAAGAATTAGTCCATTAGTTTCAGAGAGAATACTCTCTAAAAGAGGATGCTCATATGAAATATTTTGGCCATGTTTATTGGCAATGAAATCATCAACCATATTTGTACCTAGGGGGCCTGGTCTGTAAAGGGCAACAAGAGCAACTATATCTTCAAACTTATCTGGCTTAAGTTGAGCCATATATTTCTTCATACCCAATGATTCTAGTTGAAATATTCCTGTCGTCATTTTTTTTTGTAAGAGATTAAAAACCTTCATATCATCAAGAGGTATTAGATTTAAATTAAATTGCTTGTCTTTATTAATTATTAATTTTATAGCTTCATCAATAATAGTTAATGTTGTTAGTCCTAGAATATCAAACTTCACTAAACCAATTGATTCAATATCATCTTTATCAAACTGAGTAATAAGTTCATCTTTATCTTCAAGGGAATATACTGGCATAAAATCTGTAATACTTGAGGGCGAAATAACAATACCGGCTGCATGAGTACCAACTCCTCTCGGTAGACCTTCAATTTTCTTGGCAAGATCAATTATGGTTCTTACATCATCTTTTGTTTTATACTCTTTTGCTAGTTCTTTACTGGCCTTCAAGGCTTCATCAATCTTAATTCCAAGTGAGAATGGGACAAGCTTCGCAATATAATCAACAAAGCCATATGAGAAATCAAGGACTCGTCCGACATCTCTGATCACTGCTCTTGCAGACAATGTACTATAAGTAATAATTTGAGATACTTTATCTTGACCATATGTTGATATAATATGATCGATCACTTTTTGCCTTTTATTCATACAAAAATCAATATCAAAATCTGGCATAGAGATACGTTCAGGATTTAAAAATCTTTCAAAGAGGAGATTATATTTAATAGGATCAATATTTGTAATACCTAGAACAAAGGCTACCAATGAACCTGCTCCTGACCCTCTGCCAGGTCCAACGGGAACATCATTATTCTTTGCCCATAAAATGAATTCTTGAACAATTAGGAAATAACTTGAAAACCCCATTGATTGAATAACATCAATTTCACTAATAAGTCTTTTTTTATAAACCTCTTTATTTAAATCTTTATTTGTTAAATATTCATTTAGACCATTAATACATAAATCATTGAAGTATGTAATATCATCTTTTTCTGACGGATTAGAAAATTTTGGTAAATGGTATTTAAATGCAGGGAGTTTAGTATTACACATTTTCACAATCTCATAGATATTTTGGATTGATGACGGGTGATCAGAGAATGTAGAAATCATTTCTTGCTCTGTTTTAAAAAACTGATTTGGAGAATAATCATTTTGGTTGATTCTATCATCTAGTTTAGTTTTTTGATTAATTGCTACTTTTACTTCATTAGCTTCATAATCAGAATCAGAGATAAATAAAACATCATTAGTTGCTACGATTGGAAGATTTAATTTTGATGCAATTGATAAAGATTTTTTAGTGTATAAACTCTCATTTTCTCGGTCAGTCTTATCAATTTCAATATAAAACTTATCTAAAAATAATTTTGATATATCTCTTATAATATCTTGCGTATCAGGTAGTGACCTAGTTAATGAATTTAAACCACAGACACCATCCCTTCCTCCAGATAGACAGATTAAATTAGATTTATATTTATCTAAAAGCTCAAGATTGGCACCAAGAATATTTGATCGTGATGTATGTATAAAAGAAAGTATCTTATTAAGATTATAATATCCGTTAATATTCATACAAAGTAAAACTATGTTTCCTACAAGCTGATTATTCTTATGTATAATAGGAATTTCGCACCCAAGAATAGGTTTTATTTTTGCTTCTATGCATTTATTATAAAACTTAATTGCACCGAATATATTCAAGTGATCTGTGAGCGCCAAAGATTTTAATTTATTTTTCTTTGCAATATTTATAAGATCATCAATTCTAATTGTTCCGCTACCTAAGGAATAACATGTATGTAAATGTAAATGTGTAAAGTTGCTCATTAAAGTTTTAGAAATGATTCTCGATGATAAATTGTTTTTCCAAAGAATGATATTGCCTGTAAATGGTGAGGAGTACCATAGCCCTTATTTTTAACAAAGTCATAGATTTTAAACATCTTATTGAGATGAGTCATTTCATTATCCCTTGCTACTTTTGCTATAATTGACGCAGCTGATATTTCTCTTATCTTACTATCCCCTTTTACTATAGCATGAGACTCTATATTTGAGTCAGGAACATAGAGTCCATCAAAATATATTATATCAGGTATAATTCTAAGATTATCAACGGCTCTTTTCATAGATAAAAGCGTCGCATGATGAATATTTATATCATCTATTTCATCCTTTGTTGCCACCCCTATCGAAACACACAGCGAATTAATAATAATATTATTGCACAATTTTGTCCTGTTTTTTGGACTAAGTTTTTTTGAATCAACTATATTTTCCACATTAATAGATGGCTGAAAGATAACTGCAGCAGAAAAGACAGAGCCTACTAGACTTCCTCTGCCAACCTCATCTACCCCTGCTATTATTTTTCTTGATTTCACTTTAATGGTATATAATAACCATTCTATCAATCAAGATGTATAATTAATATATGGTAAACAATAAAATTAGAATTGGAGTCATAGGATTAGGTTATCTTGGTAAATTTCATTATCAGAAATATAAAGCGAATAAACATGTAAACCTAACATCTGTTGTAGATACAGACAAAGAAAATTACTCGATCATAAAAGGAAAAGACGTACTGATGTTTGAAAAATATCAAGACATTGTTGATAAAGTAGACGCTGTATCCATCGTTACTCCAACAGTAACTCATTATAAATTAGCAAAATATTTTCTTGATAACAAGATACATGTGTTGTTAGAAAAACCAATGACAGAAACTGTGGCACAAGCTAAAAAGTTAAATGCAATTGCAAAAAAAAATAAATGCGTGCTTCAGATTGGTCATTTAGAACAATTTAACCCTGCGATACGTAAATTGAGAAAAAGTGCATGTAGACCTCAGTTCATAGAAGTACATAGATTATGCCAATTCAATCCTAGAGCAAATGATGTAGATGTTGTTCTTGATTTAATGATTCATGATATAGATATAGTACTCTCAATAGTGAATAAAAAAATTGAAACTATAGAAGTATCAGGAAAAAAAATTCTAACTAATTTAACAGATATTGCAAATGTGCGAATTAAATTCAAAGATAATATTGTAGCTAACCTAACAGCAAGTAGAATAAGTACTAAAAATGAGAGAAAAATGAGGATATTCTCTAATAATTCGTATTATTCAATAGATTTTATAAATAATAAATTAAAAAAAATACATAAAGATAGAAGAAATAGTTTTAAAGTAACAGATTTCAATTTTAAAAAAACAGATGTTTTAAATGATGAAATAAATAATTTTATAAACACATGTCTAGGAAAAGAGAAGTCAATGACAACAGGAACTTCAGGCTTGGAGGCTCTTATTGTAGCAAAAAAAATATCAAAGGGGTTTTAGTAAATGATAAAACTATTTGATTTAAAAGAACAATATAAACAATTTGGAAAAACTATTGATAAAAAAGTAATAAATATACTTTCATCGGGTAACTATATATTAGGTAAAAATGTTGAATTGTTTGAGGAAAATACAAAAAATTATTTAAATGGAAAGTATGCGCTAAGCTGTAATTCAGGTACTGATGCACTTGTCTTATCTCTTAGAGCACTCGGAATAAAATCAGGTGATGAAATAATTACTACGCCTTTTAGTTATTTTGCAACTGCTGAATCAATATCTTTAGTAGGTGCCAAACCAATCTTTGCTGATATCAATCCTCATACGTTCAATATAAATCCTAAAAATATTGCTAAACTAGTTAATAGGAAAACTAAAGCTGTTTTATCAGTTAATCTATTTGGACAAGCATGTGAGTTAGATAATATTAATAAGATCGTAAAAGAACATAACATTAAACATATTGAGGACTGTGCTCAGTCGTTTGGGGCGACCTATAACAGTAAACAGACAGGTACATATGGTGATATGGGATGCTTCAGTTTCTTCCCAACAAAAAATTTGGGATGCTTTGGTGATGGTGGTTTGATTGTAGTCAAATCGAAGAAAGATTACGACACTCTTAAAAAACTAAGGACTCATGGTGGTATAAGAAGAAATCAACATGACTTAATCGGCTACAATAGTCGACTAGATGAAATACAAGCGGCAATTCTAAATATTAAATTAGATTATATAGAATCATTTATAAAAAAAAGGAAAAGAATTGCAGAGATATATTACAAAACAATAAGAAATGATAAGGTGAGATTGCCGTTTACTTACAAGAGGTCAAATCATACTTTTAATCAGTTTACAATAAGGGTTAAGAATAGAAGAAAACTCGAACTACATTTGAAGAAACATAATATACCATATGGAATATATTATTCTATGCCAATGTATAAATATAATGCTTATAAAAACAATAATTATCAGCCGTTGCCTATGGTTGAAAAGGTTTCAAAAGAATGCTTATCAATACCTATATATCCAGAATTGCCAATAAAACATGCAATGAGGATAAGTGAAGTTTTAAATAATTATGAATAACCAAAAACGAATATTTTTAATAGCTGGTGAACCATCTGGCGATCATCATGCAGCTGATTATATTAAAGAGCATTCAAAAATAAATCCTGATATTCATTTTGATGCATTTGGACAGAATGAAATAGAGAAGACAAGTGCAAAAATAATATATAATACAGAAAAAATATCAGTGATTGGTATAATTGAAGTAATCGCTAAATACAGAGAAATTTTACGCGCTTTAAAAATTGCAAAAGATTATATAAAAAAAAATAAACCCAACTTAATCATACTAGTAGATTATATTGAGTTTAATTTAAAGATTGCTAAGTTTGCTAAGACTTTAGGAATACCTGTTCTTTTTTATATAGCTCCGCAAGTATGGGCATGGAGGGAAAGAAGGGCAAAGAGTTTTATTGAGTCAATAGATTATTTAGCTGTTATATTTCCATTTGAAGAAGTGTATTTCAAAAAATATACAGATAATGTAACTTATGTTAGCCATCCACTTAGTAAAAGATCAGATTTGATAACATCTATTAAGGACTATAATCAAAGAAAAATAGATTTAGGAATATTTCCTGGAAGCAGAGAATCAGAAATAAAGAATAATCTCCACCTAATGGTAGATTGTGTTCAAAAAAACAAAAACGAAAATATAAGAATTTTTTATGCTAATGATACATCAAAATTAATCCTTGAAAATTTGTTACCATCTGAATATCATGAATATCTTGTTTCAGGGAAAGATACAAATAAAGTTAGTGATTGTAAAAAGGCATTGTGTGCATCGGGAACGATCACACTCGAACTTGCATTATTAGAAATTCCAATGATAATTATGTATAAACTCTCGTATTTTTCATATCTCATTATGAAAAGTTTGATTAATGTAAAGTACATCGGTCTAGTAAATCTTATCTTAGGTAATAGTATTGGCTCTGCACCAGTTGTAAAAGAATTTATTCAGCCTTCATATTCTGATCAAGTTGATATTATGGTCGAATTGAATAAGATTGATCAAGATGAATTCTATAGAAATTCTATTATTGATAAGTATAAATCAGTAAGAAATAAATTATCAATACGATCTTCAGAAAAGTTAAGTGATATAGCTGAAAATATGCTAGATTCTATCTAGTAATTCCTCTTTTGCTATTTACAACAAAGTCAACAAAACTATTTACATCATTACAGGTAATGTTGAGCGCATTGAATAAAGACAATCTTTCCTTAAGAGGTTTAGTAGATTTTATAAAAATTTTGAAACATTTTTCTAAGTCTCTTATAGTTGTATCATTGAAGTTCTTTCGCTTTAACCCTTCCGAATTAATCTTATATGCTTTAGCATGATTACCTGCTATCAAGGTATACGGTGTCACATCTTGTGATATTACAGTACCAAGTCCTGAAAAAGCATATTTGCCAATGTGACAAAACTGATGTACAAGAGTGAATCCACCCAGAGATACATTAGATTCTAATTTTACATGTCCTGCTAAACTTGCTGCATTTGATAAAATGCAATCGTTTGCAATAACACAATCGTGTGCAATATGTGTATAAGCCATTAATAGATTATTATTGCCTATTTCAGTATCAGAGATACCATCTTTAGTTCCTCTATGAATGCTACTGTATTCACGTATGATATTATTATTCCCTATAGTGCATGTAGTATGCTCACCATTAAATTTAAGATCTTGAGGTTCTTCACCAATGGTTGCAAATTGATAAATCAAATTATTTTTACCAATAGTAGTATTCTCTCTAATTACAGCATGCTCTTTTATTACAGTACCCTCACCTATTGATACGTTTTTATCTATAACAACATATGCCCCTATTTTTACATTATTAGCAATAGACGCTGACTCATGTATTAAAGACTTACTATCTATCATTTTTAGAGCGAATTGCGCCAATCAATTCAGATGTACAAACAACTTCGTCATTTACATGACATTCTGAAGAAAACTTATGAATATCGCTTTTACTTTGATTTAGCTTAGCGTTAATTATAATGATATCCCCAGGAACTACTTGTTTTTTAAATCTTGCTTTATCTATACCTACAAAGTAGTACAACTGCTTTGACATATCACGGTCGTTACTTTCAATATCAAGAATAGCTGTAGCTTGTGCCATAGCCTCTAGAAGCAATACTCCAGGGAAAACAGGATAATCAGGAAAATGTCCTTGAAAAAATGGTTCATTATTACTCACATTTTTTTGAGCAATAATAGATTTATTTTTCTTGATGTCGATCACTTTATCTATTAGTAAGAAAGGATAGCGATGTGGTAAATAATTTTGTATGTTCATAGATATTACCTATTTTTTTTTGTAAAGATTTCTGAATATTACTTGATTTCGTCTCCAATTACGAACACTATCAGCTGCAAGAGCAGATGCATAGTCACCCTCTTTTGTGATGGACTTTGTTATCATAGACATTCCATGGATGTTTACGTTATTACAGATCGTTATGTGTCCATTTATACCAACGCCACCACCAATTGTACAATTATCTCCAATGGAAGTACTCCCAGCTATACCAGTACAGGCAGCAATAGCTGTATTACTTCCGACAGTTACATTATGTGCAATGTGTACCAAGTTATCTATCTTACAATTTCTCTTCAAAATTGTATTATCTAGCATGCCTCTGTCAATTGTAGTGTTTGAACCGATTTCTACATCATCTTCAATAACAACGGCCCCTACATGAGGAATTTTCTTCCATAGTCCGTCAAGTTTATACAATCCAAAACCATCTGACCCTATAGTAGCATTTGGATGAATAATGACATTATTACCTATAGAACAATTATGATTTATAAATACTCCTGGATATATAATACAGTTTTTTCCAATTCTAACATTTTTTCCAACAGTAGCATTATTATAGTCTTCTGACTTTGTGTAAGATGAAGAGTTAGGTAACGTATTAAGTAATAACGACAGTGAGTGCTTAACATTTTCAACTCTAAATAGAGTAACTGATGAATCAACATCTTTAATAAAAGTATTACTAACGACTAATCCAGTAAATGATGACAAATCATCACTCACTGTGTCTTGGAAAATAAATCCTAAAGAGTTTTGTTCTGGATTAGTAAGTGATGAAACTGTATTAAAAATGTTATTTTTATTTTTTTCGTATTTGGCTTCAATTATGGTACTTAATTCAGCACAACTATATGCTTTATTAAGTTTCATATTAATTAAGAATATTTATTATTTCTTGAGTTATATCAACATATTTTTTTGCGAATAAGGTAGTTCCATCAGCTCGCAGTATGAGGTCATAATCATTATCTTCTGCAAATTTATTTATAGCCTTCTCAACTATTGCTCTGATTCTTTGTAATTCAGAATTTTGCTTACCTTGTAATTCTTTTTGAAGAGATTGCTGCATAGTTCTAAATGTGTTTTCAATATCACTTATTTCTTTGATTTTAGCTTTCCTTTCATTCTTAGACATTGTTCTTTCATTTTTTAAATAATCATCGTTAAGTTTATTCCAAGATGTCTCAATTTTTTTAAGTTCATCAGCCTTAGGTTTAAATTCATTTTTCAGATTAGTCTGTGACTCTTTATATATAGGTATTTCTTTAAAAAGAACGTCTAATTTAACAACACCGATTTTTGTTTCTGCATAGCTTGTGTTCGATATGGTAACTAACACTATGAATAATATATTTGTTAATTTTTTATACATTAAAAAGCACCTCCAAGTGAAAATATTACAGGTTTTGTATCATCGCCATCTTTAGATTTAAATGTGTCGACAAACCCCATTGATACTGCGCCTACTGGTGTTCTAAAGTTTAGCTGTACACCATAACTTCCTCTTAAATCACTATAACTAAAATCAGAGACATCTTCAAATACATTCCCTATATCAAGAAATAAAGATCCCCTAAAGATCCGTCTATCTATACCTAAAAAAGGAGGTGGCGGGAAAACCCAATCATTCTGTAAAACAGATAAAAAATCTCCCCCTATTGCGTCACAAGTTTTGGCAGTACATCCTGCGGTGTTTCTGAGTGGACCGAGGCTTGCTGAATCAAAACCTCTTACTGTTTTATCACCGCCTGCAAAAAATTTATCATGAAATGGAAGGCTAGATTCTCCTAACAAGCCTGTTCCCAAGCCAAGTTGAGGTTTAACTTGAAATGATGTATCCCAAGTAAACATATCAAAAAAGTTTAATTTATATGGAGTGTTATATTCACCTGTAAACTTTATAGATGCATAAGAGTAATCAAAATCTGGTTTTATAAACAAGTTTGATGTGATTGTTTGGTTTTTACCTTGTGTTGCATACACAGTTCTATTTCTAGTGTCTTCGACTAAGCTTGCTCTAAGCATAAGACCAAAGTGAGACTTACCATATTTATTTATGAAACTTACTACGTTGTTTGGAGAGCCTAAAGTAGTAGTATAGTCAGTTAGTATCAATTCTGCTCCATAGCCATATGAACGAGTTTCAGAGATTGGGATATTATAATTTACCCCGTATGCAATAGTGTCAGATATGTAAGATGCAGTAGACGTCGATGAAACATCAGTTTCACTGAAAACCAAACTTGTTGATTTTGAAATTCCGTCTTCAGTAAAGTAAGGATTAGTATTACGGTAACGTAATAGTTTTTTGTATGAACTTTTTTCAATTTCTAAACTAACATTATTACCCTTGCCAAGGAAGTTGTCTTGTTGAACTCTTATATTAAAAATGGCTCCAGAAGAGTCCGAGTATCCCGCACCTACTTTAAATTCTCCAGATTGAGTTTCTTCTAATAGGAAATCAATATCTATAAGTCCATTTTCTTCATCAACAATAGATTTCTTAATATCAACATTATTTATAAATTTTAGTCTTTGAAGTCTAACCTTAGATCTTTCTACTTTGTTTATTGAATATATAGATGATTCAAACTGCCTGAGCTCTCTTCTATAAACTTCATCATTTGTTTTAGTGTTACCTTTAATATTGATTCTACGAACAAATGATTTCTTTTTAGGATCTATTCTAATGGTAATATCAACAGACTCTGAATCATCTTTCAGATCTACATTCAATTGGACTAAAGGAAATGCATATCCTTTTTCGCCAAGAACAAATTGAATAGCTTCTTTGGTAGTTTCAATATTTGATCTAGAAAAGAAACTACCTGGATTAAGGTTGATGTTAATAATATTTTTAAATATATTAGAATCAAAATTATCTAAACCATAAACAGTAGTCTTCCCAAATTTATAAAGATTACCCTCGTTGAAAGATAATGTAATATAAATATCCTCTTTATCTGGAGACAAATTAACTTGTTTAGATACAACCTTAAATTTTGCATAACCTCTATTGAGATAGTAATCTCTAATAGCCTCAATGTCTTGATCTAGTAATGTGCTGTTATATATATCTTTGTCTGACCAAACTTGGAACCAATACTTTGGACCAGATTTAATTAATGATTTTAATAATTTTGTAGAATAACTTTTATTACCTAATATTTTTATCTCTTTGATTGTTGAAGCATCGCCTTCATTAATATCAAGAGAAAGTTCGATAATATTATTTTCCAATTCATTTTCAGTAATCTCAACAGACGAAGAATATCTTCCATTATCATAATATAGTCTTATTAATTCTTGCTTTACTTTATCTATAAGGTTTCTACTATAGGGCTTGCTTTGAGAAATTCCAATATTCTTTAGAGATGTCACAATCTGATCTTTATCCAAAAGCTTATTTCCTTCGATATTAATGATGGAAATAATTGGACGTTCAGTCAGTTTAATAAAGATAGTATTATCTCTAATATCTAGTTCAATATTATTGAACAGATTAGTAGAGAATAAATCTTTTATAACTACTGCAATATCATCTTGTTCATAGATTTTTCCAATTTGGATGCCAGAATACTCAATAATTTCCTCTGACGATAATCGAGTATTACCCTCAATGACAATGTAGTTAATCTGTCTCTCGTTTGCTGATAAAGATAGAGGTAATAGTATTAATAAGAGCAGATAAGATCTGAATATGCTCATGTAAATATTCTTACAAAGTCATTATAAAATGCAACCACCATAATTAGGCCTAGTATCGCAACACCAGCAAATTGTGCAACTAATTGAATATTCAGAGGCAACTCTCTACCAGTTATCATTTCATATGAATAATATACTAAGTGTCCCCCATCAAGCATAGGAATAGGCAAAAGATTTAAAACACCAAGGCTAACACTCAATATCGCAAGCAAATATAGAAAATATGACAGTCCCATCTCTAATGACTTGCCAGAAAATTGAGCGATAGATAGAGGTCCACTTAAATTCTTTACATTTGCTTCTCCCATAACAAGTCTGCCAATCATCTTGAATGTCAATAGAGTATAATCAGTAGTACTGGTAATTGCTTTAGTGACTGAATGACTGAAATCATAAGAGACATTAACATAATCTGACATATCAACTTTGTGTGATACTCCAAGGTAGCCTTTTGAGTTTTTATTTAAGATTGTAACTGGATAATTGACAGTATTATCTGATCTAAGAGCAGTAATGTTGACAGTCTTATTTGGGTTTGAATGAATAAATGTTACAAGATCATCCCAAGTACTGACTAATGTATTATCTACATATAGAATTTTATCTCCAATCATCATATTGGAATTATTACTATCATTGCTTACAGTTCCTATAATTGCCTCTCGATTAGGATATACGATATTAAGGCCAATATTTTGAATTATATCTCCCTCATCATTTAGTACAGCAGGATTATAATTAAGTTTATAATCTCTAATCGAATTGAGTGGATTCATGAGCGACAATGAAATTTGATTATTGTTCATAACATTATTAAGAATTTCTATTCTCACGTCCTGCCAGCGTTCAACTTTTTCATCATTCACAGCAATAATTTTATAATTATCATCACTATCTGCTATCTGTATCGTTGGTTTTATTCCACCGATACCATTCATGTATGTCATAGTAAAAAAAACTATTGCTAAAATTAAATTAAATATCGGACCTGCTGCAACTATAGCAAATCGCTGATAAACATTTTTTTTATCAAAGCAATAGCCATAATCGTCTTCCTCAATATCATTCTTTTCGCCTTCTGGATTTTTTGATTCTAACATCTGGACATACCCGCCTAGTGGTATTGCACAGAGAGAATATTCTGTGGAATTTTTATTAGATTGATACTTAAACATTGCTTTGCCGAATCCAACACTAAATTTTAAAACTTTTACATTGCATAGACGAGCAACAATAAAATGGCCATATTCATGAAAGGTCACAAGTATGCCTATAGCTATTATAAATCCCAATATGCTATTAATTAGTTCCATAGTTACGTATACCTAGTTTTAATATAATTCCTGGTTAATTCTCTTATTTCTTTATCATTTTCTATAATTGAATCAAGAGTATCATGATCAACAACATCACTTGAATCAAGAATATCTTCAATAATATTCGGAATATCTAAGAAGGATATTTTATCCTTTAAGAAGTATTCTACACTAATTTCATTAGCAGCATTAAGAATTAATCCAGTATTTTTACCAATTTCAGCAACCTTCCTCGCTAATCTATAACAAGGAAATTTATCATAATTTACTTCTTCAAAAGAAAAATTTTCATATGAGAAATTTCCTTTGTTATCAGAGTACATCCTTTCAGGATAAGTAATAGCATATGATATAGGTATTCTCATATCCGGGTTAGACATATGTGAGATTACTGTCCCATCGAAGAATTCTACAAATGCATGTATCTTACTTTGACGATGGATTATGGCTTTGATATTATTCACGTCAAGATTAAATAGTGTTTTAGCCTCTATAATTTCCAATCCTTTGTTCATCATAGTTGATGAGTCAACAGATATTTTTTTACCCATATTCCATGTAGGGTGTTGAATAGCATCATTAGCATTAACTCTCTTAAGATCATTTAAATTATAATCTATAAAAGGTCCTCCTGATGCAGTTATAATTATATTTTTAATTTTAGCTTTATAGTAATCTGCATCATTAATTTTATATTCAAGACCTGAAGATAAGATTATTTGTAATAATGCGTTATGCTCACTGTCTATAGGTAGCATTACAGCTTTAGAATTCCTCAATTGTGAAATTATCATGTTCCCGGCAGAAACCAGTATTTCCTTATTGGCAATAAGAATAGTTTTATTATGATTAATTGCTGTGATTACTGGATAAATGCATGAAAAGCCTGTGATCGCAGCTATAACAGTATCAACATTCCTATTAGAAGAAATAATATTTAGACCTTCATTACCAAATAAAATCTTTGTATCACCTAACTTTGTTCCATGTTCTTTCAGGAACACATTGTATGAACTTTGATCGGTTATAATCGCATATTCAGGATGAAATTGATGAATCAGATCTTGTAAAAGTGTTATGTTTTTGTGACATGATAATCCAAATACTTTATATGCATCACCAAGCGAGGAAATAACATTCAATGAACTTGTTCCGATAGATCCCGTTGCTCCTAAAATACTAATCGTTTTCATGTCATTAGCCATAAATAAAATAAAGGTATAGTAGGAAAGTAACTATCTAGCCTATCAAGTATTCCACCGTGTCCGGGCAAAACATTGCTCGTGTTTTTTATATCATAAATTCTTTTAATAAAGCTCATAAATAAATCTCCAAAAAAAGCTAAGAGGATGATAATGGTTAGATAAAGTAAATCTAAATAAGTCCAAACAAGATTGTTTATATTAATAAATAAAATGAAAAATAAAATAGTAAAGCTATAACCACCTAAATATCCTTCGAGGGTTTTGTTAGGGCTTATAGAAGGTATAATTTTATTTTTCCCAAATACTTTACCAGATATATACGAGAAAATATCTATAGAAGAAATTAAGATAATAATAAATAAAAAATAGTGTTTATTATCGATAAGATAGCTATAAGACGACATGGTAACATCATGCGGATACATGTTTATCAAGATTAAAAAAAATGACGAAAATATATATAATCCAAGAATCATGTAATATTTTCTGATGAATGTTTTCAAATGATTACTCAGCAATATCATTGAACATATTAATAACAACCAAACTAATAACGTAATTATTGATAAATAATATGTATTAATAATATCAAAATAATATAGCAATGAGTTTAGGAAAATAAAGGTAGGAAGAAAGATAATGTGTTTCGATGAAATCGACGTCCATTCATAAAGTGAGTAAATAGACACTAAAGAAATAAAAAGAATAAATGCAGTATTATTACCGAATAGATAGAGGAATGATAAAAACAAAAATAAAAGAAATATTGTAAAAGTTCTTTTGACAATTTCAGTCATTTTTCGATTCTACCGAAGTTTCTTTTCGTATTAAAATATTGATCAAAAATTAGTCTGATATCATGTTCAGATATTTCTGGCCATAGTTTATCTAGGAATTCTAGTTCACTATAACATGATTGCCATAACATAAAGTTACTCAGTCTTTTATAACCTCCGGTTCTTACAATTAAATCAGGAAAATCATTTGTAGTCGACAAATAGTCATTTAAGTTTTCGATAGTGAGAGCAT
Source organism: uncultured Gammaproteobacteria bacterium (assembly GCA_902605525.1). Taxonomy (GTDB): domain Bacteria; phylum Pseudomonadota; class Gammaproteobacteria; genus CACLCV01. The sequence continues at coordinate 14,262 of CACLCV010000001.1, forward strand.
GATTCTTTTGCACTAATGATTTTATTGCATTGAGAATATCCCACTGTCCTCCATAATTATAAGCAATATAGAGATTTAAATCAGTAAAATCTTTAGTTTTATCTTCAGCGTTTTTTATTACTTGTTTTATATCGTCAGGTAATTTAGTAATATCACCAATGACTTTAAATTTAGTTTTATTTGATATTAAATCAGAAAAATGCTCTTCTATTGAAGATTTCAATAATTCTGAAATATACTCCGTTTCTTTGTCACTTCTCAGCATGTTTTCACTGCTCATTGCAAAGAATGTTGCGCTTTTGCATCCTAACTTAGCACATTGCTTAAAAACGTCATAAACTTTTGATGAGCCAACTTTATGACCATACTGTCTAGACTTGCCTTGGGCTTTAGCCCAGCGACCATTGCCATCCATTATAAAAGCTATGTGTTTCAAAATTAAACTTCGCTAATTTCTTCAATTTTTTTAGAAACGATAGTTTCAGATGTTTTTATATATTTATCAGTTAATTCTTGAATTTCAATAATATAATCACGTTCAAAATCTTTTGAAATCTTTTTGTCTTTTTCCAAATTTGATATTGAAGTATTGGCATTCCTTCTTATGTTTCTGAGGGTTACCTTTATGTTTTCACCTTCTTTTTTCACTATCTTGTTCAAATCCAACCTTCTTTCCTGAGTAAGTGGAGGAAACTTAATATGAATACTAGTGCCATTAACAACAGGGTTAACTCCCAAATTACTCTCAGTTAATGCTTTTTCTATATTATTTACTGCATTCTTATCCCATACAGACAAGGAGATGGTTGATGCATCAGAAACTGTGATATTTGCAAGCTGATTAATGGGTGTATTACTATCAAAATAGTTGACCATTATTTGATCTAGTATACTAGGATTTGGTCTACCAGCTCGTATTTTTGATAAAACAGATTGGAAGCTTTCAATACTCTTCTCCATTGTTGATGCCGTATCAGATTTAATCTTATCAAACATGATATAAGCTTAACTTATTTGATTATAAACTTCTTGAGCAAAATCCTCAGATTTTTTTTCAATACCCTCACCGACTTCATAACGTGTGAAAGATATTATTTCATTATCTTTTATGATTTTTATTAGTGATGTAGATGGATCTTTGACAAAAGGTTGATTTAACAATGTATTGTCATTGATAAATTTTTTCATTTTACCTTCAAGTATATTTCTTTTAATGTCATCTTTTTTATCAATCTTATCAAGTTCTTTCTTGTATATCTCTTTTTCTGAAAGGAGAGTATCACTATCTAATGATGCTTCATTTAATGCTAAAGGGTTTGAGGCGACTATTTGCATACAAATGTCCTTAGCAAGCTTTTCATCATCTTGTTTAAGCTCTACTATTGATGCTATTTTATTGTTATGAGCATACCCATACACATAGTTATTTTTTTCAATTTTTGTAAATCTTCTTAATTTTATGTTTTCTCCTAGCTTAGAAATAATAGATTTAATTTCATCTGATATTTCATTTATCACATCAGACTCATCATTTTCTAATAATTTATTTGCTATAGATGTAGCAAGGTCAATAAAGTTAGAGTCTCTTGCTACAAAATCAGTTTCTGAATTAAGCTCTAATAATAGTATATTTTTCTCATTTTGATAATAATTAACTATACCCTCTGCAGCTATTCTAGCTCCTTTTTTATCTGCCTTTACACCAGCTTCAGATCTAAAAAGTTTAATAGCTTCATCAATATTATTATTTGCTTTGACTAAATATTTCTTACAATCTAGTATACCCGCACCCGTCATTTCCCTAAGCTGTTTAACCAGTTTCTTTGAATCATTCATCACGATTATCATCTAGATTTTCTTTTTCATCTTTTGATTTTTTAGAAGTTGGTTTTGACTTTGATGCAACTTTTTTAACTTCAGGTGCTTTAAGAATTTTTTTGGCTTTTATTGATTTTTTCTCCCCCTTATCAGAGTTAGAATTACTTACAACTTTTTTTGGCTTTGATTCTAATATGATTTTAGATATCGAATTCATAAAAAGATCTATTGATGACATAGCATCATCGTTTGCAGGTATCATATAATCAACGCCATCAAAAGAATTATTAGAGTCTACAAGAGCAATAACTGGAATATTCAATTTATTAGCTTCTTGTATAGCAATTCTCTCATATCTTGTATCGATAACAAATATAGCATCTGGAAGCTTTGTTAAATGTTGAACACCAAGTAAGTTTTTTTCTAATCTCTCTATTTTTCTTTTCAAGTCTATAGCTTGCTTTTTTGATAAATTATATATCGACTGATTTTTATATTTGTTCCTCAAATCATCAAGTTTTGCAATAGATTGTTTAACAGTATTGAAGTTCGTTAAAAGACCACCTAACCATCTATTATTAACATATGGCATCTCAGTAAGATTAGAGTATTTTTTTACTATCTCACATGCAGCTCGTTTAGTACCAATAAACATAATCTTTCCATTATTTGTGACAAGATTTTGAATGAATTTTGAGGCTAAGTTGAAATGTTCTATACTCTTTTCAAGATTGAGAATATGTAATTTTTTGTGTGTTGTGTAAATGTAAGGTTCCATCTTTGGATTCCAGTACTTTGATCTATGTCCGAAGTGGACTCCGGCATCTATCATTTCCTTAATTGATACTCCCTTCATATAAAAAATACTCCAATAAAATTCATAAAGTGTTGTATCATATTTGTGTGATTACAACAACTATATACTACTATTTTTTTACTGAAATGCTTAAATTCAATAGGTTATGAAAGACTATATTAAAACATTAGATGAGATTAAAAAAATGAAAATAGCTGGTAAGCTAGCTTCAGATGTGCTCATGATGATAAAGGATCATGTGAAACCAGGAATCTCAACTGGTGAACTTGATAGGCTATGTCATAACTATATTGTAGATGTACAGAAAGCTATACCAGCGCCTTTGAACTACAGAGGTTTCCCTAAGTCTATATGTACGTCTGTTAATCATCAAATTTGTCATGGTATTCCATCAGATTCTAAAAAACTTAAAAGTGGAGATATTATAAATATTGATGTAACTGTTATAAAGGACGGTTATCATGGTGATACAAGCCGTATGTTTTTGGTTGGTAAAACATCTACATTATCAAATCGGTTATGTGAAATTACAAGAAAATCAATGATAGAGGGTATAAAAGTAATCAAACCCGGTGCTACAGTTGGAGATATTGGAGAAGCAATACAGGTATATGCAGAGTCTAATAATTACTCTGTAGTAAGAGAGTATTGTGGTCATGGAATTGGAAGAAAATTTCATGAAAGTCCTCAAATCCTTCACTATGGAAAAAAGAATACAGGATTAAAGCTAGAAGCTGGCATGATATTTACTGTAGAACCTATGATTAATGTTGGTAGCTACAAAACTAAAACCTTAAATGATGGTTGGACAGTTGTAACTCAGGATCATGAACTATCAGCTCAATACGAACACACGGTACTCGTAACAGAAGATGGGTTTGACGTATTGACTATAAGGCCAGAAGAGGACATCAATGAATTCAAATAATAAAGTAGTGAAATTGCTGTCGGAACTAATACATTTTAAATCAGTAACTCCTGATACATCAGACTGCCAAAAATATATAGATAATTATCTTTCAGAATCTAATTTTAAAACGGAATATAAAAAATATGATTCTGTACAAAATATGATTTCAACTTATGGTAAAGGCGCCCCATGTTTAGCTTTTATTGGACATACAGATGTTGTCCCATCGGGTGATGAAGCACAATGGGAATCAGATCCATTTGAACTCACAAAGAAAAATGATTTTCTTGTTGGCAGAGGTACATCTGATATGAAAGGTGGTATTGCATGTTTCATGCAAGCTGTTCGAGAGTTTATTGAAGAAAATGAAAATTTTGACGGGTCAATAAAATTGATACTAACAGGTGATGAGGAAGGTGATGCAGTAAATGGCATTAGGAAACTTGTTGATAGTCATGTGTTTAAAGAAAACGAACTAGACTTCTGTTTAGTAGGAGAGCCCTCATCCTCTGATAAGATAGGAGATGTTATTAGGAATGGACGAAGAGGTTCTATAACTGGTCATTTAATACTTCATGGAATTCAAGGTCATGTTGCATATCCAGAAAAAGCAAAAAACCCAATACATATTAGCTCTAAAATTATCTCAGAGTTTTTAGATATCAAATTTGATAATGGTAATAAATATTTTCCACCTACTTCTTTTCAAATATCTAATATAAATAGTGGTACGGGCGTAGATAATGTAATACCTGCAAATATTAAAATTGCATTTAATATAAGATACTCGACTGAAACTGATCACGATGAAATTAAAGATACAATTACAAATATACTAGATAATAATAATGCAAAATATGATATCACTTGGAAGCATTCAGGCGAACCATATCTAACAACTGATCATGAATTTATTGATATATGTAAAGACTCTATTGAAGAGATAGCAGATATAAAAACACTGATAAGTACTAATGGTGGTACATCTGATGGGAGATTTATGGCAAAGGTGTGTAAGCAAGTTGTTGAACTAGGACTTACAAATAGATCTATTCATAAAATCAATGAATGTGTCAAGGAAGATGATTTAAGGACACTCGTAGAGATTTATAAAAACATATTATTAAAGATATTTGTCAAGTAATAAAAGATGAATCGATTAATTCTTGAGTATATTTTTCACTAGGATTTTCAAAAACTTTTTTTGTTGGTCCCTCTTCAATTACATTTGCATCTTTCATTACATATGTTCTGTGACATATTTTCCGTATCAAATGTAGATCATGACTTATAAAGCAATAAGATAGGTTGTATTTTTCTTGAAGATCCAAAAGAAGCTTAACAATGCTTTCTTGAACTAAAACATCTAGTGCGCTTGTGGGTTCATCTAATATCAATAATTTTGGTTGGAGAATCAAAGCACGAGCAATTGCAATTCTCTGCCTTTGACCGCCAGAGAACTCTTGTGGATATCGATAAAGCATGTCTTCATCAAGACCTACATCTTTTAGAATGCTTTTACACATTCTATGAATGATATGTATATCAGTAATATCTAGTAAACTTTTTACTCCCTCAGAAAGTATTTGCATAATAGTCATTCTTGGAGATAACGATGAAAATGGATCTTGAAATATAATCTGGAAATTTTTTCTAAGTTTTCTATCAAGATTAATTTGAGTTTTATCAATATCTTGACAAATTTTTATATTCCCTTCGTAAGACAATAAATGCATTATTGACATTGCTAATGTAGTCTTTCCTGAACCAGACTCTCCAACAATGCCAACTGATTCTCCCTCTTTTATATGAATATTTATATTTTCTAACGCTTTATAATAGAGCCTTTTATATTTAAAGAGGCTATCTTTGGTTAAATATTTACAATTAAGCTTATTCGTCTCTAATACTAACTGTTGCGTATCAATAATAGTATTCCTGTATGTGGGTGTTTTAAAATTAACAAGTTCTTTAGTATATTCATGTTGTGGATTAGAAAATATGTTACTAGTTGTATTGGATTCTAGTAGCTTACCCTCTTTCATTACAATAATTCTATCGCAATATTTTTTGATGAGATTAATATCATGCGAGATCAATATCATAGACATGTCTAAGTTACTCTTTAAAGTAATTAACATATCTAAAATCTGCTTCTGCAACGTAACATCTAATGCCGTAGTAGGTTCATCAGCAATAATTACTCTAGGTTTTCTAATTATTGACATAGCTATCATGAAACGTTGTCTCTGTCCTCCAGATAACATGTGTGGATAGCTAGATAAAATCTTATCGATATCAGTTAAGCCAACAGAAATTAATGTTTCATGAATATCATTCAATGTTAACTTATGATTCGATAGCTCAATGCATTCATCTATTTGTGATCTTAGACTTTTTACTGGATTTAGTGAAAGCATAGGCTCCTGGAATATCATGGATAATTTGTTACCTCTAATAGCGCTCAACTCATTATTAGTTAAATCAAAAATATTATTATCTTCAAAGATTATTTCTCCGGAAGAATTAAATATATTATCATCTAACAATCCAAGAGCTGAGAGTGCTGTTAAAGATTTTCCTGATCCAGATTCTCCAACAATTCCTAATGCCTCTCCTCGGTCAAGCTCAAACGATAGATTGCTAACAAGATTAGCATTTGTATTCTTTAGTCCTATGTTTAATTTTTTAAATTTAAGAATACTCATGATGATTTTCCACTGATAGACTCCCTAATTCCTTCTCCAATGAAGATAAGTAGCAATAAAGTTCCTACTAATACAAGGAAAGTGGTCAATGAAAGCCACCATGCAGAAATATTGTCTTTACCTTGTGAGAGAAGTTCACCTAAACTAGGTGTTGTAGGTGGAACGCCGAGACCTAAAAAATCTAAGCTAGTTAAAATAAGTATGGCGCCACTTATTCTAAAAGGTAGAAACGTTACCACAGAAATTAAACTATTTGGTAGTATGTGTTTAACTATAATTTGCCAATCATTTAGACCTAGTGTACGAGCAGCATTAACATAGTCCATATTTCTTCCCTTTAAGAATTCTGCACGAACATAGTCAGATAAACTTATCCAGCCAAATAAAGACAAAAGTATAATCAACAGTAAAATGCTAGGTTCAAAAATTGATGCAAATATTATTAAAATATATAGTTCAGGCATCGACCCCCAAATCTCAATAAAACGTTGTAAGTATAGATCAGTTCTGCCTGCAAAGTATCCTTGGATAGCTCCAAAGAATAATCCTATGATTATGCCTATAGCCGTTAAAGCTAAAGCAAAAATCACGGATAATCTAAAACCATAGATAAGTCTGGCCAGTACATCCCTGCCCCTATCATCCGTGCCCAGTATATTATATGCAGATGGTGGAGCAGGATTTGGTGTTGAATTATTGAAATTAATAGAGTTGTATGAATGAGGATTAAGTGGGAAGATAGCCCAGTTGTTAGAATTATCTAGTAAATCGCTAATGAAGTATCCTTTATAGTCAGGTGTAGTCTCTAATTCTCCACCAAAATCTCTTTCAGTATATTCAATAATATATGGATAATACATGCTGCCCTCAACGCTCATCATGATTGGTTTATTATTACTTATAAGTTCAGAAAAGAGGCTAAGAATGAATAAAGTTAAAAATATATATAAAGAATAAATACTTCTTTTATTTCGTTTAAAATTTTTCCAGATTACATCAAAAGTATTCATTAAGAATTCCTTTGTGTACTTGATGATGAAAATTTAATTCTTGGATCTACATAGACATACATTATATCTGTAATTAATTTAGTAATTAGACCTATAAGGGTAAATATGAATAATGTTCCCATCACAACAGGATAATCTCTCTGAATTATTGCTTCGTATGAGAGAAGGCCAATTCCATCAAGAGAAAATATTGTTTCAATAAGAATGCTACCAGTAAAAAACGCAGAGACGAACTGAGCTGGGAAACCAGTGAGGATTGGAATGATTGCATTTTTAAAGACATGAGAATAAAGTACTTTATTTTCACTCAATCCCTTTGATCGTGCCGTAACAACATACAATTTATTTATCTCATCAATAAAGCTATTTTTAGTGAGCATTGTCATAACCGCGAAACTTCCAATAACAAGACAAATTATTGGTAAAGTAATATGCCACAGATAATCCGTAATTTTTCTAAAAAAATTTAAATCTTCCCAATTATCTGAGACTATTCCCCGTGTAGGGAAAATATCAAAAAAACTGCCTCCCCCCAAAAGTACAATAAGACCTATGCCAAGGACAAAACCTGGAATAGAGTATCCTATTAGGACTATAGTGCTTGATACTATGTCAAACCTGCTACCATCATTTACAGCTTTTTTAATACCGAGCGGAATACTTACAGCATATACGAGGATGAAAGACCATAATCCTAAAGTAATAGATACAGGCAGTTTACTCAAAACTAAGTCGCTTACACTTTGATTATGAAAGTAACTCACACCTAAATCAAATACAGCATAATTGCTTATCAGAATTAAAAATCTTTCAAAAAATGGCTTATCGAATCCATAAAATTCATTAAGTTGTGAAATATGTTCTTCTGAAAGACCGCTAGAACCTCTGTATAAATTAGATGATGATGAAGTTTCAGTTATAGCATTTAATCCTGATAGTTTATTTACAATTTGCTCAACTGGACCTCCAGGCACAAATTGAATAATTAAGAATGTGAGAAAAAGAATACCTAATAATGTTGGTATCATTAGTAGTAATCTTTTGAAAATATACAGGATCATTTCATGGACCATGTTTGTAGCACATAATTTGTTGCTTGGTAGTACAGCGGTAAAATATCAGGTTGTAAAAACAGATCATAAAATGCAACTCTATGGGTATTTATATACCAATTAGGTACCATATAATATTGATTCCATAATAATCTATCCAATAAATGGGCGGAGGTAATTAAATTATCCCTGCTTTGAGAGTAAATAATTTCATTGATCAACTTATCAATATCTTGATCTCTAATACCAGGAAAATTAAACGCTCCATTTTTATCAGAACTCTCAGATGAGAACATACTCATAAGCTCACTTCCGGGCGATTGAGATTGAGGATAACTGACTACCGTCATATCAAATTCAAAATTATCTAATCTTTGCTGGTATAGAGACAAATCAACAGTTCGATAATTAAGAGTAATTCCCAGTCTCTTTAGATTATTTCGAAATGGGGCAAGTATCCTTTCAAAACCTTTTTGTGCTAAAAGAAAATTAATAATAATTGGTTGATTAGAGGGTGAATATAACTGCCCATTTCTGACAATATAACCAGATTTATCTAATATTTTTTTAGCACTAATGAGAGATTTTCTATAGTCCGACGGACTTTTATTGATTGGTAGCTTAATTTTATCTTTAACTTTTATTTTATTTATATTTAATTTCTCAACTAGCATGAGTTCATCATTACTGGGTTTTATATCAGCAACTAATTCGCTATTACTAAAGTAACTGTCTGATCTTAAATATTGATTATAAAAAAGATTTTTATTAGACCATTCAAAATCAAACACCATAGTGATGGCTTTCCTTAAATTAATCTCATTGAATATATCTTTGCGAGTATTAAATGCAAAACCTTGGATGCCTGTATTATTTAAATGAACAAGCTCAGTTTTAATTATCTTATTATTAATAAAATTTGGTCCATTATAATCTCTTGCCCATCGTTTAGAGTGGTTTTCAAGTATATAGTCATACTCACCTGCTTTGAATGCCTCTAAAGCAACAGTCATGTCTTTATAATACTTAATTGTGATTGAATCAAAATTATACATATATTTTCTTGTTGGCTTACTGTTTGCCCAGTAATCTTTATTTCTAATGTATGTTATATATTTACCAATACTATAATCTTCAATAAGATATGGACCACTAGCAATAGGGCTTTTTTTTACATCTTTGGGAAACTGCTCAATCGAAAGCCATTCTCTTGAAAAAATAGGTAAATCACCAATCATCATATGTAGCTCAGGATTTTCTCTTTTAAAAGAAAATTTAATAGTGTAGTCATTTAAAACCTCCACGGACTCAACGTCTGCCCAATAAATTCTGTATTGGGGATGGGCTGCAGATGATGTTAATAGTTCAAATGAATACTTTATATCCTCCGCTGTTATATGCTTTGAATTACTAAATTTAGCCTCTTCATCGATATAAAATATTACTGATAATTTATCATCAGATAGCCTGTATGACTTCGCTATAAGCGAATAACTCGACGATGGTTCATCTAGACTCCTAGTCATCAATGTGTCAAACATAAGATTATTTATTTGAGCTGGAGACAGAGATTTGAGAAGGTAAGGATTAAGTGAATCAAATGTGCCAAAGGCAGATATTGTTATATTGCCACCTTTTTTTGAGTAAGGATTAACATAATCAAAATGTTCAAAATCTTTATATTTTGCTGAGTAACCTATACTAATTGACTCATCAGCATAAATGTAAGTCAATTGAAATATTAAGATTAGTGTTAGAGTAATTGTATTCTTTAATCTCATCACTCTATAATGTACTATATTACAAATATATTATGAATCTAAAAGGAAAAAATGTTTTAGTAACAGGAATTGCTAGCAACAGATCAATAGCATATGCTATTTCAAAAATATTACATGAAAATGATGCAAATGTAATAATTTCTTATCAGAATGACAGATTAAAAGATAGAGTGATCAAATTAAAAAATGAGTTAGGTATCGGTTCTGATGCATATCCATGTGATTTGTCACAAGACAGTGAAATACTTACATTGAAAAATAATGTAATAAAAGATCATGGTAATCTAGATGGGATTATCCATTCCGCAGCATTTGCGCCAAAAGAACTATTGAGTGGAAAATATATAGATAATATCACACGAGAAGGTTTTACAATGGCTCATGATATCAGCTCGTATAGTTTTACGGCTTTGGCAAAGGCATTTAAAGATAATTTAAATAGATCATCATCAATAATAACACTTTCTTACATAGGCGCAGAGAGAGTTGTTCAAAATTATAATATAATGGGTTTAGCTAAAGCCAGTCTTGAATGTAGCGTAAAATATCTCGCTGACTCACTTGGAGAAGAAGAGATAAGGGTTAACGCAATATCTGCTGGGCCTATAAAGACACTTGCAGCAGCTGGTATTAGTGGGTTTAATAAAATACTAGATATTTATAAGGAAAAATCACCATTGAAGAAAAACATTACCACGGATGATGTTGCCAATGTGGCATATTTTCTTATATCTGATTTATCGTCATCGGTTACAGGCCAGACAATCTATGTTGATAATGGTTTTAATGTAGTCGGTTACTGATTCAAATAGTCATCATTGATATCGATAACAAAACCCTCATATTTTGATATATAAAAATTATTATAATCACCTTCAGATTGAGTATTGTCTAGATAATCAAAATAGTTATCACTTTCAACTTTCTCCCTATCAATAATCTCATCGAATGAATCTAATTTTAGTAGTAAATAATTACCAGAACTCAGTTTATAAGATACAAATTTTTCAGTAACTGATTGATTATTAATTATTTTCATAAACTCATCATCAAATTTATCATCATATTTATATAAATTAAATTTTTCAAAAGATTGAAGCGAACCATTATTCAGATTTTTTAGTGCTAAATTAGCTTTCGCACTCATTAAATCATTAATGGACTGAGTGAAAAGTAATGCTCTTATTGCTATCTCCGTGTCTTTCAAACTAAGCTGTTCAGGTTGGTAATATTTCACTTTACGTACAAAAAGTATATCATCATTGGATATGTATATAGGTGGATATAAATCAATATCTTTTATATTTGAAAAAAGCTGTCTTAAAACCTCTTTGGATAATAATTTATTTTTATATGAAGTATCTATTTTAGGAGTCTGTGAAAGTAAAAGATTAAATTTTTTAGAAATATCAGCTAATGAATTTTTATCTGAATAAATCTTATTCTTTATATTATCTAAAGTTAGATAATATTCATTAGACCCTTTTTCATTAGAAAGTTTTCTATATATTTCTTCTCGAACTTCTGAAAATTCTTTATCATCTTGTTTTTCTTTTTGTATAAGTCGTAGTATGTGAATAGCATTTGACTCAGTAGTAATCATTTTAATATCTAGAGACTTCATATCTAAAATATTCGATTTTATAATATCTGGCATATCTCCTAATGTAATTTTACCCAGATATCCTTCGTTAGACTTTGTATCATCATCGACATTATATGTGCCTGATATTTTTGAAAAAGATACATTATTTTTAATTTCTGAAAAAGCTTTTTCAACTTCAGAAATAACCATAGACTTATCATCTTTTATTGGAAACACAAGATGATTGATTTCATATAAATCATCTTGTCTATAGGTACCTGATTTAGATCTTATATTATATTCTTGAATAAGCTCTTCATCTGTTATTTTCATGGACTTAATAAAGTTTTTTTTATTTAATCTAATAAACTCAAATTCAGCTTCTTCATTTGAATAGAAAGAGTCTTTATTATTCTCATAGTAAGCATTAATATCATCGAGATTTATTTTAACATCATCTTGAAGTTCATCCTTTTTCAGAAGAAGATATTTCCCTTTTTTAATATGATAATTCGCATTAACATTTATTTTTTTATCATAAATACTAACTATAGAAGATCCTGTAATTGCTTTTCGTAATTGTTCACGTGTGCCTTTTTGATAAACATATTGCTCATAAGTATCTGGAGACATATTAATCATAAATAGACGTCTTTTATAAATCTTTGAATCAAAACCATCTTCATTTCTGAATGATGACGTATTTTGTATATCATCAATGATAGAATCATCACTTAGAGCTAGACCAATGTTCGTAGAAATCTTATTTTCAATAGTCCGCCTAATCAGATTATCAATGGTGATATTTTTAATAAATTCATTTGTGTATATAGGAGGAATAGAATCTTCATAATTTTTCCTCAAAACATCCTTAAATTGTCCCATTTCTTGAAGAACAACCGACTTGCTAATTTCTTGATCATCAACTTTAAATGCATACTGTTCATTATTAGTTCCATAATCTCCGACACCAAGAAATACTAATGGAATAGCAACTAATACAACTAAAAGTATAACTGTCCAGGTTTTTAATTTATCTCTTATGGCTGTTAACATATTACTAATATTTATTTACGGAGACGAAGGGACTCGAACCCTCGACCTCCTGCGTGACAGGCAGGCATTCTAACCAACTGAACTACGCCTCCGTGAAAGTATGTTAACACATAAAGTGTATACTAAAGAAGCAGCATATGCTGCTTCTTATAAAAATGTAATGGTGGGTGATGTAAGATTCGAACTTACGACCCCCGCCTTGTAAGGGCGGTGCTCTAACCAGCTGAGCTAATCACCCTTAATTAGGAATACTAATTAAGAGCATCTTTGAAAGCTTTACCAGCTTTGAAAGAAGGTACTGTTGAAGCAGCAATTTGAATTGACTCACCTGTTCTAGGATTTCTCCCTGTTCTTGCTTCGCGTTTTTTTGCTTTGAATGTTCCAAAACCGACTAGGGCAACTTCATTATCACCTTTAAGTGTATTTGTTACCACATTAATTATTGCTTCTACGTGCGCTGTAGCCTCTGACTTACTACTTCCGGCTGCTTCAGACACAGCACTAATAAATTCTGCTTTATTCATTTAACACCTCTTTAATATCACAGTTATAGACAGTTGATTTCTTAATCAACATTAGATAATTCTACAACAATATCAACTAAAAAGGTGATAATTTAATGAAAAAATATATATAAAATTTAAAATATTTAGTTTACGTATAAAAGAATTTATGATCTTATTGCAGATTTTTCGGAATAATTTCTTTGATGTTTTTTGTAGGGATCTCTTTTTTTCTTTTACTTTTAGGTTTTGCAGACTTGCCTTTTAGAGCTAATGTAAAGACCTCGTCAACAAACTTTACAGGGTGTATCTTAATCTTATCTATGATGACTTTTGGCATATCTCTAAGATCCTTTTCATTATCTTTAGGGATTATAACTTCCTTTATACCGGCTCTTAGTGCGGCTAGTAACTTTTCCTTTAGGCCTCCAATTTCAAGAACCTCTCCGCGAAGTGTGATCTCACCAGTCATTGCTATATCTGAGCGTATTGGTACAGAGGACAATGTGGATGCAACTGCTAGGGCCATAGTTATGCCTGCACTTGGTCCATCTTTAGGTGTTGCGCCTTCTGGGACATGAATATGTATATCATTTTTTTCGAAATCTTCGACATCTATACCAAGTGAACTTGAACGTGTCTTAACAACAGTAATTCCAGCTTTAATTGATTCTTGCATAACATCTCCAAGTTGACCTGTTTGTGTCACTTTACCTTTACCAGACATGGCAACACATTCGACCCTTAACATTTCTCCTCCAACAGATGTCCATGCTAGGCCATTTGCTTGGCCTATCATATCCTTTTTATCACAAATCATTGATGTGTGTCTTTTGACTCCAAGATAATCCTCAATTTGTGTAGGCAAGATTTTTAGATTGTTTGTTTTGTTGAGTAAAATACTTTTGACCGATTTTCTACAAATTTTGTTGATCTCTCGGTCAAGATTTCTTACTCCAGCTTCTCTTGTGTAAAACGAAATTATATCTCTAAGTGTCTGAACTGGTATAGATAATTCTTTTTGTTTCAAACCATTTAAGTTGTACTGTTTTGGTATGAGGTATTTTTTTGCTATTTCTAGCTTTTCATTTTCCGTATAACCAGGAAGTCTTATAACTTCCATTCTGTCTAATAATGGCGCAGGTATTGTATCTGTTGTGTTGGCTGTTGCTATAAACATAATGTTAGATAAATCAAAATCAACTTCTAGATAATGATCATTGAAAACATTGTTTTGTTCAGGATCAAGAACTTCAAGGAGAGCTGATGATGGATCGCCTCTAAAATCCATAGCCATTTTGTCTATTTCATCAAGTAAAAAAAGCGGATTATTAGTTTTGACTTTAGCCAGATTCTGCATTATTTTTCCTGGCATTGACCCGATATATGTTTTCCTGTGGCCTCTAATTTCAGCCTCATCTCTAACTCCACCAAGTGACATCTTTATAAATTTTCTAGTTGTGGCTCTTGCGATAGACCTAGCAAGAGATGTCTTTCCAACTCCTGGTGGGCCCACGAGACATAATATGGGTCCTCTAATTTTGTTGACTCTTTTAGTTACTGCCAAATACTCTAAAATCCTCTCTTTAACTTTGTCTAGACCATGATGATCATCTTCTAAGATATCATTTGCTTTGCTCAAGTCTGTAGATATTTCTGTTGATTGTGTCCATGGGAGACTAACTATGATGTCTAAATAATTTCTAACCACAGTTGCTTCAGCAGACATCGGTGACATCATCTTAAGTTTGTTAAATTCAGACATAGCTTTTTCTTTTGCTTCGTTTGGAAGATTAAGTTTATTAATTTTTTTAAGTAGTTGGTCTAGATCATTACTCTCATCACCAATTTCACCAAGTTCTTTTTGGATTGCTTTCATTTGTTCATTTAGATAGTACTCTCTCTGGCTTTTTTCCATTTGTTGTTTCACACGACTTCTAATTTTTTTCTCTACATGCAATATATCAAGTTCGCCTTCCATTGCTTTAATTAAATATTCACAACGTTTTTTGACATCTAATAGCTCAAGTACTTTTTGCTTTTCATCTAATTTTAATGTCATATGTGCGGCTATACTATCAGCAAGCTTTGATAAATCATCAATACCAGTTATGGACGAGATAACTTCTGGTGGTACTTTTTTGTTTAACTTGACGTAATTGGAGAAAGTATCCTCCAATGTTCTAAATAACGCATCATACTGATTCTCATTAATTGATTCTTCACTATCGATATAAGAATAAGTACACGAAAGTCTATTGTCAGTCTCTACTTTGCTGATTTTTACTCTAGATACTCCTTCTACCAGGACCTTCATTGTTCCATCAGGCAGTTTTAGCAATTGCAGAATATTCGCAACAGTCCCTATAGAATATAAATCTTTAATGCTTGGATCATCTATTTCAGCACTTTTTTGTGTTACTAAGACAATACTTTTGTCATGGTTGTTCATGGAATCATCAAGCGATTTGATAGAAAGATCTCTCCCTACAAATAAAGGGACAACCATATTTGGATAAATTACCACATCTCTTAATGGTAACAGTGGAAGATTTGAATAATCTTTTTTCATATTATTAATTTATGGGCGAAATACCAAAAATCAAGATTTATTTATTTCCTTTTTTGTAGCTTTTGATTTGTAAATCATAAGTGGTTCTGTATCTGAGTCCACGACATTCTTGTCTATGACGACTTTGCTTACATCTTCTTGCGACGGAAGGTCATACATTGTATTCAAAAGTATACTTTCGATAAGAGTTCTAAGACCTCTTGCGCCAGTTTTCCTTTTCATAGCTTTTTTAGAAATAGCTAATAAAGCATCCTCTCTGAACTCTAAATCACAACCTTCCATATCAAAAAGTTTTCTGTATTGATTAACAAGTGCATTTTTTGGTTCGGTCAATATTCTGATTAGAGACTTCTCATCTAACTCATCTAAGGTTGCAATAACGGGAAGTCTGCCAACAAATTCAGGTATTAATCCAAATTTTATTAAATCTTCTGGCCCAATGCTTTCAATAGATTCTGCAAATGTTTTTTCAATATTAATATCCTTCACTTTGGCTGAAAATCCAATACCAGAATTATTCTTTCTTTGATTAATAATCTTGTCTATACCTGAAAATGCACCACCTACTATAAACAACATATTTGAAGTATCAACTTGCAAAAACTCTTGTTGAGGATGTTTCCTGCCGCCCTGTGGAGGCACTGATGCTACAGTTCCCTCAATCAATTTTAGTAACGCCTGCTGAACTCCTTCGCCTGATACATCTCTAGTTATAGAGGGATTATCTGATTTTCTTGAAATTTTATCAATCTCGTCAATGTATACTATTCCTGTTTGTGCCTTTTCTACATCGTAATCACATTTTTGGAGAAGTTTTTGAATTATGTTTTCTACATCTTCGCCAACATATCCTGCTTCAGTTAATGTAGTAGCATCTGCAATAGTGAAGGGAACATTGAGTAATTTGGCTAATGTCTCTGCTAGAAGCGTTTTACCAGACCCAGTTGGACCAATTAGTAAAATATTACTTTTATTAAGTTCAACATCATTTTTCTTTGGCGATATATTTAGTTTTTTATAATGATTGTAAACAGCAACAGATAACACTTTTTTTGCATGTGGCTGACCTATTACATAATCATCAAGGATAGAATTAATTTCGTGAGGTTTTGGAAGTTTTTCCTTTGATTTTGATGATTTCTCCTCAAGCTCATCGCTAATGATTTCATTACATAAGTCTACGCACTCATCACAAATAAAAACAGATGGTCCGGCAATCAGCTTTGCAACTTCATTCTGATTTTTTCCACAGAACGAGCAGTGTAAAAGTTTAGATGAATTTTTTGTATTATCTTCCATATCAATACCTCATTTCAGTATACAATGAAACTTGATGAAATCAAATTATAGAAGACAGTGATTATTTTCTTGTTTGAAGAATATCGTCAATTAAGCCATATTTCTTAGCTTCTTCTGGACTCATAAAATTGTCTCTTTCAGTATCAGATTCTATTTTTTTGATAGTTTGTCCAGTTGAATTTGATAAAATTTGATTGAGTCTTTTTCTTATACTTAGTATTTCTTTTGCCTGAATATCAAAATCTGTTGCTTGTCCTTGAAATGAGCCTAAAGGTTGATGAATCATAACTCTTGAGTTCGATAGACAAAATCTCTTTTTTTTATCTCCCCCAGATAATAGAACTGCGCCCATACTAGCTGCCTGTCCAATACAGAGTGTACTTACAGCAGGCTTGATAAAATTCATTGTGTCTAATATGGATAAACCAGCTGTGACACTACCTCCTGGTGAATTGATATAAAGAGATATATCAGCTTTAGGATCTTCAGACTCTAAAAATAAGAGCTGAGCAACTATTAGGTTAGATAAGTTGTCATCTATGGGTCCAGTTAAGAAAATAATTCTTTCTTTTAAAAGTCTTGAATATATGTCAAATGCTCTCTCGCCTCTAGAGGTTGATTCTACCACCATCGGTACTAAATTATTATTTATATTATTCATCCATAACCTCCGAAAATGTCTTTTTAGTAGGTGTCACTGTTGCGATGCTAATCACATGTTCTACAATAGCATTTTCTACTATTTTATTCTTTATATCCATTAGTGCAGACGTCTTATCTTTTTTAAGTTTTTCACTGAAAAACTGTCTGAAAGATGGAGACTGCTCATTGCTAAAATCAATAGCCTCTTGATCAGAAATAATAGTATTAACTTCTTTGGCTAGTTTAATATATATAATATTTAGCTTGACCCTCTTTATAGCTATCTCTCTAATTTTATCATCAATATTTTCATCTGATTTTTTTAATGACTTATATTGATTCTCAAGCTCTTGCTGATGTTTATTAACCATGCTCTCTGGCGGAACAAAATCAAAGAACTCAACAAGTTTCTCGTTTACAAGTCCATATTTTTTGGAAACCATTTTATCTTTAAGTTCAAACTCCATATGATTTTTTACATTTCTTTTAAATTCATCGGCATTATCGGTGACAATACCTAGTAGCGCAAAGAAGTCTTTATTTAGTTCAGGAAGTGATCCAGAAGATATTTTTTTAATTTTTACATCATATTTTACCAACTTACCTGCCAATTCCTTGTCCGGAAAATCTTTAGGCATATTGTTTGTTACAACAACTTGATCATTAATATTTTTTTCTGAACATTCCTTTGAAAACTCTCGAAATAGCGCAACCGTAGCTGGATCGCCTTTCACAATATCATCTATGATAAATGAAAAATCTTCTTGTTTATTATTTTTGAATTCCTTTCCGTCAATTCTGCCTAGATAGTCAACCACAATCTTATTACCGCTCTTTGACTTATCGGACGAATCTGTCCAAATAGTATTTTGTTTTTGTATATTTGTAATTACAACGTCAATATCTTTATCTGTTATATTAACTTCTGGTATGCTAATTTTTAAATCTTTGAGATTACCTAACTCCACCTCTGGCATCTTATTAAACGTAACCTCAAAAGATAAATCTTTATCACTCGTGGGTGCATCAATAAGTTTAACAGATGGTGAGTCAATTAGATCAAGCTTCTTTTCTAGATTAATTTTTTGTGTATAGAACTCTATCAGATTACTAATGCTTTTTTGATGACATTGAGCATCAAACTTTTTTTTAATAACAGAAGGTGGAACTTTTCCCTGTCTAAAACCGTCAAACTTTGCTGTTTTAGCAATAATAGATAATTCACTGTTATATTGTTTTTGATATTCTTCGTTAGCAATTACTACCGAAATTTTGAGTTCACTATCATTATCATTTATTATCTTCTGATTAGCCATTGGTGCTCAATTATTAATCATATCAAATGTTTTATCAATAAAATATGTAAATGCTTTTTCTGAATTTGTAAAGAATTTAGAATCATCATATTCATCATTTATTCTATTGTACAGAAGATATTCCCATGTGATTATAATATCTCCCTCGTCTTTAGAAAAATCTTGAAGTACAAGTGTATTTTCAAATTCTGAGTTTTTTGGACCATATTTTATTGCACAAATATCATAAGACCTATCGCATTTCTTAATTACAGGATTTTCACTGACTGTTTCTAGAGTATTTCTGAAGAAAACTCTTTTTTCCTTTAAATTAGTCTTGAATTTATTTTCATGTTTGGGCTCATTAGTCCAAATAATCTTATTTTTTTCATCTAATTTTTTTTTAAATTCTTTATGATATATTTTTGCCATAGTATTATTTTATTTACGAGAGGAGAGACTCGAACTCTCACACCATAGGTACTGGTACCTAAAACCAGCGCGTCTACCAATTCCGCCACTCTCGCAAAATTCTGGGTGGATGATGGGATTCGAACCCACGACAACCGGTACCACAAACCAGGGCTCTACCACTGAGCTACACCCACCATGTTAAGTAATTATAACATACGCGCCTGGAAGGACTCGAACCTCCGACCCTATCGTTCGTAGCGATATACTCTAATCCAACTGAGCTACAGGCGCATATTTCGGGGTGATAGGATTCGAACCTACGACCTACTGGTCCCAAACCAGCCGCGCTACCAAGCTGCGCTACACCCCGTGGTGTGATTATTATACCTATACTTTGAATTTATTAAATATTTCTAATCTTTAATTTTCCATGTTACGCCAGATGGGCCATCCTTAAGATCTACATTCATCGATGCAAGCATGTTTCTGATTTGATCTGCAGATGCATAATCTTTATTTTGTCTGGCAGTTTCTCGTTGAGAAATTAAGTCTTCAACCTTATTTTTAAGTTCGACACTTATTTTATAAGCATTCCTTTTAAGGCCGATCAAATCACAATTGTACCTAAGCTTTGGGAGTAGATTTTTATTATTTTTGGAATCTTTAGCTTGTTTTACAAGATATTGTATCGCATTAGGGGTATTTAAATCGTCACATAGTAATCCTAGAAAATCATTATCATCTTCTCTAACATCGGAAGAATCGGCATCAAGTGATGTGACTATCTTTTCATAAATATTTTTTGCATTATTAACTGTATCATTAGTCCAGTTAAGAGGCTGTCTATAATGAGAGCTCATTAATGCTAATCTTACGACTATAGGGTTTGTAGAGTTAATAATGTCTGAAACCAAAATCACATTGCCAAGTGATTTAGACATTTTTTTCTTATCTACCAAGACAATTCCATTATGAAACCAGTAATTACAATATTTTGCTGATGCACATGATGTACCCTGTGCAATTTCATTTTCATGATGAGGAAATATTAAATCATTCCCACCTCCATGAATATCAAGTGTTTGCTCATTTCCGATGACACTTTTTATCATGCTTGTGCATTCTATATGCCAACCAGGTCTCCCATAACCCCATGGACTATCCCAACCGCAATTTTCATTTACAGATGGTTTCCAAAGAACAAAATCTTTTGGATTTTTCTTATAAGATTCTGGCTTTACTCTTGCTCCATCAATGAGATCGTCAGATACTTTTTTAGAGAGGGAACCATAATCTTCGAACGAATCCATATCGAAAACTACATGATTTTCAGATACATATGCTGACTTATTATTGAGTATTTTCTCAATTGTTGAAATAATATTATCTATGTTTTCAGTAACTTTGGGTTCGAATGTTGGTTTGAGCATATTAAGTTTTGACATCTCATTTTGATACATCTCCGTAACATTTTGAGTAATTACATTAATAGGTATGCCAGTTTTTTCAGATTCTAGGATTATCTTGTCATCAACATCTGTAAGATTTCTTATATATATAACCTCTTCATATAGCTTTTGAAGTAAACGGTAAAATAAATCACCCACCAGAGCGGCTCTAGCATTGCCGATATGTGGGGCACTATATACCGTTGGTCCACACACATACATACTTACTTTATTTTCCGTATGAGGCAGGAATTGTTCTTTTTTATTGGTTAGAGTGTTATAGATGTGTAAATTCATTTAATGTATTATTAACCTAAATGTTGAAGAAAATAAAATATAAATACCTACTTTATTTTCTACTATTTTTCAGTATATCTTCATGTAGTGACATTATACATGATAATCAAAAAACACAGGAGACGAAATTGATCAAGCTTTCAACAAATATGGGCGATATAACTCTAGAGTTATTTCAAGATAAAGCCCCAGAAACAGTAGCTAATTTTTTAAAATATACAAATGAAGGAAAACTAAATGGAACGATATTTCACAGGGTAATACCAAATTTTATGATTCAAGGCGGTGGTCATTTACAAGATATGTCACAGATTGATACTTTTGATCCTGTTATTAATGAATCGAGTAATAATATTAGTAATAAAAAAGGAACAATCGCTATGGCAAGAACAAGCAGTCCCAACTCTGCAACGTCACAGTTTTTCATTAATTTAAGAGATAATGAATTTCTTGATAAGGCTAACTCTGCTGATGGCTATGGATATTGTGTTTTTGGTCAAGTTACAGATGGTATAGAAATAGTTGAGCAAATTGGTGCTGTATCTACTGGAAATAATGCTGGTCATTCTGATGTTCCGATTGAAAACATTATAATAAATGAAGTAACGCTTATTGAATAATCACATTTATGACTATAGATTTTGTCTCTGACTTACACCTTGATAAAACAAGACCGGAAGTAAATAAATACTTTATAAACTATTTAGATAATATAAATAAAGATGTAACAGATCTCTATATCTTGGGAGATTTATTTGAGTATTGGGTAGGTGACGATGATCCAATGGATGGCTTGAACGAAATTAGAGCCTCGATATCGCAGCTTGGGGTTAAAATAAATGTCTGGTACATGCATGGTAATCGGGATTTTCTAATTTCACAAAAAATCTGTTCAAATCTTAATATGCGCCTTTTGGAAGATCCTACTATCGTAACAAAAAACGGGCAAAGATTGTTACTTCTACATGGAGATACTCTTTGTACGGATGATAAGGAATATCAAAAATTCAGATCCTTGGTTAGATCTGATGAATGGCAAAAGCAAATGTTATCTAAATCTTTAGAGGAGAGACTAGCTTTAGCTGATAATTTGAGAAAGAAAAGTATTGATGCAAATGCCCATAAAAAAGAAAGCATAATGGATGTAAATATCAATGAAGTTGATACGCTAATAGAGGCATATAAACCCAATATAATAATACATGGCCATACCCATAGACCCAATATCCATAAACATAACCTAAATCAAGAATATATATACAGATATGTTTTAGGAGATTGGTATAATCGTTTTTTCATTTTATCGCTCAAAAATAAAACTTTCGTAATTTCAAAAGGAAATCTAAAATAATTTATCACCCATAAGATTGATATTCTCATAATGTCTATTTAATACTCTTTTTATGACTTGCCTAATAATATCAATGTAGATATTATCCTCGAGCGTATTTGAAAAAAATTGTTTCAATGCACTGCCGGGTAATGAATACTTGTTTTGTGCTGAATCTGAAATCTTAAACCCTTCATCAAAATCATAAATATATAAAGCATTATTATTAATATCTTTATCATTTAACATGTAGAGACCATAACCAAGATTATCAATGAAACTTTTTTCAAAAACTAATGCAAGCCTTTTTAGACTACTAGAAGAATTTAATAAGTTAACAAGAAAGCTTTTGTAATATTCATAGATTTTTTCATAATCATAACCCTCTCTCATTGTCTTATATAATAATTCATTAACATAAAGACCTAATAAGTAATATTTTTTATCAAATGGGAATGAATTGATAATCTCAAATTTTGATAGATATGGAAAACTATATTTATCATTGTAACTAAATAAATACTCATTGAACAATGAGAATTTAAATTTATCTTTATTTGTGAAGCTACCTTTAAATATAAGTGATTCAATTCCTTTATTTCTTGAAAAGATATGAATTATAGTGCTTGTCTCTTTGTACTTTCTTGTATGTATAAGAAAACCAGTATGCGAAACATTCATTTATTCAATATATCCAATATCTTTGAGAACAGTAGGATTATTTTTCCAATTATCTTTTACTACTACAAATAAAGACAAATGTATTTTTTTACCAAGATAATGTTCAATTAGTTCACGAGCTTCAATGCCAATATTTTTGATCATTGTTCCTTTTTTGCCAATAATAATTTTTTTATGATTATCCTTAGAGACTATTATATCTGCCTTAATAACGCCACTCCTACTCTGTACCTTATAATCTGATATGTGAACAGCTGTTTCATAAGGCAACTCTTTATTAGTGCGATTAATTATAGATTCTCTAACTAATTCTTGAATTATATTTATATTATTTCTTTCATTATTTAATTTGTCGGTACCCTCTATGCCTTCAGTGATAATCTTATTCTTAATTAAAGTATAGAGTGAGTCAATGCCAATAGATTCTGTTACAGAAACAAAAGAAGCCTCATTTACACCCAATGATATAAATAGATTATCCTTGTATTGGCCAGAAGTATCTAAATCAATTTTATTTACACATAAAATATATTTTTTATTACATTCTATAATTTGATTCTTAATTTTTATTTCATAATCATATTTGTCTTGAGGCTGAGTGAGTAATATTATTATATCTGCATTAGTCATATACTTTGATGCATTGCTTTTCATAGCTTTTGAGAGAAGATTAGTATCGTTAATAGATGCACCTGGTGTATCAATAAACTCTATATGAACATTATTATAATCAATTATGTGAGAAGTAGATATTCTAGTAGAATGTAGTTTATTAGATACTAATGCAGTATGTTTATTAGAGAAATAATTTATCAAAGATGATTTTCCGACATTGCTTTTACCAACTATTAATACTTTAACTCTTTTCATATAATTTTTTTAAAATAGCATGAGCTAATTCTTGTTCTGCTGGTTTTACTTTATTTGTTTTCAGTGATTCTTTGATATTTAGATTAGATATTTCACATGTAACTAAATATTTATATTTTGAATGTTTAATAGGTGATGTACTATATGAAGGTAATGGATATTGTTTTGAGTGCATATATTCTTGAAGAAGTGTTTTTGAGTCTTTTTGAGACAGATTATATGATAGCAAGGGCATAAAAAGATTATATATAGCATTCTTGACAGTTTCATAATTACTATCAAGATAAATTGCTCCAATAAGGGCCTCGAAAATATCTGAATATATATTACTTTTAGATAATCTAGGATTAATTTCTTTAAATATTTTCTCCAGCTTCAATGTAAGGAATATTTTTTCAAGATTTTTTGAATTTACTAGATTCTGTCTTATAACTGTAATTTGCCCTTCATCATGATTAGGATATTTTGTAAATAATAACTCTGTAATAACAAGTTGTAATACGGCATCACCTAAAATCTCTAATCTCTCGTAATTATCTTTAGAGATACTTTTATGAGTAAGAGCTGAGGAAAAATAATGAACATTACAGATTTTATAACTAAACGCATTGCTAATTAACTTAGTAATATTATTTTCATCAGAGTTATTCAATATAATTACCTACTCTATCAAAAAAATTATAATGACTATCAAAGTTCCAAAACATCCAAATATAAAACGCTTTGCCAACAAGATTTTCCTCTGGGACAGGTCCCCAAAAACGACTATCATTCGAGTTATCTCGATTATCACCTAAAACAAAGTAAGATTTAGGCGGGACTTTATACTTAAAGTTAAACGTTGATTCGTTTTGATTAAGAATAAGATAGTCCTTAAATTCATTTTGTTCATATGAAACAGTACCATTAGCAATTTCTATCGGATCAAAGTTATGACTTATCTTTATTTGATTATATCTATTACCATTTACAAAAAGTATTTTGTCTTTATATATAATTAAGTCACCTGGTATGCCTATAACTCGCTTAATATAATTTATATTTTTATTTTCCGGATATTTAAATACTATGACATCTCCGCGTTTAGGAGTTTCATTTTTAATTAAAGTATAATTTGTTAATGGAAGTTTATATCCATATATGTTTTTATCAACTAGGATGAAATCCCCAATCATTAATGTTGGTATCATAGAGCCCGAAGGAATTTTATAAGGTTCAATAAAAAAAGATCTAATTAGAAGCACAACGAATAAAACTGGAAAAATAGATGATGAAAATTCTGATATCTGAGAAATTATAGTTTTATTAATTTTAACAAGGCTAAATAATCCAGTTAATAATGTAAGTACGACAAGTATAAGTGTAAAATCCATTCTATTCTTCCGTTGTGGATAAGAATTTGTAAAATGCTTCTCTAGGTATTTCAACATTACCTATTTTCTTCATTTTTTTCTTACCCTCTTTTTGTTTTTTTAGGAGCTTCATTTTTCGTGTAACATCTCCTCCATAGAGTTTTGCAGTGACATCTTTTCTATAACCCTTAATAGAAGTTGATGATAGAATTTTAGCGCCAACACATCCTTGAATTGTTATCTCAAAACTTTGTCTAGGTATTAATTTTTTGAGATTATCAATCAGTTCCCTAGATCTACGATATGAATTATCTTTATGCAATATTTGTGACAAAGCGTCTATTTTTTTCTTATTCACATGTATATCGAGCCTAATCATACTACTTTCCCTATAATCAATTATATCGTAGTCGTAAGACGCATAACCTTTTGATGAGGACTTAAGTGTATCAAAGAAATCATATATTATTTCTGAAAGAGGTATTTCGTATTTAATTTCAGCCATATTAGATCTGTAGATTAAGTCCTTTTGAGTGCCCCTTTTTGAGGTGCAAAGCTCTATGACAGAACCTAAATACTCTGCAGGAGTTACAATTGATATAAGTGCTATTGGCTCATAGTAACATTTAATACTATTGTCATCTGGTAAATCACTTGGTTTTCTAATGTCATTAACCTCGCCCTTTTTATTTTCTACTCGATAGGTAACTGATGGGACTGTCATCAAAAATTCTAGACTATACTCTCTTTGAACGCGTTCACGAATGATCTCCATATGCAATAATCCTAGAAATCCACATCTAAATCCATGTCCTAATGACTGTGAACTTTCAGGTTCATATGTAAAAGAATTATCATTTAAAGATAATTTATCTAGTGCTTTTTTGGATTCTTGGTAATCATTAGATTCAACAGGATAGAATCCAGAGTATACTCGTGGCTGTATTTTTTTAAATCCAGGCAATGGGCATGAGGTATTATTTTTAGCAAGAACAATAGTATCACCGACAGGTGCTGAATCGAGTGTTTTGATTGATGCAATCATAAATCCGACCTGACCAGATGATAATTTTGATAAATTTGTCATTGTCGGATTAAAAGTTCCAAGTTTATCTACAAGGAATTCTCTTTTATTAGAAAATACTTTAATTTTGTCTTTAATACTTATTGATCCATCTATAATTTTAATCAGGACGACAATTCCAAGATAGTTATCAAACCATGAATCAATAATAAAAGCTTTTAGGTCATTGCTCATTAAGCCTTTTGGTTCAGGTATATCAATAATAACTCTTTCAATTAGATTGTCTACTCCTAAGCCAGATTTAGCGCTAACGCTCAATATCTCATTTTGATTAATATCAAGAAGTTCAGATAGATCCTTTTTTACAGCATCAGGATCAGCAGATGGTAAATCAATCTTATTTATGACAGGTATAATTTCAAGATTCAGCTCTCTTGCCATATTAAAATGGGCAATTGTTTGGGCTTCAAGTCCTTGTGTTGCATCTACTAAAAGCATTACACCATCACAAGCAGATAGGGATCTAGATACTTCATATGAGAAATCAACATGTCCTGGGGTATCAATGATATTAATATTGTAGTCATCTCCCATATATGATGCATTTAGACTTACAGTTTGTGCTTTGATTGTAATTCCACGTTCTCTCTCTAGATCCATAGAGTCTAAAATTTGATCTTTCATCTTTCGAGAACTGATATCTCCATACTTTTCAATGAGGCGATCAGCAAGTGTGGATTTACCATGATCAATGTGAGCGACTATGGCAATATTTCGGATGTTCATTATTGCTCTATAATATATTAGAGACTTAAAACATCAAATCATTTAGAGATTTTTAGTGCAATATATAAAGGAGTGGATTGTCTATAAACTAATAAGTTTACATATGTATTATTTTTGGATTTTGTCATAATTTTTGAAAAATCATCTACATTATTAATAATCGTATTATTTATCTTAGTAATCACATCATTTGCTTTTACATCAAAGTTATTATTAATATTATCATCTACATTCGTGACGATGACACCTGATTTAATCTCAAGCAACTTAATATCTTGAGGACTTAAGTTTCTTACAGATATTCCAGAAAAGGAATTTGAAGTGATTTTTTTTGTTCCTATAGATGCAATTTTATCTTCGGTAGGTAATTCCTCGAGAGTGACTGATAAATTAGTTATCATTTTATTTCTAATAATTTGTACTCTAAATGACTTACCAACTTCTGATTGTCCTACTATTAGAGGGAGGTCAGTAGATTTTTTGATCTCATTATCATTAAATTTTAATATGACATCGCCTTGTTTGAACCTCGCCTTCTCTGCTGGGCTATCCGGTAATATTTTACTAACCAATGCGCCTCGTGCCTTTTTCAGACCAAAACTTTTAGCTAGTTTATCGTCAATTTCTTGAATGTATACACCTAACCAACCTCTACTAACTTTACCTTTAGTTTTCAGTTGATAGAAAACGTCATTAACAGTGTCAGAGGGTATTGCAAACGATACGCCCATGAATCCTCCAGTTCGACTATAAATTTGTGCATTGACGCCAATTACTTCTCCAGAAAGATTAAACAATGGGCCACCAGAATTACCTGGATTAATTGCGACGTCAGTTTGTATATATGGAACATAATTATCGCCAGCTAGTTTTCTTTGTTTTCCACTAACAATTCCTGCAGTAACGGTTTGATTAAATCCAAAAGGTGAACCAATAGCAAGAACCCACTCACCTAACTTGACATTATCAAAGGAAGCAATCTTTACAACAGGTAAGTTATTTGCCTCAACTTTAAGAAGCGCTAAATCGCTTCTTTTGTCGGAACCAATTAGACTAGCCTCATAAGTAGTCTGATCATTAGTTATAATATTTATTTTATCAGCTCCATTCACGACATGATGGTTGGTCATTATGTATCCATCACTAGATAAAATGAACCCTGAGCCAGAGCTTGGCTGTCTTCTCTTAGGTTGATTATTCCTCTCATCAAAAAATTTTTTAAAAAGGTCATTAAATTCATCGGGCATACCAGGTGGAGTTTGAAATTGATTCTCGCTATTAGCTGCATTACTGGATCTGCTCGCGTTCACAATAACTACAGCAGGCATGTTCTTTTCAACAATTCCTGTAAAGTCTGGATAAGCAGGAGAGGATTCTGCTATAGCCAAATTAAATAAGGATAGTGATAATAGAACTAGTATATATTTTATATTATTTACAACTATCATTCTTTTCCTCAATACTATTTTCGATCTTTATACAAGCTGAATCATCTTTTACTCTTTTAATCAATTCGCTATTGTCAGTCTTATCTTTAATTATATCCACTGAAACAACATTTGTCTCTGATCGTTCGAAACTAATTAAGCTGTAAGCTGTAATAACTGCAAAAAAGACTGAAGCAGCTACTTTTAGGAAATTATTGTACTTAGTATCATCAGGCTTTTTATTTGATAATATCTTTTGCATAACATTTTCTGAAAAATCTTTTGATATTTCAGGTGGATTATCATTTCTCATTAAACTAACAATTAGCCCAAATATTTTATAGTTATTATTCATCATCACTTATACTTCTGAATTCAGAGATTAACATGTTTCTTGCCCTATGCAACCTGGAACGAACCGTACCTATTGGTATGTTCAACCTCTTAGAAATATCCTCATACGTTAAGTCTTTAATTTCATATAGCTTTATCAAATTACTAAGATCCTCAGGTAGTTTTTCTATCAATGGTTGTATTTTATCAATCAATTCATTTAATTGATAATACTCTCCTGGATTATCATTCGATACATTCACCTCATTTAGACAATTTTCTTCTGAAATAGTTTCTTTTTCATTACGTTTTTCTCTAGAATTTATGTAATTAAGGCAAGTGTTTACAGCAATTCTATAAATCCATGAGTAAAATTTACTGTCAAATTTAAAGTTTGAGAGGTTTTGAAATGCTTTTAAGAATACTTCTTGAGCTACGTCTTCTGCATCATTAATGTTTCTTGTATACTTATAACATGTATTGATTATGCGAATTTGATACTTATCAACTAGATTTTTATATGCACCTGTGTTGCCAGATAAACATTCCTGAATAATTTCGTCATCATCTTTAATAATAATATTTCTAGTCATTACACATTGTGATATTTTATATTATATGAATACAAGGCTAAATACTGAAGTTTTAATAGTTGGAACAGGAATCTCAGGATTATTATCAGCAATTGAACTATCTAAAACATATTCTGTGACCATGCTAACAAAATCACGAACAAATAAATGTTCAACTTCATGGGCTCAAGGTGGAATAGCTGCTGCTATGGATAACAGTGATATTGATGCACATGTGAGTGATACGATTAACAATGGACATGAAATATGCAATCCAGAATCTGTCACAAAGATAATAGAACAAGGGAGGAAAAGTATTGATCTTCTTATTAAACATGGTGTTAATTTCAATACTGATGGTACTAAATTACAACAAACTTTAGAGGGGGGTCACTCTAAAAGAAGGATTGCGTATCACAATGATAATACCGGCGAAGAAATACACACATCACTTTTAGAGAAAGCAGAAAAAAATAAAAAAATTACAATTAAAGAAGATATTATGGCTATTGATTTAATTGGAAGAAAAGATGCCCTCTGTGATGGTTTATATGCATACGATGAATTAAATAAATCTGTTATGACTATTAAAGCAAATATAGTCATACTAGCAACAGGTGGAGCGAATAAACTCTATCAGTATACAACGAATCCAGATACATCAACAGGTGATGGAATAGCGTTAGCATGGAGATTCGGTTGTACAATTTCAAATATGGAGTTTATGCAGTTCCATCCGACATGTTTATACCATACAAGTGATAAAAGTTTTTTAATCTCAGAATCTTTAAGAGGAGAGGGCGCGAAGTTGATTAATCCTAATAATGAATATTTTATGAAAAAATATGATAAAAGAGCTGAACTTGCACCGCGTGATGTCGTAGCAAGAGCCATAGACATTGAAATGAAAAATAATAATTTTAAGAATGTTTATCTAGATGTCTCTTTTAAAGGCAAAGAGTATATCCTTCAAAGATTTCCAAATATTTATAATCGATGTTTAGAACTTGGCATAGATATTTCCAAAAAACCAATACCAGTAGTTCCTGCAGCTCATTATACTTGCGGAGGTGTTAAAGCTACTATTGCGGGTGAAACAGATTGTTCTAATTTATATGTTATAGGTGAAGCGGCACATTCCGGCCTGCATGGAGCTAATAGATTAGCTAGCAACTCATTATTAGAATGTTCGGTTATGGCTATGGAATGCTGTAAAAAAATAAATGAAAAAAATATAACTGATAATAAGAAAGAGCTGCCTTTATGGGATGATAGTTATGTTTCAGATTCGTCTGATGAAAATATTTTAATTTCACACAACTGGGCTGAGATAAGAAAAATTATGTGGGATTATGTCGGTATTTTACGGTCTGATAAAATGTTAAACAGAGCTAAAGATAGACTAGAAATTATTAATAATGAAATTAATGAGTTTTATCATACTCATCGAATAAGTACAGATTTACTAGAACTTAGGAATATCATAGATGTAGCTAAGATCATTACTAAATCCGCTATTTCTAGGAAAGAAAGTCGTGGCCTCCATTACAATAAAGATTATCCAAAGGTCAGCCATAAATATAGTAAATCTACTGAATTAAATAATACTGAAAAAGATTTTATAATGAAAATTGTATCTAAAGCTTAAATATAGTTTTCCTGTAATAACGAAGCTCATCTATGGAATCTCTTATATCATCTAGTGCTCGATGGTTAGAATTTTTTTGAAAGTTATCCATATCTTCAAAATACCATCTCTTACCAAGTTCACGTATTGAACTAACATCTATACTTCTATAATGACAAAAAGATTCAAGGTCCGGCATACATCTAGCAAGAAATCTTCTGTCTTGACAAATGGTGTTGCCACACAAGGGTGATTCTCCTTTAGGAACGTATTTAGAGAGAAATTCAATAGTTTTTTTCTCAGCTATCGATTCAGTTATAATACTTTCTTGAACTTTTTGTACTAACCCACTTCTGTTATGATGATCAGTATTCCATTTATCCATTCCATTAAGTATCTCATCAGGTTGTTTAATAGCTAAATTTGGACCCTCTTCTAGAATATTTAAATTCTTATCGGTAACAATAGAAGCAATTTCGATAATATAGTCTCTCTGTGTATCCAGACCGGTCATTTCTAGATCAATCCAAATCATGTTACTTCTATCTTTCATCCGCTAAGATTAGTATAATTACAGTATAAAGTAAAACCACAAAAAAATGATTGAAGTAACCATAATTCTTTTTATATATCTATTTGCAAAACTGGCTTTAGACATATTGCAAATCTATACAATAAAAAATACAAAAATAGATGCCAAATCTATGGAATTACTTAATATAAGTGAAGAAAATAATAAAAAATCTCGTGAATATAATATTTCGAAATTACATCTGTCTATAATCAAAAATATTTTTTATGTTGGATATATATATATACTTTTACTAGCTGGGCTATTCAAGTATATAAATGAATCTCTTAATAGTTATGATTTAAGTCTATATTTAACTGATCTATCAAGTATATTAATAACATATCTTATTGTTCATATTTCTATGCTTCCATTTTCCTATTATTCTAATTTTGTTATTGAGAATAGGTATGAGTTTAATACATCCACAAAGCTACTATTTTTTAAAGATAATTTAATATCGCTCTTATTAACTCTTATAATTGTTTCCCTTTTAAGTTTAGTTTTTTTCTATATAGTTGCTTATCAAAATCTTTGGTGGTTACTAATGTCATTAACTATGTTTTCAGTGATCATAATAAGTATGTTTATATATCCTACTTATATTTCACCAATATTTAATAAGTTCAAAAAATTGAAAAATAAAAATATAAAAGATGAAATTAAAGATTTATCTGAGAGAACAGATTTTTCTATTGAAAATTTGTTTGTTATGGACCGATCAAAAAGATCCAAGCATCCAAATGCATATTTCACTGGCTTTAGTAATAATAGAAGGATAGTTTTTTATGACACACTTATTGATCTTCTTTCCCCAAAAGAAATTAAAGCAGTTCTAGCACATGAAATTGGTCACTATAAGCATAACCATATAACTAAATCCCTTGGAATATCTACTTTTATAATTTTCATTGGCATGTTTCTGATATCACAACTTGTGAATAATAGTAATTATCTTGAAATATTGAATTTAAATAATAGTGCAAGCTCTCAACTCATAGCACTATTTTTCACCTATCAAATAATAAGTTTTTTTACTGATCCATTTTTCTCTACATTATCACGAAAAAATGAATATGAAGCAGACACGTTTGCATCGAAACAAGTTCAAAAAGAATACCTGATATCATCGTTGGTAAAGCTTTATAAATCTAATCTTTCATTTTTAATACCTAATAAGTTTTATGCTATATTTTATTTTTCTCATCCAACAGTTTTAGAAAGAATCAATAATCTTAGGAGTGACAATGAATGATTTAGATAAAAAGAAATGTTTACCATGCGAAGGCGGATTGGACCCATTGTCAAAAGATAAGTGTCTTAATTATTTAGAAAGACTTGACAAGGACTGGGTATTGAACACCGATGTAAAAAGTATACAAAGAATATTTACATGTAAAAATCACCATGAAATTACATCTTTAATTAATTTAATAATACATATCTCTAATAATGAAGATCATCATCCAGAAGTAACTTTTGGTTATAATACTGCAGTAGTAAAATATTTTACTTATGCAATTGATGGCCTATCAGAGAATGATTTCATTTGTGCTGCAAAAGTAGATAAGATTACATCTATTTAGAGTATTTTTCTCTCATTAAAAGCATGTGATATTGTTTCGTTATCTAAAAATCCAATCTCTCCGTTAAGTGGTAGTCCGAATGCAAGTCTTGAAACCTTAATACTATTTTTAGTAGCCATATTTTTTATATAATGAGCGGTAGCTTCACCCTCTATTGTTGTGTTAGTTGCTAAAATTAATTCTTTGATATTTTTTTCTGAAAGTCGTTTTTCTAGTTTATCTAGACCAATTTCTGAAGGACCTCTACCATCAATTGGAGAAAGATTGCCTTGAAGTACGAAGTAATATCCATTGTAATTCGTACTTTCATCAATTGTGTAGACATCGCTTGCTGACTCTATTACACAAATTATAGAAGTGTCACGGTTTTGTCTTTCGCATATATGACAAGAATTATATGATTGTTTTTCAACTTCCTCAATATCCATAAAAACTCCACATACTAAACATTTAGATATTTTTGTATCAATATTTTTTAATTCCTGTGATAGATGAAGAGATTTTTCAGGGTTAGTATTTAAAAGCTGGTAAGCCATTCGTTGAGCACTTTTTCTTCCTACACCCGGAAGTATAGTTATTGCATCAATCAAGTTCTCAAGATATTTAGATTTAATCATATGTTAAAAAGGGAGTTTCATTCCACCCGGTAAGTTCATAACACTACCCATTTTATCTTTTGTTTCTTTTTCAAGCTTGTTCATTGCATCGTTACATGCAGCGACGAGATAGTCTTCAAGAATCTTTTTGTTACCAGCATGTGTATCATTATCTATCTCTATGCTTACTATCTGATGATTGCCCTTCACTGTTACTCTAACTGCTCCAGCTCCAGCTGATCCTTCAACCTTTATTTTATTAATTTCGTTTTGAGCCTTTTTAATGTTGCTATACATATTTTTAGCGTCTTTCATCTTATCAAACATTCCCATAAGTATTTCTCCAGTTCAAAGTTTACTAATATTATCTTTATCTATTTTAGCACCAAATACACTCTCTATTTCTTTGAGATCATTATTATCTTTGATAGCCTCGTACATATCATTTTTTGATTTGATACCATCGGTGATAGATTTTTTATAAAGAGTGTTTATATTTTCTCTATATTCTATTGTCAGCACATGATCGCTTTTGAAATTTGAGCATATTAATATACTGAAATCTGTGATGCATTTTTTTGGATAAGTATTTTCTTTGGATTTGTCTATAATCAAAATTGTTGCATCATTTTTCATGTCTAGAATAGAATTATTAGCAAGATCAAGGATTAATCCTTGTAATTTAAAACTATCAATAGTTTTTTTCCATATAGATATATCAACAACACTTTGAGAGATATTATCTTCAGCTATGTTTTCAATTTTTTTTTTAGAATCAGTTAAAATAGCAGTATCTTTACTTTGATTATTAATATTAGATTTAACTTGATCAGGATATTCAGTAAATAATGATATACGTAGAAGTATCATCATTAAGTGATCAGCCTTAGATACAGCATTGAACATTTGCTCCTTAGATTGCATTAAAATTGAATACCAAAGCTGCAGATCTTGAAGACTAATATCTGTATTTAGAAAATTATTAGGTAAGTTAAAATCATTCTTATTCACTGATCGTGATATAGAAATCTGGAAAATACGTTCAATTAAACAATCGAGCAATTTTGAATAATCAGATACATTTGATGACTTTAACACATCATTAATTTCTGAAATAGAATTCTCATAAAGGTTATGAATAATTTGATCAATGAGAGTGTTTTCAATTAATCCAAGTAGTTGAGAGATTTTATCTTTTTTAAGATCCCCATTAGTATAAGAAATACATTGTTCTAATATACTCATGGAATCTCTTGCGCTACCTCTGGCTGCATTTGAGATTATCTCAGGAACATCTTTTTCAAAATTAATATTTTCAGACTCTAATACTTTTTTAATATGTTCTCCAAGTTCTTCATTAGTAATTGGTTCAAGTTTAAAATGTAGACATCTTGATATAACAGTTTCTGGAAGTTTATCGGGTTCAGTAGTGGCAAGTAAAAATTTCACATGTTCAGGTGGCTCTTCAATAGTTTTAAGCAAAGCATTGAAACTTTTGGTTGATAGCATATGAACTTCATCAATCAAATATATTTTAAACCGTGATGATGTAGGAGCATATTGAACATTTTCCATAAGAGTACGTGTATCCTCTACTTTTGTTCTTGATGCTGCATCAATTTCTATAAGGTCAAGATTATTGTTATTATCAATTCCAAGACATGAATCACATTTACCACAAGGGGTAGCACTTACGCCCTCTTTACACAATAAGGATTTTGCAAATATTCTTGCAATAGTTGTTTTCCCAACACCTCTTGTGCCTGAAAATAGGTAAGCATTGTGCAGCTTATTAAGGTTAATGGAATTACTTAGTGATTGTACGCAAAACTCTTGCCCTACAACCTCATCAAAAAAATGAGGTCTATATTTTAATGCTAGTATTTTATCGTTCATTTTATTTTATTAAGTAAATGGCCTGTTTTAACAAATATCAATGCCCCATCACTCAGTGTGAAGGGTTTGTGCTTGCTCATATGAGGACTTCTTATCCAGGTTTGTTCAGGATATTTACCAAATTCATCATAGAAAGTTCCTTTAAGAACAAATATTTCCTCTCCACCATGATGCTGGTGGAAACTAAACTCAGTGTTTGAGTCCCATTTGACAAGAGCTGTACTCTCATATTCATAATTATGTAAAGGCATGACTTTAAGGCCTTGCACTAGACCTGGAAGCCAAGGTTCATTGTTCGTATTTATAATAACTTGTTTATTATCCATAGGATTAAATTGTCTTAACTTTACTAGAAGCCTACAGCCATTTTTACTGAAGGGACTATGTTTAGTATTATGAGGATTCCTAATATATGTTCCAGCAGGATAATCCCCGAACTCATCTGAAAAAGTACCTTCCAACACGAATAGTTCTTCTCCTGAATCATGGACATGTTCACTGAAAAAAGAATTTGGTTTAAATTCTACAATCGTTGTGGATATGGCATATTCTGAATTTTCATTTCTCTCCAGAAGAGTCCTCTCTACTCCGTCACATGGCGAACTAACAGGTGTTAATTGCGATGATTTTAGTACGACTTTTTCATGAAAATTTTGATTCAACATTATGCTAGTCTTTTCTGTTATCAACTAAATGAACTGTAAGTCCTTCATAGACATCATAAATATCCATTTGGCAACATAGCCTACTTCTATTTTCATCATAATGTTCAGATCTCTCTAACATGAATAGCTCCATAGAACCGGTATCCATGGGTTCAATTTTATCGACCCATTCAGGATCAATATGAACATGACAAGTTCCACAATTACATGATCCATTACAGATAGCTGGTATTTCTGGTATGTCAAGTTTTTTTGCAGCATCTAACATAGTGCGTCCAACACTCATAGTAGTTGTTAACACTTCATCGCCCCTAACAAAGTTAATTTTAACAGACATTAGTTTTCTCCATATATATCTCTCGTATAAATCCTTTTTGACAGTTTTTTAAGCCTGCTCGATAATCTATTAGTTACAATAAGATTTACCTTTTTTATAAACAAATTAAAATCATTAATTAAAGTACACCCATAGATTTTACTTTGATTAGCAATCAAAGGCTCATGAATATAAATATTTTTACCTTTATTTTTAAGTATTTTTATTATATCAATAATACTTGATTGTCTAAAGTTATCAGATCCCTTTTTCATAGCTAATTGATATATCCCAATGTTTTTTGCTTTAGTTTTTAATAAATCATCGACAATACACTTTTTCCTAAGTTGATTTGATTTATTTATTGATTTGATCATCGAGTTTGGAATAGAATTGAAGCTAGTTTCAAGCTGTTTGGTATCTTTAGGGAGGCAGTAACCGCCATAACCAAATGATGGATTATTATATCCATCACCTATTCTTGGATCAGAACAAATGCCATCAATTAATTGTTTAGAATCAAAATTATTAGACATAGAAAAGGAATCAAGCTCATTAAAAAATGAAATGCGTGCTGCAAGATAACTATTTGCAAAAAGCTTTACAGACTCAGCCTCACTACTGTCCATAAATAGAGTTTTTATATTTTTTTTTAAACTAGATTTTTTTAACAAATTAGCAAATTGTTTTGCACCTTTATCTTTGCCACCCACTATTATCCTAGATGGGTAAAGATTATCATACAATGCCTTGCCTTCACGAAGGAATTCTGGAGAGAAACATATTTTAAGTTTTTTATATAAACTATTAACTTTTTTTGTATACCCAATAGGTAATGTAGATTTAATAATAATATATGCTGACGATTTTAAAGAATTTAGTTTTTTTAAAATTACATCAATAGACGAAGTATTGAAAGTTTTCTTTTGAACATCAAAGTCAGTTGGTGTTGAGATAATTATAAAGTCTGATTTCGACATTTCTTTATTTATATACTCTGATGTAGTTAATCTTAGTTTTTTATTTTTAAAGTAATTGGAAATTAAACTGTCTTTTATTGGTGATATACGTTTATTTATGCAATCAAGCCTTGAAGTGTCAATATCATGACAGACAACATTATTCTTTAATGATAGCAATACTGCATTTGACAGCCCTACATAGCCCATTCCAATAATAGATACTTTCATATAAAGTTTTTTCCTTTTGTGATAAATTCTTTGTATGTATCTGTAACTAAATAAGGACTTTTATAGTACTTGAGGAATTGGTTCATAATTTCGTTAGAGATATGTTCATTTCCAGAACTTAAATCATCATGAATATTCATGCCTTTATTTGTTTCCATATAAACAAAGCCAATGAAGTTGTCATAGCCGGCAATTTTTAAGACAAAACTTCTAGTCCCAGTGTAGAGAAGAGAAAAATCAAAATTATTATGCTTAGCAGAGGCCTCAATACGACCTCTATCTTCTGAGTCTACGGTAAAGTATAAATTTCTTATACTTTCTTTAAATTTATCAATTTGCAAATCAACTTCGGATGATATTTCTACAATTGAGTGTACATAAGGAACAAGAAAGTCTACAGCAAGATTAACGCTTCTTTGTTCATTATCATTAAGCTTTCTTATTGACTGATTCATCTTTTGACATGTATTTTATCATGCCTTTCAAGTGATGTTATAGCAATTTACTAGTACGTTATATAAAAGGTAGGTAAGGGATTCGAACCCTTGTAACGATTACTCGCTAACCACCTTTCCAAGGTGGCGCATTCGACCACTCTGCCAACCTACCATTTATTTATTAACCATTCTTGAAAGATTGAAGAGTATTATACCAGTAATGAAGAATAAACCTATGCTAAGCATCCCCAAGCGAGGATCATCTGATATGTAGGTTATTAAGCCAACTATTAAAGGTCCAATTAACGCAGCAAATTTACCTAGCATATTGTAGATACCGAAATATTCTGAGTGTTTGTTGTTTGGGATAAGTCTCGCAAAGTATGACCGACTCAAAGCTTGGATCCCTCCTTGTACTAAACCAATAAGAGAAGCAATCAAATAAAATTCAAAAATACTATCTAAATTATATGCAAGGATAGTTATTGCTAAATACATTATTAGACAACCTATAATTGCAAATTCACATGTAAAATACTCAGATATTTTATTTATCATTAAAGTTCCTGGAAATGCAACGAATTGTGTTACTAATAATGCTATAAGTAAGTCTGATGAACTAAATCCCAGAGCCAAGCCATAATTAATAGCCATCCTTATGATAGTATCTACACCGTCTATGTATATCCAGTAAGCAAGGAGAAATAAAAAAATAGGTTTGATAGATTTAATCTCCTTAAAAGTATCGAGCAGAGAAGTTGATTTAGAGTCTATATTTTCTTCTGGCCAGTATAAAAAGAGAGGTATCATGAATATTAACCACCAAGAGGCAGCAAAAATAAATGATATTTTATTCGATGAAATGATTTCAATTGTAGATTCTGAATTAAAATAAAGAAATATTAATGTAAATACAAAAGCCAGGCCACCACCTAAATATCCTAACGCATAACCCATTGAAGATATTTTGTCGTATTTATGAGATTCAAAATTTAATAACATTGAATCATAAAATACATTAGACATCATAAATCCTAGGAGTGAAATAGAGAACAGTATTGAAGCTAATACAAAGCTATCCCTAGTAACAGAAGATAATATTAATGTAGAGATAATGCTTAAGCTTGCAAATATAAGTAAGAATAATTTTTTATTTGAAAATTTATCAGCCAATAACCCAAACAGTGGTGCTAAAAATATAAGTATTAGACTTGCTGATGAATTAGAAATTCCAAGATATAGTGTTCTTTCAGAAGCTGGGATGGATGATGCAAAATATTCAGCAAAAATTATAGGAAAGAAACCTGCAAGTACTATAGTTGCATAAGCAGAGTTAGCCCAATCATAAAGTACCCAACTATAATATTTTTTAGAATCCAAAATCTTATTCAGGAGACGGTGGGATTCGAACCCACGAGAGCTTTGACACCCTAACGGTTTTCAAGACCGGCCCATTCAACCACTCTGGCACGTCTCCGTAAGACGCTATTATAGATGAAAAGTAGATATTATGACAATTCAATGGTCTTAAAATCTAAATATTTATGAAGGACACTAGGAATAATAATTTGTTTGCCATCAAAGCAGTTTTCAATAAGTGCAGCAAGTGTTCTTCCTACTGCAAGTCCAGAACCATTTAAAGTATGTACAAAATTTTTTTCCTTATCTTCTTTGAATTTAATATTAAGTCTACGAGACTGAAAATCACCAAAATTACTACAAGATGAGATCTCCCTGTATTTATCCTGACTAGGAAACCAAACTTCAAGATCATAAGTTTTTTGTGATGAAAAACCAAGATCTCCAGTACATAGTTCTACTATTTGATAAGGAAGCTCTAGTTCATCTAATATAGACCTTGCTTGTAATGTAATATCTTCTAATGCTTGTTGAGAATGATCTGGATGGACAATTTGAACAAGCTCAACTTTCTCAAATTGATGTTGTCTAATTATACCTTTTGTATCTAAACCATATGATCCAGCTTCAGATCTAAAACATGGGGTATGTGCAGTCATCATAACAGGCAGATCTTTAATTGATAAAATCATATCTCTATATATATTTGTTAAAGGAACTTCTGCCGTTGGTATTAGGTATAAGTTAGAATTTGATATTTTAAACAAGTCTTCTTCGAATTTTGGTAACTGCCCTGTTCCAGTAAGGCTCGCAGAATTACATATGTATGGAACATTATGCTCTATATATTTTTTTTTGATGTGTGAAGATAACATAAAATTAATAAGCGCCCGATGAAGTGATGCAACTTTATCCTTCAGTACTACAAAACGTGATTGTGTGATTTTTACACCCTCTCCAAAACTAATCATTTGAATGGATTCTAAAATATCTGCATGTTCTTTGGTATTAACACCTTTTGGCTCATTAACTTTTTCTATTAAACTATTATCCTTATCAGAATCTCCAATTGGACAAGAAGAATGAGGCAGATTTGGAATATGAAGTAGATGGTCATTTAATACATCTTCCAACTTCTCAAGAGATGATTTTAATAATTGTACTTCATCATCAATCTTTTTTGATTGACTCATTAATTTTTCTTTTTCTTCATCAGATGATACTGTTCGAAATGAATCAGATATAATATTTTTATCGCCAGCAAGCTGTTCTTTTTTTTGTATAATTTTCTTTCTTTCTTGAGCTTTATCCTCTATAAACGACAAATCTAACTCATAACCCCTGGTTAATAATGCATTAGACACATCTTGTGGATTATTCAGAATGTTTTTTAAATCCAGCATGTTATTTATAAAATTTCTCTATTACCATTACTTTGTGGTTCTGACAGAATACCTTTTGCTTCCATAGCTTCAATTAAATTAGCTGCTCGATTATAACCAATTTTAAGCTTTCTTTGTAAGAAAGATATAGATGTCTTTTTAGTCTCTTTAACAATATTTACTGCCTCATTATATAATTCATCTGATGTCTCATTTATTTCAGTTTGTGCCTCTGGCTCATCATCATCTAGAAGAATAGATTCAATTTCTTCATTACGCTTTTGGTCTCTAAGAAAATCTGCAACTTTTGTTATTTCTCCTTCACTAACATAAGCTCCATGGATTCTCTGAAGTATATTTGTCCCAGAACCTCTAAATAACATATCGCCAAGACCAAGAAGTTGTTCTGCCCCCATTGAATCTAGAATTGTTCTTGAATCAATATTTGAAGATACTTTAAGCCCAATACGTGTTGGGATATTAGCTTTTATGAGGCCAGTGATTACATTAACAGATGGTCTTTGCGTAGCAAGAATAAGATGTATGCCTGCGGCACGAGCTTTTTGTGATAAACGTATTATCAAATCCTCAACTTTTTTTCCGACAGTCTGCATCATATCCGCAAATTCATCTACAACTACGACGATATAAGGTAATTTTTCATGAAATCTCTCATTATTTCCCTCAGTTGGTCCATAAACAGAATTAATGCCCTCTTCTTTGTCTTTCTTAATTTTTTTATTGTAGGATTGGATGTTTCTTACATTTAGATCCATCATATACCGATATCTTCTGTCCATTTCTTGAACACACCAATGAAGAACGCTTTTTGCTTCATTCATATCTGTAACAACCGGATGCAATAAATGTGGTAAGCCTTCATAAGTGCTTAACTCCAGCATCTTAGGGTCTATCATAAGAAACTTTAAATCATCTGTATCATGTTTGTAGAGTAAGCTTACAATCATTGAGTGTACTGCTACAGATTTACCTGAACCTGTAGTTCCTGCAACTAGCAAGTGGGGTAATTTATGTAAATCAGCACAAACAGGTTTACCCTGAATATCTTTTCCAAGAGCCATGGTAAGAGAAGCTTTTGAATTTTCATATTCTTTTGAACTAATTATATCTTTCAATGACACTGTCTCTCTATCATCATTAGGAATTTCAATACCTATATGTGCAGTACCTGGAACTGTTTCAACAACTCTCAGGCTAGGAACTGTCATTGTTCTAGCCAAGTCTTTACTTATAGTATTTATGGTTGCAGCTTTTGTCCCAGCTACAGGCTCAATTTCAAATAAAGTTACGATTGGACCTGGTTTAACAGCTTTAACTTTTGCAGATATTCCGTAATGACTTAGATTTTGTTCTAACATTTCCGACATTAGTTTTAAAGATTCTTCATTATGATTAATTATTTCAGAATCATGTTGTTCAAGAAATTCTAATAGAGGAAGTTTACTGCTTGAATCACTAAAAAGAATTTGCTGCTTTTCTTTGAACGCCCTTTTACTTTCAATAGGCTTTGATTTTATAATTTCAACTTCAGCATCATTAGATTTTTTCTCAACTTTGTTATTAAGGTTAGTCTTTTTCTGTTTAGCTAGCTGTATTCTTAAATTGATTTGTTCATACATAGTGATAACTTTGTACTTTGTCTTTAAATATATATATGTGGATATTTTGATAGCTTTATTTATAGTACTTGATACTGAAATATCGAAATAGTAAGTAAAAGAGTATATAAGGCACATTACAGAGGCTAGCAAAGAACCATAAGTGCCAATGTAGTTAGTTAAATGGTAAAACGATATATGACCTAGGTATCCACCTGACCCAGCTTGTATATATTCTGAAATCATAGAGAGACTAAAAAGAAGTATTACAATTAATGATATATTTTTAAAAGATAAAGACTTTTCATTTGTGATTAAAATTCTATATTTCTGTAAAGCTAGATATATTAGTAGAGCTGTAAGAAAATAAGAAGTTTTTCCAAGTATCATAAAAGTAATATGAGAAATATATGATCCAAATAGCCCAATGTAGTTATTTATTGTATTTCCAAGGCCTGTTTTAAAAAAATTAGGGTCTGATGGATCATGAGAGATAATAGATAATGCAAAAAGGAGAGTGAATGCTAGAAAGAAGAAATTGTATATTTCTTTCGGCAAATAACTCAATTTTGTTTGGGTAAACTTTTTGTTTCTTTTTATTTGAGCCAAATGTACCTCTTTCTATAAGAATTATACAAATTTTTCTTAATAATATATACATATATAATGGAAACAAATTATTGTGTATAATACCCAGATTAAAGATATCACATACATCAAATGGATAGAAAACATACAAAGCTATTAGTACTTGGATCTGGACCAGCTGGATATACAGCTGCACTCTATGCTTCCAGAGCAAATCTTAATCCAATTTTAATTACAGGTCTCGAGATCGGTGGTCAGTTAACAACTACAACAGATGTAGAGAATTGGCCAGGTGATGGGAATGATT
The DNA here is from genome assembly GCA_902605525.1 of uncultured Gammaproteobacteria bacterium. Lineage (GTDB taxonomy): Bacteria > Pseudomonadota > Gammaproteobacteria > CACLCV01. The sequence goes on from CACLCV010000001.1 coordinate 57,983, forward strand.
TACAGGGTCCGGACTTGATGGAGAGAATGAAAGATCACGTGTCTAAATTCGATAATGAAATTATAATGGATCAAATTAAATCAGTAAATTTGGACATCAAGCCATTCGAACTTACTGGTGATGATGCAATATATACATGCGATAGCTTAATAATTGCGACAGGTGCATCAGCAAAATATTTAGGTTTAGACTCAGAAAAGTCTTATTTAGGTAAAGGTGTCTCTGCATGTGCTACCTGTGATGGATTTTTTTATAGAGATCAGGAGATTGTAGTAGTTGGTGGTGGTAATACAGCTGTAGAAGAAGCCCTGTATCTTGCAAATATTGCTTCTAAAGTAACTCTTATTCATAGAAGAGACACACTTAGAGCTGAAGCTATTTTGATTGAAAGGATTAAACAAAAAGAAAAAGAAGGTAAAGTTGAGTTTGTTTGGAATCATACCCTTGATGAAGTATTAGGTGATGGAAATAAAGTCGAGGGAGTAAAAGTTAAGAATGTTCAATCAAATGAAATTAAGACTATAGACTGTTCAGGTGCATTCATAGCAATTGGACATAAACCTAACACTGATATATTTAGAGATTCATTAGAAATGGATGAAACTGGTTACTTAAAAATACAAAGTGGCATTAAGGGTAATGCAACTCAATGCTCTAAAGAGGGAGTATTCGCAGCGGGTGATGTTTCTGATTCTATCTATCGACAAGCTATTACATCAGCAGGCGCAGGTTGTATGGCAGCATTAGATGCAGAAAAGTTTTTAGATAACTAATTTATATACTATTTCCCATAAAATGCATTCCAAGAATATACACAAAAAGTATAATCAATACATAATAAGCTAACGATAAAATATAGTGTATAAACTCATACTTGGAGTTAATTTTTTTTCGAGAAAATGCAAGTACTAAAATACCAAGAAATAATATCAGAAGAATTCTCATGATACCTTCTTGTTAATTATATCTTTTATCTCTTCAATATTATTGTTAGCAATCATCATATTTTCTTCCATAGTATCAAGATTTTTAACTTTGTCTGTAATAAATGAATCATTAGATATAATCTTAGATACCGTATCTTTAAATTTCGCAGGATGAGCTGTAGAGAGAGTCACCAGTATGTCATTAGCGGTGGATTGTTTTTTTCCACATGATACTCCAACAGCAGTATGAGGATCTAATGTAATATCATGATCAACATAGTATTGAAGCATAATATCTTTTACCTCATCTTCTGTGGCAGTATCAGAAGAAAAGTAATTGTTTATATATGATCTACTTTTTTCTGATAAATTAAATACCCCTTCTTTTTTCAGACTATGCATTATTTCTTGAATATATCTTGAATCCTTACAAGAATCATAAACTAATCTCTCAAAATTACTTGATATTTGAATATCAATACTTGGAGACGTTGTGCTCACTACACCTTTAATAGAATGATCACCTGATCGTAAAGTTCTATCTAAAATATTATTCTCATTTGTTGCTATATTTAGTTTTTTAAACTTTAAGCCCATTTTTTTTGATATATACCCAGCCAAAATATCGCCAAAATTGCCAGTCGGCACTGAATAAATTATATTTTCATTATCTTTGATTCTACTAGCTGAGTAAAAATAATATGTGATTTGACACATTATTCTGGCCCAATTAATAGAATTAATGGCGCCTAAATTATTAGATTTCTTGTATTCTTCATCAGAAAATATTTCTTTAATTATATTTTGACAGTCATCAAAATTACCTTTTACTGCGATATTGATTATATTTTCTGAATTAATAGTAGTCATAAATTTTCTTTGTGTTGGAGAAATAAGATTATAAGGATGCAATATAAAAACATTTGATGATTTAATATTTTCAAAACCATATATTGCAGCAGATCCTGTATCTCCCGACGTCGCACCAAGGATGTTAATATGACTATTATCTCTAGTTAAGTAATAATCCATTATTCTCGATATAAACTGCATAGCAATATCTTTGAAGGCATAAGTTGGGCCATGAAATAACTCTAATAAATATTCATTATTATTGATTTTTCTTAATGGAGTAATTTCATTGTTAGTAAAGTTTTTATATGAGTGGTGTATTATCTCCTTAAGGGTATCTTCAGAAATAGTATCGTCTAAGTAAGGCTTAAAAACATTATATGCAATTTCTTGGTAAGACATATCGGAAAATGATTCAATAAGTTTTAAATCAAGTACTGGCCAAGAACTAGGTACATACAATCCACCATCTGATGCTAATCCCTCAAAAATTACATCTTTGAAGCCAAGCTCTCTTGCTTTTCCACGAGTACTTTTATAAATCATTGAACTAGATTCAGTCATTATCATTAAAGACACGAATTAGATTAATCTTGCCACTTATATTATCTAAAGATTCAATTGTATTGATAGAAGAAAGAATAGATTTATATGATACAGAATTCGTAATCATTACTATTGGGATTAATTTATCATCTTTCAATGGTTCATGTTGTGTAACAGCTTCTATACTAATTTTATGGGATGCAAGAGTAGATGTTACTTCAGCCATTACTCCTGGGACATCATTTGCGAATATTCTCAGATAGTATTGACTGCATATATCATTAATATTCATAACGCTAACTAATTCATCATTAGTGTCTTTTTTAGAATCGCGATCCAAATCTTTATAACTATAATTACAATAGTCTGAAATGTTTGAAACAACTGCTGATGCTGTAGCATCACCACCAGCTCCATGTCCATACAGAAGTGATGTGCCAAAACGATCTCCTCGTGCACTTACGGCATTCATTACTCCATCAATATTAGATAAAATATTAGTCTGGTGTATTAAAACGGGATGTGCTCTGCATTCTATTTGTGAATTAGTTCTTTTTGCTAGTGCAATATGCTTTATCTTATAACCGAGCTCTGTTGCATAATCTATATCCATAGTCTCAATAGATTCTATACCTTCGATATGCATGTTCTTATATGGTGATTTAATATTGTATGCAAGCATAGCAAGAATAGATATCTTATGAGCTGCATCAAAACCACCTATATCAAAAGTAGGGTCAGCTTCTGCATAACCTAATTCTTTTGCATTCTCTAAGGCTTCAGAAAAATCTTTTTTATCTGATGACATTTGATCTAAAATATAATTACAAGTTCCATTAACTATGCCACTGATAGATAATATATTTTCATTCAACATATTATGCGTTAAAGAATTTATTATAGGCACTGCACCTGCAACTGCAGCTTCAAAACCAAGGTAGACTTTATTTTTTTTTGATAGCTCAAATAACTCATCGCCATGTTCTGCGATTAATGCTTTATTTGCAGTTATAACTGATTTTTTATTTTGGATAGCTTTTTTGACAAGTTGAAGTGCAATTTCACAACCCCCAATTAATTCAATTATTAAATTACAATCCGAATCAATAACACTGAGAATGTCTGAGGAAAATTCAATACTATCATGATTGAATTTTTTTTTATCTATAGATCTGTCAGCGATTATAGCAATCTCTATTTCTTGCCCACAGTTCTTTGATATTAAATCTTGATATTTAATAAAATGATCAACAAAACTTTTACCAACAGTTCCTAATCCACACACAGCTATCTTAAGCATTTATACTCCTATATAATGAGGATATAATATCATTAATATTTATTAATTTCCCGAGATAATGGAACTAGTTGAAGACAAACATAATAGTGACTTTAATATAAAAAAATATATTAATAACACGATCATAATTAATGATAATTCATATTCTGAACCAATAATAATTTTTGACAGAAAAATCTCTAACTTTTCTATAGATAAACCAAATTTAATTAACATCAATGATATTGAGCAGTACCTTGATTCGATTACGTTAGTACTTATCGGTACGGGAGAAAGTACAATCTTACCTAATCAGGATTTAATAGAGTTAATGTACAAAAGAAATAAAGGGTTAGAGTTTATGAATACTGATTCTGCATGTAAAACACATAATATATTGTTATCTGAAAGTCGCTCGTTTATCTCAATACTTTATCCATAAAATCAAAATAAGTATTACAAATATTGCTATAACCAATAAGTACTTATTAATAATCTTAAGAATAGATTCTCCGTATCGCATACATATAAATGATACGAGGAAAAATCTTGCTGAGCGCCCGATAATTGAAATGATGGTGAATAAGAATATATTATAACTTAGCACTCCTGCACTTATGGTAAATACTTTATAGGGGATGGGTGTGAATGCTGCAATAAACAAAAAGATAATGCCATAAGTCTCGAACATTGATTTCGCCTCTAAATATTGGCCATATTTATTGAATTGATGAAGATAAGTCTCTATTAAGTCAAATAGATAATAACCTAGACAGTATCCAACTATTCCACCTAATACAGACCAAAAAGAAGCAATGAGTGTAATGCGAATCCAATTATGCTTTCTGGACAATACCATAGGGGCTAATAAAGCATCAGTTGGTATTGGGAAGAAGATAGATTCAGTAAAACTAAGTATTCTCAGATAGATTAAAGATTTTGTTGAGCCACATTTATTTATTACATTAAAAATAAAGTTTTTCATGTATTCTCAACACCTTTGAGCATTGGGACAAATACTACATCCTCAATAATCTTTTTTATAATTCCATTTTTAGCATTCTTTAATTTAGTAAGTTTTTGTTCACCTTTATGCATAAGTGGAAGTACAATTCTTCCTGTAGGTGAGAGCTGATTAATGAGAGTCTCTGGTAAGTCATCTGCAACTGCTGTAATGATAATGGCATCATAGGGAGCATTATTAGGAAAGCCTAAGTGTCCATCTCCAAGAATGAAAGAAATATTCTTAAATCCTAAGTGATTTAATTTCTTTTTTGATTGTTCGTGTAATGTGCTGATTCTCTCAATTGTAGTAACTTTTTTAAAAAGCATAGACAATATAGATGTTTGATAGCCAGATCCTGTTCCAATTTCCAATACATGATTCATGGAATTCGTTTCATGTAATAATTCAGTCATCTTTGCCACCATGTATGGCTGTGATATTGTCTGCTTGAAACCAATTGGTAATGATACATTTTCATATGCTCTACTAGCTAATGCCGTATCAAGAAATAGGTGTCTGGGCATATTTGAAATCAAGTTTAGAACTTCAGAATTTTTAATACCTAACCCCTTAAGTTCATGAATAAGTTTTTCTCTGCTAGATTGTGAAGTTAAGCCTGTTCCTTTTATACTATTTATATCCATAAATTATTTTATTTTTTTGTATACTTCGCTGTTAGTCATATCGATTGTAAGAGGTGTAATTGAAATAAACCCTTTCTCAATTGCATAAAAATCATTTCCTACAGTCGAAATACCCTTTCCTACTTTTCCTATGTTAAAATATGTTTTTTGTTCTCTCTTTAAAATTGACGCTTTGAGCGGGTGCTTTCTTTTGCCAAGTTTTGTAATCTTTAAACCTTTAATTTTAGAAAATGGAAGGTCAGGTATATTAATATTAATTACAGCTTTATGAGCTATTAATTTGGAAAATACGTACTCAATTATACATCTAAGTTTTTGATCAAGATCATCAATGTATTTTGGTTTTTTTGATGCAATTGATATAGCAATAGATCCATATTTAGAGTGTCGTCCTTCAATTGCTGCTCCTACAGTGCCTGAATAAATAACATCATCACCCATGTTAGACCCAATATTGACTCCGCTAAATACAATGTCAGGAATTTTTTTCATTATGCCTCTTGATGCAATATGTACACAATCGGCAGGAGTACCATATATTTTATAAAACTTTGTCGATATTTTTTTAATCTGAACAGGGCTATGAACACTTAAGCAGCTGCTGGACGCACTTATATCTCGGTGAGGAGCAACTGTAGTAACATTGCCATATTCTTCAAGTACGTTTTTAAGAAATTTCAATCCTGATGACTTATAACCATCATCATTAGATAACAAAATATTCACAATTACTCCATATATGGCTATGATTAGTGTACATAATATCTCTTAATCAGATATGAAAAAAGATAAAAAAATAAAAGAATTAGATGATTGGCTTAAAAGCTCAAACGATGAAGATTTTGAGAACCATGACGTATCGACATTAAATGAGTATGATCATGAAATATTTGATTATGATTTTGATCAAATAATACTCATAGATAATAATAAAGGAATTTTTGAGTATAAAAGAAACGGTGTTCAAGACTATGTTCTTAATAAGCTCAAAAGGAAAAATGTATCAGATATTCCAATTGAAATAGACCTTCATGGAGAAACAGTAAAGGATGCAATATTGAAACTTGATGATTTCTTCTCAAATGCATTTGCAGATAAAGCTGAATTTATAAAGATAATTTGTGGCAAAGGTACGAATAGTATTGATAATATCCCAAAGATCAAAATTACAACTCAAGCATATATTAAAAAATCTTTAATTGTTAACGCAGCTTGCACAGCTAGAGATAAAGATGGTGGTACTGGAGTTATCAAAGTTAAATTGAAAAATTAGAAATATCATCCTTTGTCAAATAACGATACTCTCCTTCATTCATATCATCTAACTCTAAAAAAGAATATTTAGTTCTGTGAAGTTTTAAAGTTTTAATTTTCAAGAAATTTAGGGAGTTACGAATTTCTCTATTTTTCCCAGAAGATAATATTACTTTGTATATGTTGTTATCTAGTTTTTCTATATTTTCGAACTTCCCTATATCATCATTATTGATAGGAACTCCTTTGAGTAAACAAATCATATCATTCTTAGTTAAAACCTTATCGGTATGAACTATATATTCCCTTTTAAATGAAAAAGATGGATGCATCAGTATATTTGCAAGATCACCATCATTTGTGAATAACAACAAGCCAGTTGTCTCAACATCTAGCCTTCCAACATTAATCCATTTACCATCTACATCAGGGAGATTATCAAAAACCGTTCTTGCATTGTGTGGATCAGACCTGCTAACAATTTCACCCAAAGGTTTAAAATATTTTATAACTTCAATGTTTTGATAAAGTAAATTATCTACATCAATATCTTTACCCTTAATGCTTAATAAGTCTCCATGTTTCCATTTATCACCAATTTTTGCTATAGAATCATTTACTTTTATATATCCTGACTCTATTAATTTTTCTGCTGATCTTCTCGAGCAGATACCTATTTTGGAAAGAAGTTTTTGAAGTCTATACATCTTGTTAATAATTGATTATATTAATTATTCATGAAAATACTTAACATAGCTATAATTATTGTATCTAATACAAGAACACATGAGACTGATAAGTCTGGTAAAAAACTATCAGAAATGATTTCTAATGAGGGTCATATAATTGTAACTAAAGAAATTGTTAAGGATGATATCTATGCTATAAGAAAAGTCGCCTCTGACTTTATTTTAAATAAAGAAATTGATTCTATTATCTTAAGCGGTGGAACAGGAATTACAGGTTCAGATGGAACGCCAGAGGCTATAGAACCGCTACTTGATAAAGTAATAGATGGATTCGGAGAATTATTTAGGATTAAATCGTTCGATAAGATAAAAACATCGTCATTACAGTCTAGAGCCCTTGCAGGTGTTGCTAATAAAACTTTTATATTTGTATTACCTGGATCAATAGACGCATGTAAAACAGCGTGGAATGAAATAATTTGCCATCAACTCAACAGTGAAACAAAGCCCTGTAATTTAGTTATGTTAATGCCTAGACTAAAAGAATAACTAGATGCTCTCAACGTCTGATATTTCAGGCAAATCAGATAATTTATTTTTATTGAAATAATCAAGAAATTTTGGAGTCGTACCAAATAATTCAGGTTTTCCTGGTGATTCTTTATGTCCAACAATCTTTATCCATTCTAACTCTAATAAAGTCCTTATGATATTTGTACTAACAGCAATACCTCTTATATCTTCTATGTCCCCCCTTGTAACAGGTTGTTTGTAAGCAATAATTGCAGTTGTTTCTAAAAAAGCCTTAGAAAATTTATTTGTGCCTTTATCTTTAAGTTTAGATATATAAGTATCTAATCCATCCTTAGCTTGAAATCTAAACCCACTTGCTACCTGACAGATATGAATTGCTTTATTTGCATAGTCTTGATTGAGTTCATCAATAGCATGATTAATTTGTTTTTTATTTGGACTATTATCATCTAATATTTTAGTAATTTGAGATATCGATAATGGCTCATCACTCACAAGTAATAAACATTCGATTATATTTTTAAGTGAATACTTCACTTTTTAAGACCTATATAAATTCTTGACATTGGCTCGTTTTGAATTACATCAATCAATGACTCTTTAACAAGCTCTAGAAGAGCAAGAAATGTTACTATAACGCCTAATCTACCCTCTTGAAGATTAAATAATTCAGCAAATTCAATATTTTCATGATCCTTTAGTTTAGATAACATAGATGACATTCTTTCACGAACTGATAATGTTTCAGATAATATATTATGTGTAGATAATATCTCTGCTCGTCTAAGCACATCCATCAAAGCAAGTTTCAGTTGCTCAATTTTTATGTCAGGTATGTCAATAGTATTTCTTTTCTTTGTTTCAATAGCATTTGATACAACATAAAAGTCTCGATAATTTCTAGGGAGATTTTCAATTTGCTCAGATGCATTCTTATATTTTTGGTACTCTAATAAACGTTTAATAAGATTTGCACGAGGATCTTCTTCATCCTCAATTTCAGTTTCAACAGGTAATAGAAGTTTTGACTTAATTTCTGTTAAAGTTGAAGCCATAACTAAATAATCAGCAGCTAATTCGAAATGCATTTCCTCCATTATCGAGATGTAACTCATATACTGTTCAGTAATAGGAAATATAGGCAAATCAGTTATATCAATATTTTGCTTCTTAATAAGATATAAAAGTAAATCTAATGGGCCTTCAAAGTCCTCTAAGATAATTCGCAAATGCTCTGGGGGTATAAATAAATCCTCAGGAATATCAGAAATGGCCTTGCCATTATATATAGCAGTAATTTCAGTCAAAATTAAATCCCATAACACTGTTAAGCTCTAAGATCGTTTTATTGGCTCTTTCACGAGCCTTTAGTGAACCATTGTTTAGAGTCTCTTGTAAATATTTTTTATCATTCATTATCTTTTCAATCTCCTTTGATATGGGCTCAATCAAATTTATTACAACTTCTTTCAATTCATTTTTAAAAGATGATATTTCTTTATTTGCAAAAAGTTCGATTACTTTATCTTTTTCAATGTTAGATATTGAACTATAAATTGTAATTAGATTATTAATTTCAGGTCTATTAGCAAGTTGATCAGAAGAAGTTGGCATCGAAAGTGAATCTGATTTTGCTTTATTGATTTTTGCTGAAATTTCATCATTGGAATCTGTCAGAAGTATTCGTGAATACTTAGAGACATCTGACTTACTCATTTTATTGTTAGCATCGCGTAGACTCATGATTCTAGGTGCAGCTTTATTTATAATAGGTTCTGGTAACTTGAAAAATGTTTGTTTGTAATCTGTGTTAAATTTATGTGCAATATCTCTTGTCAATTCAAGATGTTGTTTCTGATCATCTCCGACAGGAACTTTATCAGCATGATAAAGAAGAATATCTGCTGCCATCAATACTGGATATGCATATAATCCCAGTGATGCATTATCACGATTTTTTCCTGCCTTGTCTTTAAACTGTGTCATTCTATTTAACCAACCAACCCTAGCAGTACAACTGAGGTACCAAGATAAAACGCTATGTTCTCTAACAGCTGATTGATTAAAGAGAATGCATTTTTTAGGATCCAAGCCACAAGCTAGAAATATTGATAAGACGCTATAAACATTTTGTTTTAATTCTTCTGGATCTTGAAAGACGGTTATAGCATGTTGGTCTACAATACAAAAAATAGAATCCTCATCATTTTGAAAATTAAGAAATTGTTTTATAGCACCGAGGTAATTTCCTAAGTGAATATCACCTGTAGGTTGTACGCCTGAGAAAACTGTATCTTTAGACATATAATGAGTGATTCATATGAGATCATTTTAACATAATGATCTAATTTAGATACTGTATAAATTTTTTTAAATTTTATATACTACGCTTATGACCAAAGAGAGAATTAGAATGATTGAAGAGGGATTGGCTCTATTAAACCCTTTGAAAATTGAAATAGAAGATGAAGGCCATCTTCATGTTGGTCATGCGGGCGCCAAATCCGGCGGACATTTCAAATTATATATTGTGTCTCAATCTTTTAATAACATGACCCAAATAAACAGACATAAGCTGATATATAAAACATTATCAGAATTATTGAAAACAGAAATTCATGCCCTGTCTATAAACGCAAAATCTCCTGAAGAGTTATAAATCTAGCTTAAGCACATACGCATCTTCTCGACCATTTTCAGATTCATAGTAATTTTTTCTTGTGCCAATTATTTGAAAGTTATATTTTTCATATAAAGACTGGGCTTCAAAATTACCTACTCTTACCTCTAATAATATATTTTCAGAACTTCTGAGTCTAGCTTCGCTAATTATTAGTTCGATAAGAGATTTTCCAATACCTTTTTTTCTAAAATTTTTTTTAACAGTAAGATTTAATATATGTGTTTCTGGATATGTAATTTTAGCTATTACATAGCCTACTAGATTTTCATTAAAAAAAACCGAAAATGAATCATACTTATATAATATACAATCTCTTAGTATTTCTTTAGTCCATGGAAAATCATATGATTCAAGCTCAAGATCATAAATTTTATTCAAATCTTTTATGCTCATAGGAATATAGTTATACAAATCTGATTTTCTAACTGACATTGATATTTTCTTTCATAAACATTAGATCTTCCCAAACTTTCCTCTTTTCATTAGGGCTTCTCAAAAGATAAGCTGGATGATAAAAAACAAGTGTTGGTATATTAGTATTCTTATAAAAATGAATTTTTTGTCTTAATGATGCCATAGATTCAGAAGAATTAAGTATTCTCTCGGCTGCAACTTTTCCAAGTAAAATGATTACTTTAGGAGATATCGATTCAATTTGTTGATCCAAATAACTTGCACAAGATTTAATTTCTTCATTACTGGGATTTCTGTTCTCAGGTGGACGACATTTAACTGTGTTCGTAATATATACATCATCTCTAGTAAGTTTGATGGATAGAAGAATTTCTGTTAAAAGTTTCCCTGCTCTTCCAACAAAAGGTTCTGCTGTTAGATCCTCTTCTTTTCCTGGTGCCTCACCAATAATTAATATTTGAGAATTAATATTGCCTTTACCAAATACAACCTTATTTCTGGTTTTTGCTAATATACATTTTTGACAATTATCAGCATCTAGTTTTAAATCTTCAAAACTTAATATATTTTTTCCTATAACATCATCATTAAGCCAAGATACATCTATATTCATAAGAGTTAATAGCTCTTTTTTCCTAGACATTAAATACCTGATAGTTTTTTTGATTCAAGATTTGGATTATGATAAATCTTATTAATGGCATTTAGATAAGCCAAGACTGAAGCTTTAACAATATCAGTATCTGCACCATGTCCATTCACTATAACCTCACCTTTGAGAACCCTTACTGTCACTTCTCCTTGTGCATCTGTTCCTGATGTAATGTTATTTACTGAATAAAGTTTTAAATCAATATTTAAATCAATTAGATTGTTGATAGCATTAAATGCAGCATCAACAGCTCCATCACCTTCTGCAGATGAAGTTAGTTCTTTGCCCTTAATGTCCAGTGTAATTTTCGCATAAGGCTTTTTAGAGGAATCACATACTACTGACATAGATATTAATTGAATGTCATCACCTGATAGTTGGACATTATTAGATAATTGGATAATATCCTCATCATATATTTCATGCTTCTTATCAGCTAATTCCTTGAATCGAGAAAAGAGATCATTAAATGACTCTTCAGATTCATACTGTAGATTTAACTGTTCCATTTTCTGCTTGAGAGCATTTCTTCCTGAGTGCTTGCCTAAAACCAATGAATTACTGACAAGACCAATATCTTCCGCTCTCATAATTTCGTAAGTTTCTCTGGACTTAATAATGCCATCTTGATGAATACCAGATTCATGGGCAAAAGCGTTTTTACCAACTATTGCTTTGTTAGGTTGAACCGGAAATCCTGTGATGCTTGAAACTAGCCTAGAGCAATTCATAATTTTTCTTGTATTTATTCTTGTATCGCATGAAAAAATATCCCGTCTAGTTTTCACGGTCATTACTATTTCCTCTAAAGCCGCATTTCCTGCTCTTTCACCTAGACCATTAATCGTACACTCTACTTGTCTCGCACCGTGAAGAACAGATGATAGCGAATTTGAGACTGCTAGTCCCAAATCATTATGGCAATGAACTGAAAATATAGCTTTATTAGCATTAGGTACATTAGAAATAATTTTTTCTATCAATTCACCAAATTGATGTGGCATATTATAACCAACCGTATCAGGAATATTTATGGTTGTCGCGCCAGCATTAATTACTTGCTCTATAATTTCACACAGAAAATTGAAATCTGATCTACCAGCATCTTCTGGAGAAAATTCTACATCTTCAGCATTATCTTTAGCAATGTTAACAGCATTAACTGCATTTTTAATGACTTGTTCAGGAGTCATCTTTAACTTCATTTCCATGTGTATAGGAGATGTAGCAATGAATGTATGAATTCTTGAAAGTTTTGCATTTTTCAAAGCATCAGCTGCTCTTAAAATATCTTTTTCCAAAGCTCTAGCTAAGGCACAAACCCTTGATGTTTTGATACTATCCGCAATTTCTTTGACTGCAGTAAAATCTCCTTTGCTAGCAATTGGAAATCCGGCCTCTATAACATCCACATTTAAATCATTTAGTGCATTAGCAATTTGTATTTTCTCTTGAATGTCCATAGATGCGCCAGGACTCTGCTCACCATCTCTAAGGGTTGTATCAAAAATTATTAAATTATCAGTACCAGTCATATTAACGAAATCCTACCTGTATAAGTATAGTGAGCATTATAACCTAACAGATAGCAGGAAGTAGTGAAAATATATTAAACTTTACACAACTTATCGATTATCTTTTGTAGATATATCATTGGGGTTCAATTTACTCCTTTTAAATCTTCTAAAAAAGAATAACCCTGGGCCTGAGAGACCATAGAATAAAAAGAAAATAAATAATACTTTTGGTGGATCAAATGATATAAAAGAAATGGCTAATGAGATTACAAAAAGCATAATATAAGGAATCTTTTGTCTAAAGTTAATGTCTTTGAAACTCATATAAGCAATATTACTTACCATTAGAATTGATAGTGAGACAATCAAAATAACTGTCAAAGTGACGTATGATTGAATATCGACTCTTAAGTCTTGCATTAACCATACATAACAAATTAAAATTGCTGCTGCGGCTGGACTAGCTAAACCCATAAAATATTTTTTATCGGTAGTTTGATTTCTAGAGTTAAATCTTGCTAATCTTATAGCTGTTGAAGCGATATAAATAAAACATGCAATATAGGATATCTTAGCAAGATAACCAGAAGTAAACATGGATAAACTTGAAAGATAAATAAGTAATGCTGGTGCAACACCAAAACATAACATATCAGATAAACTATCAAAGTACTCACCAAATGATGTTTGTGTATTTGTCATTCTTGCCACTCTGCCATCAAGGCCATCAAGAATCATTGCAAACAAAATATATATAGCAGCCAGTACATAATTTCCGCCAATAGCTGTGATAATCGAATAGAAACCACAAAATAAAGCCCCTGATGTCACAAGGTTTGGTAGAAGGTATACTCCGGGCAGTTTATTTCTTCTCTTTCTCAATTATTTATCACCAACTAACTTATCACCATCCATCCATGACATCATACTTCTTAATTTTTTTCCTGTACTTTCAATGAGATGTTCAGAACCCTCTTTTCTCAGACGATTGAATTCTGGTGAACCAGCTTTTATTTCACTTACAAAGTCATTAGCAAACTTACCGTTTTGAACATCTGCTAAGACTAATTTCATTTTTTCTTTAACATGGTCGTCAATCAAAAATGGTCCTTTTGTTAAGTCACCATATTCAGCGGTATTAGATATAGAATATCTCATATCTGTCATCCCGCCCTCATACATTAAATCTACGATAAGTTTAAGTTCATTCAAACATTCAAAATATGCCATTTCAGGTGCATAGCCTGCATCGACGAGTGTTTCAAAACCAGCTTTAACTAAAGCAGTAACTCCGCCACACAAAACGGCTTGTTCGCCAAATAAGTCAGTTTCTGTTTCTTCTTTGAAGTTTGTTTCAATAATTCCAGCACGACCTCCTCCAATAGCAGAAGCGTATGAAAGCGCGATATCTTTTGCATTACCTGATGCATCATTCTGAATTGCTATTAATGTAGGTACACCTTTCCCATTGACGTATGTAGAACGTACAAGATGGCCAGGGCTTTTTGGAGCAATCATAAAAATATCATGATTATCTTGCGGTTTAATTTGTCCATAATGAATATTAAATCCGTGAGCAAATGCTATTGCAGCCGAGGGTTTAAGGTTTTGTTCTATGCTTTCTTTGTACAAGTCAGCCTGATACTCATCAGGTGCAAGAATCATCACCACATCTGCTCCAGATACTGCATCTGATATGTTTTTAACTTCTAGACCAGCTTCCTCAGCTTTTGATGCACTAGATGAACCCTCTCTAAGTCCAACAACAACCTTTGCCCCTGAATCTTTTAAATTCATTGCATGTGCATGTCCTTGAGAACCAAAACCAATTATAGATACATTGAGATTATTAATTACATCTAAATTTGCATCTTTATCATAATACACTTTCACTACCCTTCTCCTATTTTTTAATTTCTAATGACTCAGATCCTCTACTGATTCCAAGAGCGCCTGATCTAACCTGTTCAATAATTTTAATTTTTCCTAAAGAATCAATGAATGCTAAAATTTTTTCAGACGGACCAGTAAGCTCGATTGTATATGTTGTATCTGTAACATCAATAATCCTTGCTCTAAATATATCAGTTAATCTTTTTAGCTCATCTCTTTGTTTTAAAGTCGATTTAACTTTCAAAAGAAGCATCTCTCTTTCAATATGAGTCTCATCTGTTAAGTCTTTTACGTTAATAACATCAACTAGTTTATCAAGTTGCTTCATTAATTGAGATGCTTTGGCTTCATTGCAATATGTTACAAGAGTCATTCGTGAAATTGAATCATCTGATGTTGGCGCAACACTTAAGCAGTGAATATTGTAACCTCGAGCAGAGAATAAACCTGCGATTCTTGATAACGAGCCAAATTCATTTTCTACGAGAATTGATATAATATGTCGCTTATCTGTAGTCATGCTAATTCGATATCTTCATTTGCGGAGGGTGCTAAATGCATCTCGTGATGTCCTTTACCACTCATTATCATTGGATAAACATTTTCGGTTTCATCAGTAATAACGTCTACAAATACTAATCTATTCTTATGACTAAGCGCATGAGTAAGATCTTTTTCTAGATCTTTTGGCTTATCTATTACCATACCGATATGACCAAAGCTCTCAGCAAGTTGTGCAAAGTTTGGAATAGCATCCATATATGACATTGCATATCTACCCTCATAAAAAAACTCTTGCCATTGTCTAACCATGCCCATATACCTATTATTCAAAGTTATAATCTTAATAGGTAATCCGTATTGTAAACATGTAGATAATTCTTGTATACACATAAGAATACTAGCTTCGCCAGTTACGCAAAGAACTTGTTCTCTAGGATAAGCCAATTGTGCCCCTATAGCTGCTGGAAGACCAAAACCCATTGTTCCTAATCCACCTGAATTAATCCATCTATTAGGTTTATCAAATTTATAATATTGAGCAACCCACATTTGATGTTGTCCTACATCAGAGGTCACAAATGACTTTCCTTTTGTAATCTTATGAAGAGTCTCAATTACAGATTGGGGCTTGATCACTTTAGTAGATTTTTTATAAGATAGACATTTCTTTTTTTGCCATGAATTTATTTTTCTCCACCATTTGCTCAAAGCATCTTTATTAATATCTTTTTTAAAATACTTTGTATGATCTAAAAGTTTTTTCAAAATCTGTTTAGTGTCACCAATTAAGGAGTGATCTACTTCAATAATTTTTGAAATTGATGATGGATCAATATCGATATGAATTATCTTCGCTTTTGGACAAAATTGATTAGTATCACCCGTTACCCTATCATCAAATCTAGCGCCAATAGCGAGCAGAACATCACAATCATGCATTGCCATATTAGCTTCATATGTCCCATGCATTCCAAGCATACCTAAAAATTGTTTGTCCGATGACGGGTATGCTCCTAATCCCATCAACGTATTAGTTATAGGAAAATTAAGATGTTTAGTTAATTTAACTAGTTCATTACTTGCTTTACCGAGAATTACTCCGCCTCCAGCATATATCATGGGTTTTTTTGCAGAACAGATTAGCTTTGCAGCATCTTTTATTTTTTCATCAGATTCTAATTTTTTAATATTATAAGATCTAATTTTTATATTTTTCTTATATTCAAAATTAATTTTTACCTTTGGATCTGTTAAGTCTTTTGGAATGTCTATTATCACTGGACCAGGCCTTCCAGTCGTTGCAATTATAAAAGCTTTTCTAAAAGTTTCTGCGATTGACTCTCGATCATTAATAAGAAAGTTATGTTTACATATTGGCCTTGTAATACCTGTGGCATCTGCCTCTTGGAAGGCATCACTTCCAACATATTGTCTTGATACTTGTCCAGAGATTACAATCATAGGAATAGAATCCATATGTGCAGTTGCAATTCCTGTAACACAATTTGTTATACCAGGGCCTGATGTGACTAGGACAACTCCAGGTTTGTTACATGCTCTTGCATATCCATCTGCAGCATGTGTTGCGCCTTGTTCATGCCTAACCAAAACATGTTTAATTTTTTCAGCTGCAAATAATGCATCATAAATATGTAGGACAGCTCCACCAGGATAGCCAAAAATATATTCTACCCCCTCTTTTTTAAGAGATTCAATAATTATTTCTGATCCACTAAGTTTCATTCCCTGTCTCTTCAATTAGTTAACTCTTTTTTATCATAAAGAAGAATTTATTATCTTTTTCTTCTGACGAAAGTATCTCATTGCCAGTTTGAGTTGCAAAAGATTCAAAATCCATTACTGCGCCTGGGTCTGTTGAAATCACATGGAGCACTTGTCCAGAATCCATAGTATTTATTTCCTTTTTAGCTTTAATAATTGGAAGTGGGCAGTTAAGGCCACTTGTATCAAGTTCTTTATCAAAATCGCTCATTATCTATTACCTCTTGCGTTATAATTATATATAGAAAACTATATTAGTACATTTGCATAATTTAATATAGAAAAACATACATTGCGAACTAATAAATGTCTAAATATTTAGTAGGTATCATCATAGTGCTCTTTGTGGGAAGTGCGACCGCACATCAAGATATTCCTGCACCCAATCTTGGTGACACATTAAATAGAACAATAACCCTATATGATGAGGAGAGAATAGGAAGAAATATTTATAAAAACCTTCAAAAAAATAACTATATTATTAATGATTTTCTAGTCAATGACTACATCACATATCTAGGTAATAGATTAAGCAGAAATATATCAATGGAAAGGGACTATTTCTTTTTTATAACAAAATCTGATGCTGTAAACGCATTTGCTGTTCCTGGAGGTTTTATGGGCTTTAATGCTGGCTTATTCATCCTTACTCAAAATGAAGCCCAACTCGCAGGAGTTGTTGCACATGAATTAGGACATGTGGTTCTTCGTCATAGCGCAGAAATGATGGCAAGTAGTAATGTCAATTCAATTCCAATGTGGATTGGAATCTTTGCAGGACTTCTTGCAGGAGAGACAGAAGCGAGTATAGCTTCTATTCAGTCGGGTATAGGTTTCTCAGCTCAAAAAAATATTAATCTTGTCAGAGAAAATGAAATTGAATCTGATAACTTTGCAGTAATGCTAATGAATAAAAGTAATTATGATCTAAACGAAATGGCAAACTTTTTTCTTTTAATGCAAGGAGACTTAAATAATCAAGAAAATTTAAATGAATACTTTATGACTCATCCACTTTATAAAAATAGAATAAGTAGTATTAAAAAAAGAGCTAGTGAACAAGTTAATCCTGTAATAAATAGTACTGATGATTATTTTTATATAAGGAATATTCTAGAAAGTAAAACTAGAGTATTAAAAGATATGAAATATAAGTTATCAAATGATCCAATACAAAATCATCGCTATGCATTGAGTCTAGTCAATAGTGGTAAATATGCTGAGGCTAGAAAAATTCTCAGTCAAAGTTTCAGCAAGGATCGTTTCAATATTTATCTAGCATCATTGATGTCTGAGATACTATGGCTTGAAGGAAAAAAATATGAGTCAAAAGAAATTTTAAAAAAAATACTAAGTATTTATCCAAATAACAATGCTATAAGCAATCAATTATTTTTTTTCAATATTAAAGATCAGGTAGATTTAGAACAAAGCATCTCCGGAATTGAATACCTAATGAAATATAACTCTTACAATCCACAAGCTTATAAGATACTTGCTGAGGCTTATAGTAAAACAAACAGATTTTATAAATCAAAACTGGCTCTAATCAATTATTATACTCTCAAAGGTAATATACCTATGGCATTTAAGGTAATAGATGACGGTAAAAGTTCAGATAAGCTTAGTGAGCATGAAAAAGAATACCTTAAAAAGTTAAAAAACAGTATCCTATGTTCATCTAATCCACCCTTAGAGCCTATATTTGGCAATAAAACCTGTAATTAAAAAATGTTTTAATAAAATTGATTCATCTATATAATGGAGCCATGAAATATATAGTAGAATTTCTCTTAATTATTGTACTGGTTTTACCAAGCTTGTCTCATGCAGACAACATTGCAGAAGGTAAAAGTCTTACTTTTGACAGGAAGAAAGGTAACTGCTTAGCCTGTCATATGATAGACGACGGAGAACTTGCTGGCAATAATGGTCCTCCTCTCCTTGCGATGAAAGCGAGATTTCCAGATAGAGAGGTTCTATTTCAACAAATCTGGGATCCTACAGAGAGTAATCCGTATTCTTTCATGCCACCATTTGGGAAGCACGGCGCTCTAACTAGAACTGAAATTAATAAGATAATGGACTATCTGTATACATTGTGAGGAAATAATGAAAAGACGAAACTTCATAAAAAATAGTATGCTGTTTGCAGGGGCACTAACAGCCTTGCCATCGGTGTTATTTACAAAAAAATCTTATGCCGCTTGGCCAAAAACATCATTTGATATTAAAGACCTTACAGATTCTGTAAAAAGTGTTTATGGTCATAATAATCTAGAAGAATCTTCAAAGATTAAGTTAAAAGCTCCATCTATCGCTGAAAATGGTGCTATTGTTCCCATAAATGTATCTACAAGTCTAGACAATGTAGATTCAATAATGATATTTGTTGAGAATAATCCTCAACCTTTATCAAGTGGTTATCAACTTACTCAATTAGCAGAACCATCTATTGGTACGAGACTAAAAATGGGTAAAACATCAAATGTGATGGCTGCTGTAAAAAGTGGAGACAAAGTTTATACAGCTACACAAGAAGTAAAAGTAACGATTGGAGGCTGTGGAGGTTAATCATGAGTACTATTAAAATGAGATCAAAAGAATCAAATGGCGTTGTAACCGTCAAGGCTCTTATCAAACACCCAATGGAGACTGGTCAACGTAAAAATAAAAAGACAGGTGATATTATACCTGCGCATTACATACAAGAAGTTCATAGTAAGGCCAATGGAAAGGATGTAATAACTATACATTGGGGTCCTGCTGTTTCAAAGAATCCATATCTTACCTTCAAATACAAAGGAAATAAAGGAGATGATGTTGAAATTTCTTGGGTTGATAATCAGGGTAATAAAGACACAAAAATAGGCAAGGTAAAATAACAATGTTTAGAAAAATTCTTGCTGTTGTCTTGCTTTTACCAGCTTTATCGGTGTTAGCCAGTCCGGAGAAAGATTTTGATAAATTTGTTAGTTATTTCAAAGATAGATTTCCTAATACGCCATATCAAGATTATAAAAATGGTGTTTATTCTATTGATGCTTCAGCAAGAGAACAATGGGAGGCCATGGAAGAATTTCCACCATACGAACTTAATGTAGATAGAGGCGAAGAGTTATTCAATAAGCCATTCAAAAATGGAAATACATATGGATCATGTTTCGAAAATGGTGGAGTAGGAATAAGGCAAAATTACCCATATTTTGATACCGATCGGAATAAGGTAATTACACTCGAAGGTGCGCTGAATGATTGCCGTGTGAAAAATGGTGAAAAACCACTTAGCTATTTCAAAGGCAAGGAGCTAGCTCATGTATCTGCTTACATGGCTTATACGTCCAGAGGTAATGTCTTTAATGTGCAAATTCCAAATACTGAAGGAGCACTAAATGCTTATGAAGATGGAAAAAGGCTATATTTCACTAAAAAAGGCCAGCTCAACTTTTCATGTGCAGATTGTCATGTATATCAGACAGGTACCAAATTAAGAGCTGATATCCCAAGTCCAGCTATTGGGCATCCTACTCATTTTCCGGTCTATCGTTCTGGCATGGGCAGATTAGTTACGCTCCATGAGAGATTTGCGGGATGTTTAAATCGTATAAGAGCGAAAAGCTTTAAAGGCGGAAGTGATGAATTAAATAATTTAGAATTTTTCACTACATTTATGAGTAATGGCCTTGAAGTTAATGGTCCTGGCTCTAGAAAATAAATTCAAATAAGCTATACTCATTTCATGACTAAGATTAATGTTTCTAAGTTCTTAACAGTAACTGCTGGTCTAATTCTGCTCTCCTCATGTGCAAATATGCAAGCCATGATCGAAAAACAAACACAAGAAGAAAAAGAGCTTTCAGTTGATCAAAAGCTTCAGGTATCAATTCCTATTCCAGATAACTCAAAATATCTTATAAATAAGACTGTCATATTTGGTGAAGGTAACAAATTTTCTGGAATACTATATCTACAACATGATGAGTCTGCAGATGACATTGCAAGCTTTTATAGAAAAAATATGATTGCTGATGGATGGTCAGAAATTGGTATAGTGAGATCACAGTTTATTCTTGTCAACTTTGAAAAGGAGAATAGATTTGCAACAATTAAAGTGATTAGAACAATGTTCGAAAAATCTGACTCAGAAATTACCATAGGACCTAAATCCTCCACACAACTAGAAAAAAGTTTAGACATAGATAGCGGAAATGTGTCTGATGAACCTTTTATTGTTGAATAATCTACTATTCAATAATTATATCTATTACATCTTCTAAGTATAGGTCTCTAAAAAAATGGCCACCACCCTCGAGGATAATTGTTCGAACATTTGATTTATTAATTTCTTCGTAACTTTTATAACTGTCTAATAATATTTCATCTTCTGTTCCAGAAAATATAGTTATAGGAGATTCACTGTTATCTATTAAATCAAAAATATTAAATGTAAATGGGTAAGCTGATTTATTTTTAGAAAAGTCCAAATATGATTTAAATGTTTTAGATGAAACATTAACGTTTTCACAAAATAGAAAGTTAATTCTCTTATATCTATCTGCTAAATTATAATTCTCATTACTATTAATAATAAGATCATATGGAATACCTAACTCTTCCTCATAATATGCTTTAGTTCCTTTGTATGTATCAATAACTGGGGCTAGAAGATAACTTTTTATTTCCTTATTATCAATTATTGATAAGGCTTGCATTACATTTAACCCACCTCTTGAATGACCAATAAAATTTATTTGGTTATATCCTTTTTTAATTAAGTAATTGTACCAGATAATTATTTCTTCAACTGATTCATGCTCACTGTGATTATGGTTATTGTCGCAAGCTAAAAAATCATCATGTCTATTACTAAACCCATAACTAAGGTTTATTGATAAAATATCATGGCCTTCTTCATATAGTCTAGAAGAAAGAGTTTGAATTATCTCCATTCCTTTATGACCTCTCGTTCCATGAACTATTAAAAAAGCAGAGGTATTTTGATTCGAGCTTGAAAGTTCCCCAGTTAGCTTAATATTGTTTTTACTTGATATCGTAACTTGTTTTTCAGCAGCAACGGATAGACTTGTAATAATACAAAAGAGAGTTAAGGTGACAAAATAGATAACTAATTTAGGGCGTACAGGATTCGAACCTGTGACAAATGGCTTAAAAGGCCACTGCTCTACCAACTGAGCTAACGCCCCAAATTTATTAAATCTTCTCAAGAGTTCTTAGTTTTCCTGGTAATACTTTTAAATCTATTAAAGCATTTTTAAGAAGTTCTATGAAACTACTTTCCTCATATACTGCTTTATAATACTCGATTTTCATCATTAATGAAGCTCCAAATATTATTGAGAGTAATGTTATAATTGATCCTATAGCAAGAGTTGAAACTCCGGATACGCCTTGTCCTATCGTGCAACCAAGGGATAATACACCTCCGATTCCGATGAGAACTGCTCCAATAAAATGTCTAAAGAAATCATGTTTATTGGCAAACCATTCTATTCTAAGATTGTTACTGATTAATGAATAAACGAAAGAGCCTACTATAGTTGAAATTAATGCTGTTACTCCAAAGGTGAGATAAAAATTATCGAAGACGCTAGAGGTATATATTAATACCTCTCCCATTGGATTTATAAAGGTGAATGATTGAACTCCTACTGATGGGTAAGGAGTGTCTAAAAAGTCATTATTTTCAATCCATGCTTGACCGAGCTCACCACCTGATATGAGCCATGCAAAAGTAACTACCAAGCCTACAACGACACCTGATAATATATTATCTGATGACAAGCTTGTGTATGAAGAAAAAATATATTTCAATAAAAAAACACAAATTAATAATGGTATAAATATTGTTATTAATATGTTTCCAGCATCTATATTAGTTAATGAAGAAAAAATTGTTTGAACAGACTGGTCTGGTATGCCAAGCTTGGCTAAATCTGGGCTTATTGGACTCATCCAACTATGAAAAATTAATCCATAAAAATCGGTCCTGGTCATCAACAATGCCATTAATCCTGCAATAAGTAATACAAAGATAGATTTAAGGTTGCCCCCTCCAATTCTAATTAATATTTTATTTCCACACCCACTGGCAAGAGTCATGCCTATGCCAAACATTATGCCCCCAATTATATACCGCGGCCAGAAAAGGACAGAATTTCTATAAGGTATTCTAGATTCACTTACATCAACTATGCCTAAGTATTCGAGTGAAGTAACACCCACAATTGCAGTTGCTATGGCCAACAACCAAGCTTTGAGTCTTGATGAGTCTCCTATATTAACTAAGTCTGATACCGCACCCATGGTACAGAAATTAGTTTTATTCACAACGTATCCAAGAATAAACCCTAATATCGATGTATAGATTAAAAGTGTGGTTGTTATATCCATAATATTACAAAGACACAGTTTATATATTTTTTATAATTTTTCAATTTTTATATCTAGTAGGATCTTCTAGTCCTGCTAGTAAAAATCCTTCTTTCCTCAGCTTACAAGCATCACACTGTCCACAAGCATTTCCCTCTCTGTCCAATTGATAACATGATACAGTTTGTGAGTAGTCAATGCCCATATTGTGTCCATATTTTATTATGTCCTTTTTAGACATGTTTATTAAAGGTGTATTAATTTCAAGTTGTTTTCCATCAACTCCAGTTTTAGTGCCCAAGTTAATAGTCTTTTTAAATGAATCAATAAAGTCTGGGCGACAATCAGGATATCCAGAATAGTCAATTTGATTAACGCCAATGAAAATTTGATCAATAGACATTTTTTCAGCATATGCAGCTGCAATAGATAAAAAAATTGTATTCCTTGCTGGTACATATGTAACAGGGATACCAGAATTCATTTCTGTTGGAACATTTATTTCTTTGTCTGTGAGTGCAGAGCCACCAATTTGAGTAAGATCTATTTTAAAAATATGTCCTTTTAAATTTATTATTTTAAGATATTTCTGACTCGATTCTATTTCATAGCTATGGCGTTGACTATAGTCAATGGTTAGAGGTATGCAAGTATATCCTTTTGAAATTGCGTGGTGCAAAACGGTTGTTGAATCAAGACCCCCGGAGAAAAGCACCAAGGCTTTTTTATTTTCCATTAACTTCTCCCCATATTGTTTTGTGAAGTTGTGTCTGCAATCTAACATTGAGGGAGTTTTTGAGTATTAAGTCTGCAAGCTCAGATAATGGCATTTGATTATATGAAGGTGAAAATACAATAGGACAGATTGAAGAAAGATTATGATTTTTTATATAATCGATGGCCCATTCAAAATCTTTTTGATTACAAATAACAAATTTTAGTTCATCAGATTTCTTAAGTTTAGAATAATTGGAAATTAAATTTTTATCTGATTCCTGTGATCCAGGAGTTTTTATATCTAAAATAATTGAAACCCTCGAATCTACATCCTCGATAGTAATGGCATTGCTAGTTTCTAATGATACAGAATAATTTAAATCACATAGTTCTCTCATAAGGCTGTGAACATTTTTTTGAGAGAGCGGTTCACCACCCGTGATTGTAATATACTTTGTCGTAGTTCTATTAAGCTTAGATAAGATTTCTTCAAATGACATTTTAGATCCAGCATTAAATGCATAACCTGTATCACAGTAAGTACATCTTAATGGACATCCTGTTAATCTTATGAAATATGTTGGTAAACCAGATCTAGATGTTTCACCTTGTATAGAATAAAATATTTCATTGATTATTAAGCTCTTCATTCTAGATACTATATAGCTTTAATTTCTTCAGGGGAATCAATACTAGTGATTCCATGGCACAGTGCTACGCCTAAAGCATCTGATGCGTCAATTTCTAGTTTTCTTCGTATACGCAGTTTTCTTTTAACAAATTTCTGGAGTTCATCTTTATCTGCTGCACCATTACCAGTTATTATCATTTTGACTCTTCTTGGACTATATTCATAAATAGATCTGTCATCACCGCAACATGCAGATAAGGCAGCACCTCTAGCTTGACCAAGTTTAATTGCCGTCCCTGCATTCACGCTAAAAAAAACTGACTCCAATGCAATCTCATCTGGTTTATATATCTCTATTAAACGTTGTGTATTTTTATGTATTAAGGACAACTTAGTTGTATACAAATTTTTGAGTCCAGTTTTTATTATTTCATGGTGAATATAAGATAAATTATTATTCTCTGAATTAATAATTCCATAGCCTGTAATATTAGTTCCTGGATCAATACCTAATATGACTGACATATTAATTATAAAATATTGATGTTTGTATAAATATTTTGAACATCATCTAATTCCTCAAGGTTTTCAGTAAATAGTTCTACTTGCTCTATGTCGGTTTCATCAATATCACACATTGTTGTAGGTTCTAAAATTATTTCTTCATCTTTTGTTTGAAGTGATTTCTCTTCGAAGAAGGATTTTACTTTAAATAAATTAGCAGGCTCTGTATTAACAACACAGTTATTATCAATTTGTTCATAGTCAAGTATTTCTATTTCATCAATATAGTTAATCAAATCATCCTCTGATGTATCTAGTAGTGTAAGAATACCTATTTTCTTAAAAAGATGTGCTACTGAGCCCTTGGTTCCAAGACTTCCATTATATTTTGTCAAAGCATGCCTTACCTCTGAAACAGTTCTATTTTTATTATCAGTAAGACATTCAATAATAACTGCGATACCTTTAGGGCCATATCCTTCATATGTAATTTCCTCGAATGAATCACTACTTTGTCCTGAACCTTTTTTTATTGCTCTCTCTATCGTATCTTTAGGAACACTATTTTTATTAGCTTTAGACATAGCTAACCGTAGTCTAGAATTACTAGATATATCTGGTCCTGCTAGTTTTACAGCAACTGTAATTTCTCTAATAATCTTTGTAAATACTTTACCACGTTTATTGTCTTGGGCTTTTTTTCTATGTTGTATATTTGCCCATTTACTATGTCCTGCCATTATGAAACCTTCTTTTTTTCTTGATAATATTTATCTTCAAATTCAATCATTCTGTTTATAGATTTTTTTGCAGATTGAATTATTGAATTACTTAATAGTATTTCATTATCACTTTTAAATATATTAATTAATTTTTGGGATGTGTTTAAATTCATCCAAGGACATCTTCCACAACTTTTACATGTTGCCCCTTCGCCTTCAGTTGGTGCTTCATAAAAGTTCTTATCGGGAGATAGTTTTTGCATTTGATAAAAGATACCTTTTTCTGTTGCAACAATGATATTTTTTGATTTACTATTCTTTGATGCATTTATTAATTTTGTTGTGGAGCCTACAACATCAGCAAGTTGAATAACACTTCTAGGCGATTCAGGGTGCACCAAGACTTCACAATCTTCAAGTTGCTTCTTGAGCTTTTTCAACTCTATAGTTTTATATTCTTCATGAACTATACATGAGCCATCCCAAATCTTCATATCTATACCAGTTTGATCTTCTATATATGCACCAAGGTATTTATCTGGCGCCCAAATAATTTTTTTTCCTTTTCTAGCTAAGTTTTCTACGAGAGGAATTGCAATACTTGATGTTACAACCCAATCTGAAATAGATTTTACTTCCGCACTTGTGTTTGCATACACAACAACTTCTCTATCAGGATAATCACTACAAAATTCTCTAAACTCATCAACCTTACAACTTTCATCTAACGAACATGTTGCTTCTTTATCAAGAACATATATATTTTTTTCTGGATTGAGTATTTTTGCAGTTTCTCCCATAAATTTAACACCTGCAATTATAAGGTTAGCTTCTTCCTGCTGTGAACCAAATTTTGCCATCTGCAGAGAGTCCGCAACACACCCTCCTGTATCTTCAGCGAGTTTTTGTAATTCAGCATCAACATAGTAATGCGCAATAAGCTTAGCATTATTTTTTTTCAAAAAATCTTTAACTAGATTTAACTTTTCGTTGTAATGACTATCCATTATTTAGGTTTATTTATTTTAATGCTTAATTCTCTCAACTGATCAGGATCAATCTCTGTAGGAGCATCAGTCAAAAGACAAGCAGATGATTGTGTTTTAGGAAATGCAATAGTATCCCTTATTGAGGTAAGATTTTTCAAAATCATTACAATCCTATCTAAGCCAAAAGCTATACCTGCATGAGGCGGGCAACCATATTCAAGTGCCTCTAGAAAAAACCCAAATTTATTATCAATATCTTCGTTTGTAAGATTAAGTGCTTTGAAAACATCCATTTGAAGAGATTTTTTGTGTATACGTACAGAACCTCCACCTATCTCATTCCCATTAAGAGTAAGGTCATATGCTCTTGATAGTGTCTTATCACTAAAATTTGATGCCTCATCATCAGATGGTGATGTAAAAGGGTGATGAAGTGATGTTAGTTGATTGCTGTTTTTTTCATATTCAAACATTGGATAATCAATTATCCACAGGAATTTAAAATCATTAGAAACTAAATCAAGATCTTTACCAATTCTTGATATAAGCGTAGACATAGAGCTATTAACGATATCAAGTGTATCTGCTGAGAAGAATATTAGATCACCAGACTTAGGTTTAACTATCTGTAAAATATTTTGTACTTCATTTATGCTAAGGAATTTTTTTATAGGTGAGTTCACTCCAGATTCAATATCATCAATATTATCTATCTTAAAATATGCTAGACCTTTCGCTCCAAAAGTTTTTACTAATTCTGTATATTCATCGATATTTTTCCTACTCATTTGACTTCCACCAGGAATATTAAGTGCTACTATTCTTTTTTTAGAATCATTACTACAGTCTTTAAAGACTTTAAATTCCGTATTTGTAAATATAGTTGTTATATCATTTAATATCAGAGGGTTTCTTAAATCTGGTTTGTCACATCCATATTTATTCATAGATTCTTTGTAAGTCATCCTTGGGTAATCTAGTTTTATATTCTCTTGAATAAGTGATGAAAATATTTTATTCATGAGGGATTCAGATAATTCCATAACTTGCTCCTCATTGTAGAAAGAACATTCGATATCCAATTGAGTGAACTCTGGTTGTCTATCTGCTCTTAAATCTTCATCACGAAAACATTTTGCAATTTGAAAATATTTATCAAGCCCTGAGATCATTAACATCTGTTTAAATAATTGTGGTGATTGTGGTAGTGCAAAAAAGTTGGATTTATGTACACGACTCGGTACTATGTAATCCCTAGCGCCCTCTGGCGTAGGTTTTGTTAATATAGGAGTTTCTATCTCATTAAATTCATTTTCACTAAGATGATTACGAATTATGTTATAAAGTTTAGATCTAAATCTAAGATTATCTTGCATTTTCGATCCACGAAGATCGATATATCTATATTGTAACCTAAGGTCCTCATTAGTTTGTTTATCATTTATTTTAAATGGAGGGGTTTTTGAAGTATTAAGTATTACTAATTCATCAGCTATTAATTCAACTTCACCCGTTAGCATTTCTTTGTTGGCTGTACCATCGAGTCTTTTTTTAATGTTCCCTTTTATTTCAAGAACATATTCTGTCCTAAGGTTTTGGGCCTGCTCAAATACTTTCTTATTATCAGGATTGAAAACGACTTGAAGAATACCAGTATGATCCCTCAAATCAA
>CACLCV010000002.1 GCA_902605525.1 uncultured Gammaproteobacteria bacterium
AAAAATAAATCATCTAATATATCGCCTAAAAAGTACATAACTCAATATAACTATAAATACTAGTGGACCAAACCATAAAATTATATTTTGATTGTTTACTGGCGGTTCATACAGAATATAAGAGCTGTATCTCTCAGACAAAAAATTTTTTATTTGCTCTTCATTTTTCCCTGATTTTAACATTTCTTTTATTTTCTGTTTCATATCAACCGCAAGAGGTGCTTCTGATTCAGACAGATTTTGATTTTGGCAAACCATACATCTAAGCTCCTCTATGAGTGACTTATATTGTTTATCAATATCTGCTGAGAAACTATTACTAGAAAATAAAAAAGCAATTACTATAAATATTTTCTTCACTCGTTCATTCCTAATAAAGGCATCATTTCCTGTTGAATAATTTTATTATTAATTGGCCCAATATGTTTGTATAGAATAACTTGATTTTTATCAATTATATAAGTTTCTGGAACCCCATAAACACCTAGATCTAATGATAGATCACCTGTAAAATCAGCAATAATAATACGATATGGATTACCTCTCATATTTAGCCATCCCTTTGCATCATCAGCATTATCTTTGTAATTAATGCCCACTAAATCAAAATTTTTATTGTTTGAAAGAGCAATCAAATATGAATGCTCTCTCTCGCACTCAAGACACCAACTTGCCCATACATTAATGATTGTTTTTTTATCCTGAAAACTATCATTATCATGTGCTGTATTTAGAAATAAATCATTTAGTTTAAATTTTGGAAATTCCTTTCCTATTAAAGGAGATTCAACTTTTTTCGGATCATTATATAAACCTTGATATAGAAAAAAACTCATAAAACTAAATGCTGCAATTGCAAAAACGGTACTTTTACTCATGACGGTTTCTTTTTAAATCTTATACTAAATATGGAACCTATAATCATAAATATAGTCCCTATCCAGATGAATCTGATAAATGGTTTATCATATATTCTAAGCGACCATTTATTATCGTCTATCATGTTTCCTAAAGAGACATAGAGATCTCTATCAATCCTTCCATGAATTCCAGCTTCTGTCATGGGTGATTCGCTTGAGTGATAGAGTCTTTTTTCAGGATTAATCTCGGTTATGAGCTGATTGTCTTTACTAACAAGCACTGATGCAATAATTGCATCATAATTAACAGATTTAAGTTCACTTAATTTTTCAAGTTTATATTCAAATAAACCAATTGTTTTCGATTCACCTACATTTAATACTAATTCTTTTTCTATTTTATTATTTTCAGAAATACTTGCACCTAGTATAAATATTGCTAATCCAAAATGAGCAAAGTACATACCCATTCTATTTTTCAATTTAATTTTATTATCAAGGGAAAAAAATACATCATATAGAATGTTTATTATTATCCATGTTGCTGAGAATATTCCAATAAAGAATAAAATAGAGTTAACAGAAAAAGTTAAGGATAAAATAATACTCAAAATTAAAATAACTACAAGTTGAATTAGTTGTGAGTTTTTCGAACTTCTTGCTAAAAGAATAGGTATGTATCCTACGAGTAACATTAAAGGAATCATGAGAGGTATGAAAACTGCATTATAGTATGGTACGCCTACTGAAATTTTCTCAAGACCAAGTACATCTAAAAATAAAGGGTACATTGTTCCTAGAAGTATTGTAAATGTTGCAGTAACTAAAAGGATATTATTGAGCAGGAAAAAGCCCTCTTTAGAAAAGAGTGTGACTTCATTATCATCAACAAATTTTTTTGAGTTCATGCTGTATATAATAAGTCCTCCTCCAATAAGAGCTAATAGCATGAGCAAAATGAAGATTCCGCGCGTTGGATCACTGGCAAAAGAATGAACAGAAATTAAAATACCTGACCTCACTAGAAATGTTCCTAATAGACTGAGTGAAAATGTGAATATTGATAAAAGAATTGTCCAGCTTTTAAACATACCCTTCTCACCAGTTGCTATTACAGAATGAAGAAGTGCGGTTGACATAAGCCACGGCATAAAAGATGCATTCTCAACGGGGTCCCAGAACCACCATCCACCCCAACCTAATTCGTAGTAAGCCCACCAACTTCCTAAAGCAATACCTAGTGTTAAAAATGACCATGATGCTAGAACCCAAGGTCTTATCCATTGTGCCCACTCTTTTTTAAAGTCGCTTTCGAAACAGCATGCAATAGCAAAGGAAAACACAACTGATAAACCAACATAACCCATATAGAGCATTGGTGGATGAACTATCAGTCCAAAGTCTTGGAGTAAAGGGTTAAGATCACTACCATCAATAGGAACAGTCATTGTTCTATCAAATGGATTCGATGTAGCAACAACAAATAATAGAAATCCAAGATTGAGTAAACCCATAGTTGCTAGAAAATTGATACGTAAAGATTTATGTAAATCCTCACTAAATATACTAGCTAAAAACATCCAAAAGCTCGAAACTACACACCAAAGAAGCATAGAACCTTCATGGCCGGCCCAAGCTGCAGAAATCTTATATATTAGAGGTAAGTTAGAATTAGAATTTTTCGCAACATAATCTAAAGAATAATCCTCACCAACAAAAGTAACTATAAGGCATATAAATGATATAAGTAGTATTGGGAAATGAAGTTTACTAGCTGACAATAAAATATTGCTAGAAACATTTAGGCCTGATACAAACTTTGGCGTAAGTAACAACATGCAGTTCATCAGACCTAGCAAAAGGAGAAAATAACCGATATAGCCTATTTCAATAATCATTGTTGAATGCTTTGTGTTGTTTTGTTTTTACTTTTTTCACTTATACCGAGTGATTCTTGAACTTCTGGGGGCATGTATGTTTCGTCATGTTTAGCTAAAACCTCCTCAGCTACAAAATAATCTTGCTCAACATGGCCTCTAATTACTACGCCTTGACCCTCTCTGAATAAATCAGGCAGTATTCCATCATATTTAATTAACATTTTATTATCAAAATCTGTGACAAAGAATCTTACTTTTTTGGTGCCTTTAACTCTTACTAGGGATCCTTCCTCAACCATACCGCCAATCCTGAATATATAATTTTCAGGAAAATTACCATCAACAAGTTGTGTGGGGCTTCTATAATATAGGAGATTATCATTGAATGTTTTCACAAAAAGAAACAACACAAATCCGAGAATGACTAGCAAGAATGAAACATAATAAATTCTGACTGATCTCTTTTTCATGCTATCTAAGACTTAGTTATGTTTTTTTTGATTTGCCTACCATTATACACCAACACAGCGACCACAATAATCATTGGAACGATGACCAAAAAATATGCCCAAAATATGTAACCTGCGTAATCAAACATAGTTAGAAATATACCTTATAATATAGTTAATAAAAACATTAAGATTCTAACAGGAACTCAATATTTTTACTGTATTTTTAGTATGTTTCGGGTGGTTAAAAAAGAGAAAAGTGGTGATATTTATTAATTATAGTCTACCTTGGCCGAAGCTTATCTAGAATGAATTCGCGGGATTGATTCTTATGATTTTTATGATGAAGAATTTCATCGACAGAGTGCTCTGTCGTGTGTTGAGCATTTATGTACATATCCGTAATAAATATTCTCATACATTAAATATATACCTAAAATAAACTAAGTGTTAAAAAAAAATAAATTATTATTATTGACATATTTGTCTATAAGGATTCATTAAATTGCATTAAATAAATCACTCATAATTATTAAATAGAAACAAGATGGTCATTGATAAAAATATCTATTATAATATTGCCTATTCTTAATATTTGATAAAAATACCCAAATAATCATGAATCAAATAACTCTTATTACGCTTTTATCAGCCGCAATAGTCTTTTTTATCTTACGACCTATTTATATGAAAGATATTGTCGATTACAAATTCAAAACACTTGCAGATATACTTGCTTTTCTATTTTTATCTTGGGTTGTTGGTACAGTCCTTGGTTTATTATTAGCAATGAATTTAGCGCCGTAAGAGTTTTCTATCACTCTTTTATAGTTAAAATAAATTTATTTAAATAAATATCTCGACAACATTGTATATAAAAGTTAATATAAAATCAGGTAGTTGCATTAGTCTTTTTAGCTACACGAATCTAAAACATGAAATCAAAAAAAACTTGTTCTATATGTTCGACTTCGGCAAATGCGTTATTTAGATGTAGGTACAATTATAAAAAAGATTGGGAATTCTTATGTCAACAATGCCTAACTATAGTTAAAGCTAAATATTCTAAAAGCTATCAATATGGTGGTACAAAGAAAAATAAATAAACTACTTGTTTAAGCTAGAATTACAAAGATCCTTATATTCATTCTCAATTTTCATGTTAGCAAAACGCTGTCCTTTTTCTTGAGCTATGTATGACCATGACTCTATAACACTTGTCGCTGAAAGAATGAATGCCGCCTGAGAAGAATTAGGGCTTATAATCAAGAACTTCTTATTTAAGGTATCAAAATAGTTTTTATGGTATTCGTATTTTTCTTTATTATAATATTGACTATTTAACATGGCTTTCAAATGGTATGCAGAACATTTTATAATATTATTCCTCTCACTTTTCAGATCTGCCTCATCTGATAAAACTAGTCCAGGTATAATTATTAAGATAATAAAAGATATTTTAATTAAATTTGACATTGGTGATTTAGTATAGTGATATTAGAATTAACTTACAAATATATTTAAAAATATGATTCTTTAAAAAAAATAATGACTAAAAATACCAAATCAATAGTATTAATAATTTTTAGTGCAGTCGCTTTCTATGTTTATCAGTTTGTAGTTGGTATTTTAGTTCTTGCATTAGCTATACATACATTTTTTAGAGAATAATAAATTCATAATCGAATTATAAGGCGAGTAGTATCAATGCTGAACTGGAAATTATTATTGCAGCAATAGCCAGTAACTTAAGCACCTCTAAAAGTATTTTATTTATTGATTTGTCTCTTTCAGCCATTTATAAAAAATGTCATTATCCAAATATGAAGAACCAGATGATGATTAGAACTAATGGAAATACAACGCTACCAAATGGGTTGGCCTTTAATAATTCAAAAGACATCCTCGGGCTACTAAACCAAGTATTAAGAAACCTATACAAATCAAAGGCAATGAAAACTGCTATTATTCCAATAATTATGTAGGTGAGCATGTCGACAATCATATATTTAATATAGCATACAGAAAGCTAAGACTATCTATACCGGGTAATTTTTCCCGGTATAGATTAGTAAGATTTAAAGCTAATTAGAACTTATAATCTACAGATACATCAAATCCAAAGCTTGCTCCAGGTAATGGAACATGTGCTTTTACGAATGATGCATGATTTCTTCTTGTTTGTTCAAGTAAATT
The DNA here is from genome assembly GCA_902605525.1 of uncultured Gammaproteobacteria bacterium. Classification (GTDB taxonomy): domain Bacteria; phylum Pseudomonadota; class Gammaproteobacteria; genus CACLCV01. Next base: position 5,386 of record CACLCV010000002.1, read on the forward strand.
ACTAGCAAAAAGATTTATGTTTAAGTCATAAAGATTACTCAACGCAATTTTGTCTGAATACTTCACAGATAAATCTAAATGAGAATTTGTTTTAGTCTCGATAGATGAGAAATCACTTTGCTTTTCAAAATGGGTAAGATTTAATGAGTATATTCTATTTTTTTCACCAAAGACTGTGATGTCGATCATATTACTTGCACTTGGTATCCTAGGAAAATAAGTATTATCATCAAATGTTGCAGAGATATCATCTCTACTCATCATAAGAAGTACATCAGTGCCTCCAAAAAGAAAAGATTTTTCTAGTGAAATTTCATACCCTTGAATAACACCATCCTTTTGAGACCAATTAGCATCTTGGTGATCACCATCATAATTTGTAGTCCCTAAGTCTCTTAAATAAATATAGTTATTGGTATTATTCCTATAAATGTCAAAAGAAATGAGAGCATTATTTAATTTATAATCTATCCCAAGGTCAATATTTCTTGATATCTCTCTTTTCAGATTGCTATCACCTTTCTCATATCTGTTTGTAGGTCCGTGTTTTCCATCCGCAAATAACTCTGCCATATTAGGACTTCTTGATACATGTGAATATCCAACTGAATATTTCAGATTATCTGTAATAGAAAAGATAGAATTCGCAGAAAAACTTATAGCTGAGTCCTCATAGTTTTTACCAGCAGTCAGTCTCTCATTGTTGTCATACCTTATTGCAACATCAACATCATTTCCTAGATAGTCACTATTCATGAAATACGCAACAGATTTATCATAAGACTCTGATGTAGGGATATATGCACCTGATGACATAGGTGACTTTGCATTACTATATGAAACTAATAATCTTCTATTCATATATTCATTATCTAAATTAAATTTTAAATTCAAAGCTGTTGAATTGTTGTTTAATACTTTAAAGCTTCCATCTTCTTCATGTTCTTTAATAGAAGAATTAGAATTATTAAATGAAAAATCAACAGAATTTGCTATAGCAAAATTATCAATCCTACCTTTAACTTTGTAATTATCTGTTTTATGAGTACTATATATTCTGTGCTCACCCTCTTCTTCTTCCTCTTCCTCTTCCTCTTCAGCATGATATGGAATCCCGTAGGTTCCTTTATTATCTTCAACTGAAAATCCAATGAACCCCCAATCTTTAATTAAAGACAGTCCGGCTGTTAAATTTTTATCAGCAAAGTCTGAGTTAGCTAATGTATGTTTCTCTGCGCCCTCTTCAAATAAAGATCCCTCTGACATGTCATAGTTAAAATGATCTCTTTTATTATGAGAGAAATACACACTGAGGTCTCCTATATTTCTTTTCATAAGAATATTATTTGAATACCCTTCGCTTACAGTATCATAAGTCCTGCTTAGACGAATCATTTCGTCAGAATAAGCTTGATCTGTTATTGAGCCTGTAATGACATTGACTATACCGCCAGTTGTTCCACCGTAGTTAAATATAGAAGCGGGCCCTTTGATTACTTCGATATGAGATGCATTACTGGTATTAACCATATTTGGATGATCTGCACTTATATGACTCAAGTCATTTACATTATCATTATCTGATAATACTTTGACTCTGTTGCCACCTAAACCACGAATTACTGGTTGGCCTACTGCCGCACCATAATCAGAGTTCGATATGCCCGGTATTCTTTTAATAATTGTTCCAATACTCTGTGTAGAGTTAATATCTGTGCTTCCAATTATTGCAAGTGGGTATTTACTCTCCCCTACTGTATTTGATAAAAGTGATGACTCCACTTCAAGAGGTGTTAAATCATCTGCTTGTACAAAAGTTGTACTCGTAATTATCAAAACGTAAAATAAACGTTTTAAAAACATTTTTTTCTCCTAAATTTATTTTTACTATTTAAATAAAATTAGAAGCTGGTGGTCCCCGAGTATGAAAGTTAGTGACTACATATTCTTCAAAATCCTTAGATGGAATATTGAATAAGGTCTGACAAACACAATAGTGATTTTCGATGAAATACTTAGAATGCAACTTACCACACTGTCCACATAGATGATTGTGATCATCCGCATGACACTCATGCTCATGCTCATGGGTATGCTGATGACATTTACTATTTATTTTCACTTGCTGAATATTATCAAATTTTAATCTATTAAGCGAGGTAGTTGCTGTGAAAAGACCTTTTATTAACGTTGGCAATGGCACTTATTCAGTTACGTACCGCTTCAGCCATCTTTTCAAAGTCTAGGTTACTATATTCAAATTCTTTCTCATCAAAAAGCGGATATGAATACAATTCTTTCCAGTCATTATGATAAGTTAATTTTTTTTCATCAATAGAAACAGTAAATTTAATTTTATAAGTATCGCTCCTTAAACCGGGAAGCTTTATATTTTCTGCATAATGAAAACCATCGCTTAGGTTTATATGAGGTGTTAACTCAACAGTATTTTTTTCTGTTGTATTTTCATTCGTTATCTCAGATATTATAATGAGGTATGGAATAAATGCTTCTGGTAACTGTCCACTGATATCAATATCATTATTCCAATAAACAAGCGATTCAATGTGAATATCTGTTTCTTTTTCAGAAAGCACTTCCCTGGCATTATTATACAAAGTATCTTTTGGTGCAGCTTCAAATACTATATTGATGTCATTACTAAGATTGCCTTTCCCGATTATTAATTCCTCAGCATTAATAAAGCTCGCTATTGAAAAGAAAAGCCCCGATATTAATAAATTTGATACTATTTTCATAACTGTGCCATTATGTTTTCTGGTGAGGTTTCCCCATATGGATCATCAGAAAAATCGTCAGATTTCCCTGGCTCTTCAAAAATTTTTTCAATTTTACAATTATCAACTATCATGGCGTATCGCCAGCTTCTAATACCAAATCCAAGGTTTCCCTTTGAGACATTCATGCCCATCGCAGTAGTAAATTCGCAATTACCGTCTGGAATTATCTTTATATTTTTGATACCTAAGTCAGAAGCCCAAGCGTTCATCACAAAAGCATCGTTAACAGAAACCACATATATATCATCAATACCTTTTTCTTTAAATTTATCAAAATTATTCTCAAACCCAGGTAATTGATATGTAGAACAAGTCGGTGTAAAAGCTCCAGGTAGAGAAAAGATTATAACTTTTTGATTAGAAAATAACTCTAAGGTTGATTTTTCAATAAATTTTCCACCAACTGGACAAGTACCGCTTTCTGGTCTTATGTCACCCTCGCGGAAACAAAATTTAATATCAGGTATAGAATCGCCTGCTTTCATTATAAACTCCTGTTATATTTTTCTATCCCTGAATTATCATTATAATTTAAAGAACTATTTTTTCAATTTATAATGAGGTTCTAAGGGACTAAAAAAGATATTGTTTTTTCCATATCTATTGAGGAATAGACATAGTATTCATAAAATACTAGTATAAGATCGCATGCAAATGGATATAACAATTACTTACACAATTATTCTTATAATCTTCATGTTAATTTTAGCTTTCAGGGTCATAGACTTGCGAGGGAGCCCGGTCACTAAATTTCTCCACTCTGATGATCGCGTAGTAGATGAGGATACCTTATACAGAGCAGTCAGGGCGCATGGAAATTTAATTGAATACGCGCCATTATTTTTGATTTTGATGCTCATAGCAGAGCTAAATGGCTTATCTTCATTCTATTTACATGTTAGTGGTAGCATTTTTACGGCAGGAAGATTTATGCACGGCATAGTTTTCTCTTTTATGAAACCAAATATGATCCTAAGAGTGGGTGGAATGATACTTACATTCACAGGGTTTATTGTATTAATAACTGCAATAGTCTATTCGCTGTAGCACATAACTTCTTATTGATAAAAATCATTAATATAGAATATTGAATCGGGTTGATAAATATTATAATATACCCCCTATGGGTATAATAAATAAAACAGTTATTATTTTATTGTTAGTTGTAACTTCTGATGCTGCATTCTCAAGACCTATATCATGGTCGGGAGGGTCAACTATTATGTATAAAACCAACAGCATGTATTCATCATATTATTATCATTACTCTCCTATTTATAAATACTCACTAGGATTAGAGTATATTAACGATCGTCATTTTAATGACCAGTATATTAATCTAAAAACGACATACCTTTTAGGAAGGAAAAATACTAAGTCGTCACAAGCCAATTTGTATTTAACGGGAGGTGTATCAACCAAATCAAAGAATAATCACTTTTATGGTATTCATGGTGATTGGGAAACGAGAAGATTATTTACGTCATTCTCAGTCATTAACAAAGACACAGATGTAACTGACTATACGGAAAATGAACTTACATTTGGAGTTGCGCCTTATCTTGGTGAATATAATGATTTACATACCTGGGTTATGGTAAAAGCTAAAAAAGATACGATTAATAATAATTGGGAGACATATCCATTCATGAAATTTTTTAAAGGTGATTCTCTTGTAGAAATTGGTGCAAAAAATTCACACTGGGATATTCACTATATGTTAAGGTTTTAAACTAAGGAGAACTATTATGTACAAAATATTATTATCGTTAATTATATTATCATCGAATACCGTCCTTGCTATGGATGGTATGCATAATCATGATTCACATAATCATAATAAACATCAAGATATGACCTATGTAGACGGATCTAAAACAAAGATTACTGATGAAATGTTTTCAAGTTTTAGTGCTGGTTTGTCTAATACACAGATTGTAATTGTAGATGTACAAGGAATGGTATGTGATTTCTGTGCAAGAGGAATAGAAAAAACATTTAATGATGACAAAGATGTTAAAAAAGTAGATGTAAGTCTGGATAAAGGAAAAGTTATGATAGCTTATTCTATGAACAAAGAAGTAGATTTGAATGAAATTAAGAATATTTTCTTATCTAACGGGCAAACAGCTACTGGAATTGTAATACGAAAAGTTTAAATTATGTTTAAAGATAATGAATCAATGAAACTTGGATTGATTACACTTTTTGCTTCTTCATCAACACTTATATGTTGTGCTTTACCTGCTCTATTTGTTCTACTTGGAGCAGGTGCAACGTTTGCATCAATAGTGAATTTTTTTCCTCAGTTGATTGTTATCTCTCAATATAAAATTACTATTTCCATAGTTACAGGAATTATTTTATTACTTGCAGGTTTTTTAATAAAAAAAGCTTCCTTGCTACCATGTCCAACAGATCCAGATTTAAGAGATACGTGTCTAAAAACTAGAAAAAGATCTAAAGTTATTTATTTTGCTTCTATTGGAATATTTGTTTTCGCTAGTTTTTTTACTTATGTATTACCCATTTATCTATGACATGATAGAAAATCCATCACATAAAAAGCAACTGGCTTCATTAAAGAGGATTGAAGGTCAAATTCGTGGAATCATTAATATGATTGATAATGGTAAATATTGTATTGATGTTCTAAATCAGATTAAGGCTGCAAAATCAGCACTAGTATCTGTGGAATCAAAAGTACTCAAAACACACGTTGAATCATGCGTTAGAAATTCATTTAAAAGTAAAAAAGCTCTCGATACCAAAGTGGATGAGCTCTTGAAGCTAATCAATAAGTAAACTTATACTTTATCCTGTGATGATGAAGGTCTTTTGACATTTGTATCCTGATATCTTCTTTAAGATATTCATCAGCTATAGTTATTTCCTCCGGTGATAGTTGTCTTTTATTGAGCGCTATAAATATGTCTAGACCAAATCTAGATAATTCTCTCGTTCCAAAATCATGATTTTTTCTTTCAAATCCAATTCTTACCTCATCTATTGATACAGATAGTGTTTGAGCTGTTTGCTCATATGCTAATGGCAAAGGTTTTCCTTCAAATATAAATTGCCAAGTCTGAGCATTAATAAAAATGTACTTAAGTTCTATTTTGGATCTGCCCCATTTACCATTCAAGCCGAAAGCTTCCGATAAATGTATTTTATCTTTTGAGGATTTGATTGAAATATTATCAATATAAAGTCCTAACTCTTTTGTATAATCAGTATTATTAAGCATATGAGCAGAATACTCTTTGATTAAGGCCTCAGCTAACTCAGCATTAGGATCTGTATCATATTTTTTTATGAGATTAGCTTCAAATAGTTTCCATTCATTATCAATCATTTGATATATTATAAATTATGAATGGTTTCTTTGTATTATATTTTTTTTTAGGGGCAATTATTTATGCTGTCATTATGATGTGCTTAGATGATAATACTGACATTTAATATGAATAAAAAAAGTTATACGATACCTATAGATAGCAAAGTGAAAAAAAAAGATCAGGATGAGAAATTTATTAGGGATTATCTTAAGCCTGAGTGTGATCAAGAGCTATCTGAAGAAGAGTATCCTAAAATTAAAGATCGCGACTAATGCATTTATTTAATATTTTCCATTGATAGCCACGGTTCTCTAGGTTCAAGCTTTTCACCTTCTTGTAATAATTCAATGGAAATATTGTCTGGAGATTTTACAAAAGCCATACAACCATCCCTTGGTGGATAATTAATCTTTATCCCCATGCTTATAAGATGTTCACAGGTATCATATATGTTTTTAACTTTATATGCGATGTGTCCGAAATTTCTTGAGGACTCTTTTAAGCTATCACCATCCCAGTTATATGTTAGCTCCAATTCTACATCTTCATTATTTGGAGCAGATAAAAAGATAAGAGTAAACCTATCTTCTTTAAATTCCATTCTTCTTGCTTCTTTTAAGCCAAGTCCATCACAGTAAAATTTTAATGATTCCTCTACATCAGATACTCTGAGCATTGTATGTAAATATTTCATAAGAAACTACTTTACTATAATTTCAATTCTTTCTGATATCAAAGGCTTATCATGCGGAATATGTAGATAATTACCAAGTAATAACTGCAGTGTATGCTTGCCTTTTGGTAGCTCTATTATTGTTTCTTTTTGACCTTTACCAAAATGTAGATGTTTTTTATCAGCAGGAATAGGCGCTTTCATATCTGGTAGTTTTTTCACATTAATTAAAAGATGATGATGTCCTGACATAGGTTTATCAATTCCAGCAGGGACAACATCCATCCCTACAAGGCCAAACTCTACTTTAAATGGGCTTGTCACTTCTTCTCCATTACTCGGTATTACAAAAAATAATTTTTGATTCTTGCTATTTTCCTCGCTTGAGTAACGTGGATATGAAAATGAATTTAAAGATAACAGAAAAAAAATCAGCCCTATCGATATAATTAGTCTCATATATTGTAATATTTTATACTATGTTAAAGATTTATAATATTATTTATATATATTTCGATTATGTCTGATTTAGTAAAACTACTTAAAGGGTTTATTTTAGCTGTTATTATATTGACAATCTTTGCATATGTTGGAGTTTATGCAATATCATTACTTATTTAATTTCTTAACTATATTTTTTAAATATTCAGGTTAAAATGAATTATGGTTAAATGGGAATACAAAACATTTGAGTGGGAAGTACTTAAACACTCACTTGATGAAAGCCAGAAGCCTGAGAATCTAGGTGGACAGGGCTGGGAACTGGTTTCAACTAATTATGATACAGATTACCGTGTCTGGGTCTTGATGTTCAAAAGGCCCGTAGAATAACCTAAATTATTTAATTCCATTCTGGAAAAGGATCTTTTAATGTCTTCCAGTAAGCTTTACCCTTTAACACCTCTTCTTCACTTAAGAGGCAATCATCCAGTTTATTTGTGATTTCTTTTTGATTTAATTCTTGTCCTATAAAAACTAATTCTTGGCGCATATCTCCGAAAGGCTCCACCCATAATCTTTTTATTGATTCTAGGTATTCCTCATCTTCAGGCCAGTCTTTCTTTGGTACCGCTTTCCAAAATAATCCTGCATATCCATAACGCGCTATTCCTCCAGCTTGGCTCCACTGTCCAGCAAAAGTAGGTCGTGTTGCTAACCAAAAATATCCTTTCGAACGAATCAATTTACCGTACTGTTTTGTATTGTGCAGAAAATTAAAGAATTTGTCTGGATGAAAAGGTCTTCGTGCCTCATAACTAAAACTTGCAATACCATATTCTTCTGTTTCTGGGACATGCTCTCCTCTCATTTCTTTAAGCCACCCTGGAGACTGTTGAGCTTTTTCGAAATCAAATAAACCTGTATCCAATACATTATTTATTTCCACATTCCCATTAGAGATAGGAATTATTTTAGCTGTAGTATTAAGGGTTTTTAAGATTGCTGTAAGACGGTCAATACCTGGTGCACTAACTAAATCAGTTTTACTGACTAATATGATGTCAGCAAACTCTACCTGCTCGACCAATAAATCTGATACACTCCTCTCATCATCTTCGCCAAGAGATTCTCCTGTATCTTTCAGGTATTTTGCCTCATCATAATCTTTTAAAAAATTGACAGCATCAACAACTGTTACCATAGTATCGAGATTCGCTACATCTGATAATGAGTTACCGTCTTCATCTGCAAATGTAAATGTTTCCGCCACAGGCAAAGGTTCTGATATACCAGTTGATTCTATAACTAGATAATCAAAACGTCCTTCTTTTGCTAGTTTATTAATCTCTATCAAAAGATCTTCTCTTAATGTGCAGCAGATACAACCATTGCTCATTTCGACAAGCTTTTCTTCACTATGATTTAATGAGACTTCATTTTTTACAATTGCAGCATCAATATTAATTTCGCTCATATCATTAACTATTACTGCTACTTTTTTATTGTCTCTATTATTAAGTATGTGGCTTAGGACAGTTGTTTTACCTGCTCCAAGAAAACCTGACAGGACGGTAACTGGTAGTTTATCAATTGCTGTATTTCTCATGATTAATCCAAAAAAAACTTTATATTATCAAAATATCATAGCTGTCAACCCTATCTATTGGTGAGGTATGGATGAGTTGTCATGGTAGAGATTGCGCCTATGCTCAAGTAAATAACAAATGTTTATATTAGTGCTATAACCACAAAAACAATCAGTGCATATACGGCTAACTCTACAAATGGACTTCCATTTGGTCTTTCGTTAAAGAATTTCATGTCTCTTCCCCTGCTAATGTTTGAACTATTATTACACAAATTTATGGTCATATGTATATTTAGGGTTAAGATAAAGACTATGAAATATATACTTAATGAGAGAGTAATAATATGAATTTAATTAAAGTTATAGAAAAAGGATTACTTGGTGTGATTGCACTACTGACGATTGTTGCAACCATCCAAGAGATAGTTTCAATATACATGATAGGTAGAGTTAACTTGCCTGATTTGTTGTTACTGTTTATATATACAGAGGTTTTAGGCATGATTGGTGTATTTTATGTAAGTAACAAAATACCTATAACATTACCCTTGTTCATTGCCATGACTGCACTATCAAGATTGATAATACTACAGGGTAAGGACATGGAACCGAGTACATTAATTTACGAGGCAGGTGCGATATTACTAATTGCAATTGCTTGCCTTATTATTAGGTACCGACCATCAAATCAAAGCACAGAGTTATGATTGTAACAATATTTTTTAAGTACATAAGACTTGCTTTTAATGATGTCTAATCAAAAAGATAAATTATGGGCAAAGCTGCACTAGCTATTAGAAAAAATATCGCGGTTATAAAAGACTTCCCTATCAAGGGTATCAGCTTTCAAGACATTTTCTCAATAACTAGAAAACCAGAAATATTCAAGTTAATTATTCAGGAAATAATTAAGGTTATAAAAAAACATAAAATCACCACGATAGTCGGAATCGAATCTCGAGGTTTTTTATTTGGGGCTGTTGCCGCTTACAAAGCTGATCTTCCACTCATTCCAATAAGAAAATCGGGAAAATTGCCCGGTAAGATAACTAAAGTAAAATATAAATTAGAATATGGTCATGATATCGTTGAGATTCAATCTTCAGTAGTAAAAAAATCAGATAATATCTTGTTAGTTGACGACCTAATAGCGACAGGAGGTACAGCATTAGCATCAGTTAAATTACTGAGAAAGTTCAATAGTAAACAAATTAATTCTTTTTTTGTTATTGATTTAGAGAACTTAAAGGGTTCAGATAAACTCAAAAACCAAGGTATAAAAATCCATTCATTGTATAAAACAGACGGATAGAGAAAGATTAGAAGTATGGAGATTTCCTTACATTGCAATTAGACCAGATTGCGAGTAATATTTCCAATCATGTTAATGGTACTCACATCATGTGTACGTCATTCTATAGTACTAGGGCCAATAGAGATATGTGGAGTAATGAACAATGTGTACCTGAACCAACAAGGAAGTAAAATATGAGTGAACAAGGACCAAATGGGAGGCCAAAACCTGACTTATTAAAATCTGCATTAGAAATAGTTTTTGTTACGATTTTTATACCCGCACTTGTTGTCGGGATAATCATATTTTCAGTAGAGGATTTTGCACTATTTAACGCCATGGAACCTCTTATATTGGAGTGGTGGAGAGAATTGTTTTAATGAATAGAATTTACAACATCATCATAGATAAACTTGTAATGTCTGTATCAATCGTTGTACTTATTATTTACCTTTCGTTTTATTTTCTGACATTATGGTGGATTTTTTCAAAGATTATAAAAATGAGTATATCTTGATGTACTGATATTGATATTGAGTGGTCATGGGTGGATTTGAAAGTTAATCTCACCCCCTATAAACATTGACCTGTAAACCAACTAATTGTTGTTTGTACACTTATTTGTACACTTTGTAATAGACTAGGTATATGAGAATATTTTCCTGGAATTGTAAGATGAGATTTAGAGACGACTATGCTCAAGCACTATCTTATAAACCAGATGTTATGGTTATTCCTGAGTGCGAAACTTTAGATAAAATTAAAGCTCCTGAGACATCGGATAGCTACTGGATTGGAGATAATGTATCTAAAGGGTTGGGTGTATTCACTTTCAATGACTTCAAAATAGATTTATATGATAAATACACTAATGAATTTAAATACATCTTGCCTCTTATAGTATCGAGAGGTGATATCAGCTATAAGCTCATTGCTGTATGGACAAAGAAAGTTGAAGATAAAAAGAAAAATCATATTAATTATATAAGACAGTTACATTTTGCTCTTAAAGAGTATGAATCATTCATTGATGATGAGAATGTAATTATTACTGGAGACTTAAATAGCAACCTTATTTGGGAAAGAACAGGTGTGGATAAAAATCATCAAGATGTTCTAGACCAATTATTGGATAAAAACATACATAGTTCCTATCACCACTTCTTTAGAGAAGAGCAAGGTAAAGAAAAACAAGGAACCTATTTTCATTACCATAAGGAGGATAGGCCATTTCATATAGATTTTTGCTTTCTTTCCAAAAATATTTTAGATAGATTAAAGAGTGTAGAAATTGGAAAATTTAAGGACTGGATACACTTAAGCGATCATGTCCCAGTTATAATAGATACAGATGAATAAATTACTTCCCATATTATTAAGTAACCAATCTAATTATGAGTTTATCTTGGATTCTTTACGTGCACAAAGACTGGCAACCTTCTTAGATAAAAGTTTTTTACAAGAACGTTCCTCTAGAAGGTCAAGGCGTTATTCTTATATGAAATTTCATTATAATCATGTTCCTGTTTGTACTGCTTCATCTAGAAGAAATAGAAGACTATTCTATAATGATTGGGATGAAGTATATCTTGAAAAGTATTGTATACAACTTGAGGCAGGGATTCTTGATGTATCAAAAATTACATGGAAAACTTTTATACCATCTCTAAGTTTCATTATAGAATTTTTTGAATTTATTTTTGATAAAGAATTTTGGAAAAAAATTTATAAAAGTAAAGATTTTAGGGAAGGATTGAAAGATGAGTTTATTGAGATGATATATGATTATGCAGTTTGGCCTATAGCAATAATTGGAATAGTATACTTATATACCTTGGTATGAATAAATTAAAAGTAGTAAAAAAGACTCATCATTGTTGGCAATGTGAGGAGAAAGATAACTTCCCTGCTTCATGTGCTTGGTGTCAGTCAAAGATATGTGGTAAGTGTCATTGTTGTAGTGAGAAGTGTATCAAATCATGGACTCCGTGTACCAAAGTTATTCACTATGAGGGCATACCATATCTGTATGAAGTTATAGATGAGTCAGGGTTAAGTATAATTCCTGATGAGGATATACCTTTTTAAGGTTTGTGATTTACATTAGTGTTTTTCTTAATTGATTGCGTATATTTACAATCAGAGTTAGGGCGGTATGTATGGCAACTTAAAAAACGTTCTCCTGTATTACTGTTAACTTTTTCTTGTAATATTCCCGCATCACAGCCTTTACAATTTTCGTATTCATATCCACAAGTGTCACAAGTGCTTTTATATTTTCCTCGAACTACCAGTCCATCACACCCATCTTGTTGACAATTAAAACCAACATAATTGCAGACAGGATCTCTATTACAAATATAACGAGGTTTTGGACCATACTTGCTCTTTAATTTCCTAATACTGCCCGTTTTACAAGCAGGACATTTTCTTTGTAGGAATTTGGTTGGCTTAATTATGTTAACATTAGGATAATCTGCTATCTCATCTGCAAATGGAGATCGGTCTTCATAATCACATAACATGTGTAGATAAAACTTTGCTCTTGTCATACCTACGTATAATAATCTCCTCTCATCTGAAAATGAGAAGTCATCATGCTTATCTAAGACCATACTCAGGATTTCATCAGTCTTGTAACTAGTAGGGAAGCTACTACGCCCATGTTCTTTTTTTGAACCCTCTAGACCAATGATTAAAATCACATCTTCTTCGTGCCCTTTTGATGAATGCAGACTCTTAAATCTTACTTTTCTTCCGTTACCCCATAATTGTCGAATTTTGGTACTTAATTTTTCGGGTGGATTGTATTTATTGTATCTAAATAAAATTAGAAGGTTTTTTGATTTATTCTCTTCTTTTTTGGAATATTCCTCCACCCACTTGCGTATACTATCTTCAATACTCATAGGTTCAATCCAATGAAGGTATACGGAGGATTTATCTGATTTTTTATGTGTGACTAATTCTTTTGAGATTTGGTTTGGATTTTTCATAAGAAATTTACTTGAAGCATCATTGATAGAATTATCGAATCTAAATGTCTTATTAAGCTGTACCATCGACGAATCATTTGATTTATTAAAATGTCTATCAAAGTTTCTCATTAGACTTGGTTCTGCTCCTCTGAAACTAAAAATAGATTGCCAGTCATCACCGACACAATATAATTTTACCTCATTACTAGCCTCTGTTTTTGCAGAAACATAAGTTCCTGACAATAGAGATTTTATAAAATTACAATCTGACATAGAGATATCTTGAAACTCGTCAACAATAATATATTTAAATTTATGCTTGAATGAATCAGTATCTAAATAATCTCTTGCGGTATTAACCATATCATTAAAATCAATATTAGTACCCAGTGACTCCTCATATTTATTTTTTATAGGATTATACAGTTTTAAAAATTGTGATTGCCGAGCATTACTTGGTTCCTTATTTTTAAGTTTAGCTTTGTCTAAATCCAAAAATCTAAGTACAAGTTTGGAATACTCGGTTACTTGATATTTGGGTAGTTGATCATAAATCTCATTAATACTTTTTGGGTAAAAATCAATATTGTTATTAACAAGACTTTCTTTTAGTTTTTCCTGCCATGATTCTTCAATAATGTCATAGAAAAATATCTCAATAAGAATTGTTTTATTTTTTTCATGAATAGATCTCTTCCACTCCATATCTTTTTTGTACTTATGATTATCTATATCTTTTCTAGTATTTCCTTTTCTATCTAAACCAAAATATTCTATGTATACATTAGAATCTTTAATATGAAAATCTGGTTTATGAGAATCACTAGTACGTGGTCTATACATATCTTCATATTCATATGATATTCCATTTGAATAGAGGAAGTTGGCAATAGATAGTTCTCCAAAACTTTTTACATAATCACCTTTTATTGTATAGAATGGGTTTGCTTGTAAATAGTCTAGGTACTCTTGTTCGCTCTTAAATTTACCATCGATATTCTCAACACTATAGTGTTGAAAAAATTCGACAAAGCTTTTTTTGAAATTGATATTATCTATACATAGCTCTTTTATTATTCCATCTATATGCATAATCGTTGAAGTATGTGAATCAAGAAAATTAGCAATTGTGGGCTTCTTTTTTTCTTGGTTTTCAATAATATTTTTTGCAAATGCATGTATGGTTTTTATAATAATTTTATTTTTACCTATTTTATCCTCAAGTCTTGATCTTAGTTCTTCACCTGCTGCTTTAGTAAATACAATTAGGAGTATTTCATCTTCATTACATTTCTTAGACTCAAGTAGAAAAAGAATTTTTGCAATAATTGTTGTTGTTTTACCGGTCCCAGCTCCCGAGATAATAAGGTTATTTCCTTTGTCTGTTACAACAGCAATCTTTTGGTTATCTGTTAATGGCGGATTGAAACTATTGAAAAATTTTTTATAGCTTTCGATGATACCTATTTCTCTGGTGAATATTTTCTTTTTAAGTTTTTTTTCCCTCGTTTTATTATCAGTATCTTCTAAAAGCTTCAGCCCGTAGTACCAAATAACGAACATTAATATCAATGGCAAAAAAGGAGGTATGTTAAGAGAAATTAGAAATATAAAGACCGCAAACCCAACAATAGTTACAATATTCTCACCTTTATGTGACATGATTCTCTTTAGATATTATTTTTTTATCTGCTTGTTGACTAATTTAAGTGACTCAATATCAAGCCCTTTTACTTTTACTAAGTTTTTAAATATAGATGCAAGAAATCTAATAGTGTAATTTTCAAGATTATCTAACAAGAAACTATATTCGGGATTAAGTTCAAAAAAAAGAAACTTATCAAATTTCTCAAGCGCTACCCTTGATGAATCTTCTTTAACTCTATTACCAAAAATATTCGCTTTACCAACATATAATTCTTTAGAATCTGAATCATGTAGAATATATACTATATTTGTTCGATTAGAATACGATGAAACTTCTTTTGATTTAATCCACTTATCAGAATACGATATAAACAACTTATCTTTTTTCTTTTTCTTACTATTTTCATCTTTCCAAAAGGCAAAAAGATTTTTGTCTTCCATAAACTCAAACATTCTATCAAAATCTGTCTCTTGCTTACTGATAACATTTATTTTGAAAGAATTATTCCCTTTATATTCAAACTCCAACAACTCCTTTAGTTTAGGTTTCGATTTGTCTATAGTTGATGCATAACTAAATATAACAAGTTTTCTGAGAGCTTTAAGAGTATCTGGCTCACCATCATAAAATATTTGAACTACCTCTCTCTCGGGATATATTGTTGAGGACCTATTCTTAATCTTTCCCTGATTATTTATTCTTGCAATACGTATTTTTGCATCAAATTTTTTTCTACCAATCTCCAGTTCAATGGGTTTGACTAAAGAACCTAATTTTAGTCCAAAGAACTTTTTATACTCGTCATATACAGATTTTTTAAGTGTGAATCCCCAATAGAAAAATGTATACCCAGGTACAACGTAAAATGGTGATAAATTTGCACTCATGATTAAATATTATCATATTTACTTGGTAAGACTTCACGAGACATACTTTTGAGTAGCGCTGATTTTTAATGAGAAATGTTATGAAATCTAGTCATTAGTAAAAGAGTTTTTGATTTGTACACTTATTTGTACACTTGAGATGATAAATTAGGTGTTTTCAAAAACTAGAGGTCAATAAACATGGGGGTTGTAGGATTGAAAAAGCTTTGTTTATGGTCATGGGTGGACTTGAACCACCGACCGCAGCGTTATGAGTGCTGTGCTCTAACCAACTGAGCTACATGACCTTATATATTAAATCTAAAATAGATCACATCGCCTTCACAAACAACATAATCTTTACCTTCTTGTCTCCATACGCCATTGGCTTTTGAAGCTTGCTCACTTCCGCTTTCGATGTAATCATCATATGAGACGGTTTCAGCTCTTATAAATCCTTTTTGGATATCTGTGTGTATGATACCTGAACATTCCTGAGCATTAAAATACTTTTTTGCTGCCCATGCCCTTGATTCTTTTTCACCCGATGTAAAGAATGTTTTAAGATCAAGAAGACTATATCCCATTTTGATAATTTTTGATAATGCAGACTCATCTATGCCAAACTCTTCCATAAATTCTTTTTTTTCATCTTCTGAGAGCACGTCAAGATCTGTTTCCACTTTAACATTCACCTCAACTAATTTTATATTTTCTGGCATTGATTTAATGAAGTCATTAATTTCCTGTTTTGAGGTATTTTCACTAATATTAGCAATCACAAACATTGGCTTTTGAGTCAACAATTTAATATCAGGGAAAAACTCTTGAACTTTGTCTAAATCTTTTTTTTGTAAAAATTTATTGTTATTCAGTTTATCGAGAGCTTTTATCGCTTCTTCTTTTAAAAGATTTTTTTCCTTTTCAGATGTTTTGCTTTTTGTAATTCTATTTGAGATACTTTCTAATGTAGTGATATCAGATAATATCAATTCTGTATTAATATCATTAAAGTCTGACATAGGATTAGGTTCACCGTTGACGTGAATAATATCATCATCAATAAAGAATCTTACTACATGTGCTATGGCATCAGTATTTCTGATATGCGTGAGAAAATCATTTCCAAGCCCCTCTCCCTTAGAAGCTCCTTTTATTAATCCAGCAATATCTACAAACTCAATTACTGCATTAATTTTACTTTTTGATGAGTTTAATTCTGATAACTTATCCAATCTATCATCCGGTACTTCTACAGTTGCAATATTTGGATCGATTGTACAAAAAGGGAAGTTTTTAGCATCAATTTTTTGTGAAGTTAATAAATTAAATATGGATGACTTACCTACGTTTGGCATACCAACCAAACCGCATTTAAATCCCATTGTTATCACCATTTAGATTATTCATGAAATTTGTATAAGAACCATCAAGTAAATCTTGAGAATTTTGAATGATATTCTCTATCCCCTCTAATATTTGTTTTTTATCATCTGGTGATGGCTTACCCAATACATAGGAAATGACATCATCTTTATGCGTAGGCTTACCGATTCCTATTTTTAATCTCCAAAAATCTTTTGTGCCAATTTTTTCTATAATATCTTTGATTCCGTTGTGCCCACCGCTTCCACCTGAAAATTTGAGTCTAATTTTACCGGCGGCTAAATCTAAATCATCGTAAGCGACAATTATCTGAGATGGTATGATATTTTTATTTTTAATGAAGTTTTTCAAAGGCGTTCCGCTATCATTAATAAAAGTCATTGGTTTAAGTATTTTTATATCTATACCCTCTGATTGATAATCAGTATCACAAAAACCTTTTTTCAAGTTATCATTGAAGTGGATTCGTAGACTATCAACCAAAGAGTCAATAAACCAAAAACCTATGTTATGTCTTGTGTTTAGAAATTTATTATCAGGATTACCTAATCCTACAATCAATGCTGGAGGATTATCTTCAGGAATCATATTAAAGGAGGCTATTTACTATCTTCTTCTTTGGAATCAGCGTCAGCATCTGCTTTGGTATTATCATCAGTATCGCCAGCTTCATCATCTGCTGGTGCCGCTTCAACTTCTTCAATTTTTTCAGCTTTAGGCTCATAACAACTGACAACAGGCGAATCATGTTCTTCGTCAACAGGTGTCGCAAGTTCTACATTAGCAGGTAATTTAACTTCTGATAAATGAACACTATGTCCCAATTCTAATTCAGCGATATCAACAGTGATGTTTTCAGGAATATCTTTAGGTAAACAGGAGATTTCAAGTTCAGATTGTATGTGTGATATCATGCCACCACCTAACTTAACCCCAGCACATGTATCTTCATTTACGAACATAATAGGAACATTTACAACAACTGCTTTATTTTTATCTACAGCAAAGAAGTCCATATGGGTAATATCTGATTTTCTAGGATCTCTTTGTAGGTCTTTTAATATGACATCTATTGTGTTTTTATCTATTGTAAGTTTGATTACACTACTGTAGAAACCAGCATCTCTGACTTGCTTAGCTACTTCATTTGCATCAAGAACTATGTTGCTGTTATCAACATCTCCGTATACGACAGCAGGTATACCATTTTCCCTTCTAATTTTCTTAGAAGTGGCTGTCCCTATGCTTTCTCTTGGTTTTGCTTGTAATATATATTCAGTGTTCATAGCTATTTTTCAATGGATTATACTCTTATTCTATGAAAAGTGAACTAACAGATTCTTTATTATCTATTCTTCTTAATGTTTCCGCTAGCATCTCTGCAACAGTTATCTGTCTAATTTTGCCTGTATCATTAATTTTCTTTGAGAGTTTGATCGTATCTGTAACGATTATTTCATCTATAGTGGAGTTATTAATATTTTGATCAGCCTTACCTGAGAATATTGGGTGAGTGATATAAGCAAAAACTTTTGATGCACCTTGATCTTTTAGTGCGTCTGCTGCATGGCATAGTGTTCCTGCTGTGTCACATATATCATCAACTATGATGCAACACTTATCTTTAACATCTCCTATAATTTGCATAACTTCTGAAACATTAGCTTCTGGTCGCCTTTTATCTACGATAGCTAAATCTGAATTCAATTGTTTAGCTAATGCCCTTGCCCTTACAACACCTCCGACATCAGGAGAAACAATAATGGTATCCTTATAATTCTGTTTATGTATATCCGCTAAAAATAGTGGTGTTGCATAAATATTATCGACTGGTATATCGAAAAAGCCTTGAATTTGATCAGCATGTAAATCAATAGTTAATAATCTTTCTACACCCATACTTGTTAACATATTAGCAACAACTTTAGCTGTGATTGGCACTCTAGCAGATCTTGCTCGTCTGTCTTGTCTTGAATAGCCAAAATATGGAAGTACTACTGATATTCTCTCAACAGAAGATCTTTTAAGAGCATCGACCATTATAAGTAGTTCCATGAGGTTATCATTAACAGGGTCACACAGTGGCTGGATTATATAAATATCTTGACCTCTGACATTTTCTTCAATTTCAACAGAGATTTCGCCGTCACTAAATGTTTTAACAGAAGCTTTGCCTAAAGTAATTCCTAAGTTTTTGGCAACAGATTTAGCAAGTGCTTTATTAGCATTTCCCGAAAATATCATCGATGTTTTTATATCAACCATTTCGTGACCTAATGTCTGGGGTGGAAGGATTCGAACCTCCGAATG
The DNA here is from genome assembly GCA_902605525.1 of uncultured Gammaproteobacteria bacterium. Lineage (GTDB taxonomy): Bacteria > Pseudomonadota > Gammaproteobacteria > CACLCV01. The sequence goes on from CACLCV010000002.1 coordinate 24,709, forward strand.
ACGGGATCAAAACCCGCTGCCTTACCGCTTGGCTACACCCCAAATTATTAAGAAAAAATATCATACGACTCTAGACTACTCACTATTAATGATTTGTATTTTCGTCCAATCTCCTTATTGGCTACTAATGCACCTTCGTAATTATCATACTCAATGTATAGCGTGCTTCCCGTACCGGACATTTTAACGCTACCAAAGGCGGAAAGCCAATATTTTGTCTCTTTTAATGAAGGATATTTGGACATAACTATTTTTTCAAAGGAATTAATATTTGATGCCATTAGCTCATCAAGACTGCATTGAGTCATAAAGTCTTTTGAGGATAAAGATGCATACATATCTTTTGTTGATATCTTTAAATTTGGCAGGATAAGAACAAAGTATTTTTTATCTACTGAAATATTATTAACAATTTCTCCTTTTCCACCAATATATGCAGCTCCACCATTAATAAAGAACGGTACGTCTGCTCCAATGTCCTCAGATATTTTCATCAAATTATCCTTTGATATGTTTAATTTGAAAATGTCATTTAATGCCAATAAGGTGACTGCAGCATTTGAGCTGCCACCACCTAAACCAGAACCTACAGGTATTTGTTTATCTAAAAATATATCTACACCTTCAATATCATATAAATTTGAAATTACATTATATGCTTCTGTAACTAAATTATAAGTAGAGTCAATTTCATTAGAGTTCGTTTTAAAGTTGAGTTTGGTTGAATTATTTTTTTGGAAAGATAACGTGTCATAGAAATCAATAATACAAAAGATACTTTCTAGATCGTGATAACCATCTTTCCTTGTATCAAGAATATGTAAACATAAGTTAAGTTTTGCAAATGACTTACAATTTAATGGCTGCATTTTTACTATTATCTAAGAGCTTTAGTAACTTTTCGCTGTTAGGATTATTTTTTATAGACTGATTTAAGATATATTTTGCTTCATTAGAATTACCATTTTTTAAAAGTATTAAATAATGGTGTTCTACAATTTCAGGATCTTGATCCTTGGAATAAGCTAAAGACGAGTATTTCGCTGCTTCTTTGTAAGAACCTTTTAAATATAATACCCACGCTAAACTGTCCAAGATTGCCGCTTGACCAGGTCGGATGCCAAGAGCTTTTCTTATTAGATTTTCTGATTTATCAAGATGAAGTTTATGTAACGCAAGGCTGTATCCATATGCATTTAAAGCAATTGAATTGTATTTATTAAGTTTGATCATCTCATCAAAATCCTTACTCATACTTAAAATATTACCTTCTTTTTCGTAAGCAATAGCACGACTGTAAAGTGCTCTCTCATTATTTGGAAAAGATTTAAGAATTTGACTAGACAGCTTAATAATATCAGCTGATTCGCCTATCTCCTCGAAAATTGACAGCTTAAGTGATAAAGAATTAAGTAGATTATCCTGATTTTTTATTTTAATTTCCTTGTCAATATGGGATAAAGCTTTTTCTAAATTATATTTTTTTAACAAAGCTTTTGAAACATTTAAAGTTTTAACATTAACAAACGTTCCTTGCTGTATTCTTTGATAATGTAACAATGCTTCATCATACCTTTTATTTATATAATCAATCTGGCCTAAGAAAAAATTAATATTATCAGGTACATAAAATTTAGATAATAAAATATTAAAATACTTTTCTGCCAGGTTATACCTCTCATTATCAAAACATAATAAAGCAACTCTAAAAATAAAATCATCATCGGAAGGATCAATACTTATGAGTTTCTCAATGAGTGGAGCCGCATGATCTAACTTTTCTTCTTTAAGGTAGAACATTAAAAGTTCAAATGATACTTCTCGGTCTAAAATAGATGATGATTCAATAAAACTTTCTAATGTTGATATAGCTTTATCAGTTTTATTTAATTGGGATAGTGACTTTGCATACTTCCTGGTTAATGTTCTATTTTTTTTGAAATTAATGTCTTCTATGTATATAACAGCAAGCTCATCAATATTATTTTTTTGTAATATATTAATGTAGGATAATAAAATTGTTTTATCTTTATATCTTGGAAGGTTCAACTCAAAATAATCTACTATATTCTTTGTAATTACATTTCTTGATAAAATACTTTCAATATCAACATAGGATTCATTTTTATTTTCTAAGTAGAGGTTGTATAAAAAATCGAAGTGTATATTTGCTGATTGATATTGTTCAACTTCTATATATGCAGAAAATGCAGCTTTATGAGCATAGATATTTTGATTGTCTAGTTCTAGCCATCTATTCACGATTGTCATGATTGAATCAAATTTATTAAGCTCTCTTGCTCTATTGATCATGTTCATAAAATCAGTTTCATTGTTGAAATAGGTTATGTTCGATGTAAATGTATTGATAGCATCATTAGTCCTGCCCTTGTGAAGCAGTAATTCTACGACTATTTTATAATATGCATAATTGTATTTTATTTCTGGACTTTTGTATGAGACCTCCTCTTTAAAGTCCCTCTGTTCAGAACTGATCTGTGAGCCACAAGATATAAGAAATAAAAGGCTAATTAATACTACAAATTTCAAATTTTTTACCATCTATGTATAATAGCACATGCTAATATGTTAATAAGGAAACAAAAATGACCATATCAGTTATAGGGCTTAATCATAAATCTGCTAGTTTAGATATAAGAGAAAAATATTCTTTTACAGGCGACGCTTGTTCTTTGTTGCTTCGAAGAATAAAAAAAATGCCTGAGATAAATGAGGTACTTGTTGTTTCTACATGCAATAGAACCGAGATTTATACAGATAGCGAATCAGGATCTGATAATATTCAAAAATGGCTGGTGGGAGAAAAAGAATATCGACCTTTTATAAGTCATATGTATGTTCATCGGGAAGAAGATGCAATAAGACACTTATTTAAGGTAGTTTCCGGACTTGATTCCATGGTAGTTGGTGAAAGCGAAGTTTTAGGACAAGTGAAAACATCTTATAAAATCGCCCTAGAAAATAAAACAATAGATAGTAAATTGAAAAGATTGTTTGAATATTCATTTTCTGTCGCAAAAAATGTTAGAACAAATACAGATATAGGTGGTAATGCTATATCTTTCATGTACACATCAATTCTACTTGTTAAAAAAATATTCTCTAATATCGAAGAAAAAAAATGTTTATTAATAGGTGCGGGTGAAATGACTCAGCTTGCATTAAAATATCTAAAATCAAATAACGTAAACGACATTACTATATGTAATAGAAAAGAAGAAAAAGGTAAAAAATTAGCTTTTGAAAATAACTGTAGATATTCTCATTTGAATAATTTGTCCAACATCATCCATGAATACGATATAATAATTACATCAACATCAAGTTCTCTTCCGCTTATTGGAAAAGGTAATATTGAAAGTGCTCTTGACAAAAGGAATAACCAATCCATTGCTCTTATTGATCTTGGTGTGCCTAGGGATATAGAATCTCAAATTAAAAATCTGGATAATGTATATCTCTATACCATTGATGATCTCGGTGAAATCATTGAAAAGAATTATAAGATTAGAGAAAAGTCGATAGAACAAGCTGAAGAGATAATCAAATTTAAAATTATTGAATACAAAAATTGGCTTTCTGAAAATAATAGCTCTGAAGTTATAAAGAATTACAGAGAATATGTTGATGATATTACAAAGGGAATTGTAATAAAAGCCAAAAGAATGTCAAATAATGGAGATGACATAGACTCTATAATTGAATATATATCTGAGTCTCTTAAAAATAAGCTGGCACATGAAACTACAATAAAGTTAAAAGAGCTTTATCCACATTTAGATGAAGACAAATCTCAAAAACTTAATGATCTTTTCAAAGAAAACTAATGAATCAAGAATTAAGAGCCAAACTTGAGAATCATGTCTCAAGTTATAAAGATATTACTAATCAATTAAGTACATCTGAAGTTTATTCTGACAGAAGTCTTATGAAAACACTTAATCAAAAACTCACAAAGCTAGAACCTAGCGTTAAATTATTTCAAAAGTATCTTAATATCGAGAAATCAATTATTGACACAAAAGAACTCCTGGAAGATGAAGATAAAGAAATGAGAGCAATAGCTCAAGAAGAATTAAAAAATCATGAACAATTATTGAAAGAAATTGAAAATAAAATAATTGAAGTAACGGTGGAGAAAGATCCTAATGATTCGCGAGATATATACATGGAGATTAGAGCAGGGACTGGTGGAGAGGAGGCAGCTATATTTGCTGGTGATTTATATAAAATGTACTTAAAATTCTCAGAGAAGAATAAATGGGATATTGAAATTATCAATAGTAATATCAGTGATCATGGAGGATTTAAAGAAATAATTTTCAAAATTATTGGATCTAATGTTTATAGCAATCTTAAGTTTGAATCAGGAACTCATAGAGTACAAAGGGTGCCAAATACAGAGACTCAAGGTCGAGTACATACTTCAGCATCCACTGTAGCTGTCTTACCTATAGTTGAACAAGTTGATGATATAGATATTAACCCTGCGGATTTGAGAATTGATACATACAGGGCATCTGGTGCGGGTGGACAACATGTAAATAAAACAGATTCAGCTGTAAGAGTCACTCATATACCAACAGGCATTGTCTCAGAGTGCCAAGATGATCGATCACAGCATAAAAATAAAGCAAAAGCGATGGAGTACTTACATTCCAGGCTTTTATCTGCTGAACAAGAAAAACAAAAAAGAGATACTGATGAAAGCAGAAAGAAACAAGTGGGATCTGGTGATCGTTCAGAGAGAATAAGGACGTATAATTTCCCACAAGGTAGAGTGACAGATCACCGAATTAATCTTACTCTATATAAACTTGAACAACTCATTGAAGGTGATATTGAGCCACTAATCGAGGCTCTTACAGAAGAATCTAGAAAATAATGAGAATTTTACAAGCCCTCAAAAAATATACAAAATTTGTTGAGCAATTTACCAATCAATCACAGTCAGAATCGAAAATTGAAGCGGAGCATATATTTATGTTTGTTCTAAATGTAAATAGACCAAAACTTTATGAACAATTTAATAATACTCTTACTGATTATAATAATAAAAAAATTGAAGATATTTTAGAATTAAGAAAAAATAAGCCTTTGTCATATATATTAAAAAGACATACATTTTATAAAGATGAATTTTATATTAATGATAATGTCTTAATTCCAAGGTCAGAAACAGAATCAATTATTGACGAAGTGCTAAGGCAAGGTGATTTATTATTTAAAGAAAAGAAGAAATGTATTTTTCTGGATGCTGGCACAGGCTCAGGATGTGTTGGTATCACAATTGCAAATCAAAGGCCGAAATGGAAAGTATTATTATTAGAACTTTATTCTGATGCAATTGAAGTTACAAAAATTAACTTAAAGCTATGTAAAAAAAATAACATAAATTTAATTCGTTCAGATTGGCTAAAACCAATAGCTAATAATTCATTTGATTTTATATTCAGTAATCCTCCATATATAGGAATCAATGATGAATCTATTAATGAATCCGTAAAGTATAATGAACCCGCTTCATCCCTGTTCTCGATGAAAAGTGGCCTTGCAGACATTAATAAAATTATCGAATATTCTAGGGATGCGTTGTCAACAAATGGAATTTTATTTTTGGAAAATGGAACTGGTCAATCAAAAGACATATCAGTACTTTTAGAATCAAATGATTTTACAGACATAAGGGTACACATAGATTATAATGGACACGATAGATTCACATCATCTCGGAAAAATAATGGATAAAAACACAATAAAAAAACTTACCTACTTATCAAAACTCAGTATTCCAGAAAGTGATATAGATGAACTTTCTAAAAATCTAGACAATATATTGAAACTGATTGGCGAGATAGATGCTGCGCCCACAGATGGCATGTTGCCTATGGCACACCCTCTAGACTTTACCCAGCCTCTCAGAGATGATGTATGTAGAAAAAATATCAACAGAGATGCAAATCAGCATGACTCTTCAAAAACAAAAGATGGTTATTATACTGTCCCAAAAATATTAGACTGATATGATTTATAAATCTGTAACTGAAATTCTTGAAGCAATTAAAAAGAAACAAATTAGTGCGACTGAGATAACAAAAGAATATCTGAAACGTATCAAAGCATCTGGTGACCTCAACTGTTTCATAACACTTACTGAAGATTCTGCTTTAAATAGAGCCAAAGAAATTGATAAAGATATTTCTAAAAATAATCTTAAGCCACTTTCAGGATTACCAATAGCTCAAAAGGATATATTTTGTACAAAAGGAATAAAAACATCTTGTGGATCTAAAATGTTAGATAATTTTATCAGTCCATATGATGCAACAGTTGTTGATAAATTAAATGAAGCAGGGACTATAATGCTTGGCAAAACAAATATGGATGAATTTGCTATGGGTTCTTCTAATGAAACGAGCTTTTATGGTGCAGTTAAAAACCCATGGGATTATGAATATGTTCCAGGAGGATCTTCTGGCGGATCAGCCTCAGCAGTTGCAGCAAGGATTTCTCCTTGTTCGACAGGGACAGATACAGGCGGGTCAATTAGACAGCCAGCGTCGCTATGTGGCATTTGCGGATTAAAGCCAACATATGGAAGAGTCTCAAGATTTGGAATGATTGCATTTGCCTCGAGCCTAGATCAAGCGGGTCTATTTACCACAGATGCACTAGACGCTGCCGTTTTATTAAAAGAAATATCAGGTCATGATCCAAAAGATTCTACGAGCTCGACCGTTGAAGTTCCAAACTATCATGACTACTGTATTAATTCTGACAAAAAAAACTTTACGGTTGGTATTCCAGAAGAATTTGTTAATGACCTGAATGATGATGTAAAAAATTCATTTTATGAATCAGTCAAAATTCTAGAAAATATTGGATGTAAAATTAAAAAAATTAATTTAAAACATACGGGCTTAGGTGTATCAGCATATCAAGTCGTAGCTCCTGCAGAGTGTTCTTCTAATCTGTCTAGATTTGATGGTGTAAGATATGGGCATAGATCTAAAAAATCAGAATCATTAGAAAGTTTATATAGAGAATCAAGATCTGAGGGCTTTGGCAAAGAAGTTAAGAGAAGAATTTTAGTCGGGACTTATGCTTTATCAGCAGGCTATTATGATGCATATTATCTTAAAGCACAAAAAGTTAGAAATTTAATTGCTCAAGACTTTAGTCAAGCATTTGAAAAAGTAGACTTAATTTTAGGCCCAACAACACCAGATAAAGCATTTAAGATAGGTGAAAAAATGAATGATCCGATTGCAATGTACTTGTCAGATGTTTACACAGTTAGCACTAATTTAGCAGGCCTTCCAGCAATGTCCATACCGATGGGTTTTAAAGAGGGTATGCCCCTGGGTTTACAAATAATAGGAAATCATTTTGATGAGAAAGATATCCTTAAACTATCCTATTTATATCAAAAAGAAACGGATTGGCATGAACAGGTACCGGGGGCTTAGTATGTGGGAAACGGTAATAGGACTAGAAATTCATGTTCAACTTGCAACTGATAGTAAGTTATTCTCCTCATCATCAACTAATTTTGGTTCTGAGCAAAATACACAAGCATCCATTATTGATTTAGCCATGCCAGGGGTACTTCCAGTTTTAAATAAAAAGGCTGTGAATATGGCAATAATGTTTGGGTTAGCTGTAGATGCTAAAATTGCTGATAAATCAATATTTGCTCGTAAAAATTATTTTTATCCAGACTTACCTAAAGGTTACCAAATTTCTCAGTATGAGCTTCCTGTCGTTTATGACGGGGAACTGGAAATAAACTTAGATGGCAAAAGCAAGACCATAGGAATTACAAGAGCTCATCTAGAAGAAGATGCAGGAAAATCAATTCACGACCTATTTGATGGAGAGAGTGCTATTGATTTAAACAGAGCTGGAACCCCTCTTATAGAAATTGTCTCGGAACCTGACATGAGATCTGCAAGAGAAGCAGTAACATACTTAAAAAAGATACACTCAATTGTTAAGTCTCTCGGGATAAGTGATGGCAATATGGAGGAAGGCTCATTTAGATGTGATGCTAATGTATCTTTGAGAAAACCAGGAGAAGATTTTGGTATTAGGGCTGAAATAAAAAATATCAATTCTTTCAGATTTGTTGAGCATGCAATAAATTACGAGGTAGGCAGACAACAAGATATTCTCGAGTCAGGTGGAGCAGTAAATCAAGAAACTCGTTTGTATGATCCAAAAAAAGATGAAACTCGCCCAATGAGATCAAAAGAAGAAGCAAATGATTATAGATATTTTCCTGATCCTGATTTACTACCCGTAGAAATTACAAAAAAACAAATATCCGAGATTAAAAAAAGTCTTCCAGAGTTGCCTGATGCAAAGAAAGAAAGATTCATCTTGGAATATGGTTTAAAGAATGATGATGCAGAAATATTATCCTCATCATTAGACTTATCTGAATATTTTGAGAAAGCCAGTATTAATGTATCATCAAAATTCCAGCTACTTGCAAACTTCATTCTTAGTGAAGTAGTAGGTCTATCTAATAAACATAGCCTTGATATATCAAAATCTCCAGTTACCCCTGATGAGATAGCTAAATTGGTTACATATGTAAGTGATGAAAAAATATCTATTAAACAAGCTAAAGAGGTATTAAATGAATCTTGGCAAAATAAGACTAATGTGGATAAGATAATAAAATCTAAAAATATAGAACAAATATCTAATATTGATTTATTATCAGACGAAGCAAAGAAAATACTGGAAAAGCACCCTAAAGAAGTTCAAGATTATAAAAATGGTAAAGATAAGCTCATGGGGTTTTTTGTTGGACAAGTCATGAAAGAAACACAAGGAAAAGCAAATCCGAAAGCTTTAAATGAAATATTACATAAGTTATTAAAAGGTGAATAAATGCTTAATTTTATAAAACAGATTGCTGGAATGTTCTCAACTGATATATCTATTGATCTTGGAACTGCAAATACTCTTATATATATGAAAGGCAAAGGGGTCGTTCTAGATGAACCCTCTGTCGTTGTCGTTAGAGATGATAAGGGTTCTAATAAAAAAGTTGAGGCAGTCGGTATAGAGGCAAAAAATATGTTGGGCAGAACTCCAGTTGGGTTAACTGCAATTCGTCCACTCAAAGATGGCGTAATATCTGACTTTACAATTTGTGAAAAAATGCTTCAACACTTTATAAAGAAAGTACATAAAAGTGCGTGGTTCAGACCAAGTCCTAGGGTTCTAATATGTGTGCCTTGTGGCGCTACACAAGTAGAAAGGAGAGCAATAAGAGAATCTGCAACTGGAGCTGGGGCTAGAGTCGTTCATCTAATTGATGAGCCTATGGCAGCAGCCGTTGGTGCTGGAATGCCACTAGATGAACCAAGAGGTTATATGGTGTGTGATATAGGTGGAGGTACCTCAGAAGTAGCTACCATTTCACTTAATGGTATTGTCTATGCATCATCTACGAGAATAGGTGGTGATACATTCTCAGAATCTATAATAAGTTATGTAAGAAGAAATTATGGTTGTGTAGTTGGTGAGCCCACTGCTGAAAAGATAAAGCATGAAATCGGATCAGCTTACCCCACAAGTGATCTTTTAGAGATCGAAGTGAAAGGAACAAACCTGGCTGCTGGTGTTCCTCAATCATTTACAATTAATAGCAACGAGACACTTGAAGCTTTGCAAGAATCCCTTCAGGGTATCGTGTCTGCAGTAAAAACAGCACTTGAAAACACTCCACCCGAACTAGGTGCAGATATACATGAACGAGGAATGGTTCTTACTGGAGGTGGCGCATTATTAAAAGACCTTGACCTTCTAATAAAAGAGGAAACAGGAATGAATGTTATAGTTGCAGAAGATCCTTTAAGCTGTGTTGCTAGAGGCGGTGGTAAAGTACTTGAGATAATAGATGAAAAAGGGGTTGAATTTCTTTCAACTGACTAGATTGTGTCTTCATCTATTTTTAAAAAAAGTGTTACTAATTTTTATCTACTTATACTTTTAATTAGTCTATCTATACTAAGTATTATAGTTGACTTGAAATATCCCTCTACAAATTTTACCCGAACTGCGGTGAATGACTTCATCGTAAGCCCTATTCAATACATTGTAAAAACACCATCTAGTTTTTTTTTCAGCCTATTAGAAGAAACAGAAACAATTGCCCAACTAGAGTCAAAAATAGAGAGGCTTGAAAAAGATAATAAAATGATGAAGATGAATCTTCAAAAAATAGATATTTTAGAAGATGAAGTTTCACGTTTGAGGTCTATTAAAAGAGCAATGTCTAAAAAATTTGAAAATATTCAGATAGCTAAAGTTATACAAGGAGATGTGATACCAAATAAAGAATCTATTAAGATAAACATTGGATCAAATGATGATGTAATAAAAGGACAAACTGTGATGGGTGCAAACGGCCTTATAGGGCAAATAGTAGAAGTTGCTCTGTACTCAAGTAAAGTGCTTTTAATAACTGATGTTAACAGTAATGTTCCAGCAATAATAACCAGGACTGGTAAACAAGTAATAATTAAAGGTCGCTCACAGGATGATTTATTAGAAATATCTTTTACTGATGATACAGATATTAAATCTGGTGACTTAATAGTGACATCTGGTCAAGCCGGAAGATTTATTGCGTCTTTAAATATTGGCAGGATAGTAAAAATCGAGATGAATGAAGGAGAAAGGTTTGCAGAGGTCGTGGTCGAGCCATCAGAATATATAGAAAATATTAATGAGGTCATAGTTACACCAGATGAATATACGAATAAATAAATGTTAATAATCTTACTAACATTAGTTATAGGTCTCATGCTTACTCTAATGCTGTTGCCATTTGGATATATAGCGCCTGAATGGATATTACTAATAAATATCTACTGGGCCATAGCTTTACCATCAAATACTAAGATGTTATTGGCATTCGTATCTGGATTCTTTGTAGATATAGTTTTAGGCCAACCCTTGGGTATTTCATCTCTGAGTTATGTAATTTTTATATATATAATTCTTTCTTTATACAACTCCCTTAGATACATGACAATACCTCAACAGACAATTATGCTTTTCCTTTTGTTAATAGTTAAACAGCATTTCTTTATTTGGACATTCTATATGTTTGGTCTTGATATAGATTATCAAACACTCCTCATAAGCACATTGACCACGGCAGCTCTTTGGCCATTCATTTATTTCTCGTTAAGGTTCGCTAGAAGAAAATGGGTTGTCGATGGAGGATAGCGAAAGGTGAAGTTTTAGATATTAAAAAATTTCTTAATAATTTGTCCGAAAATATTTTCATTAAAGAATCTAAAAAAGGTCTCATGCTTATAGATAGTATAAGCAAGATGACTTTTTCTCTTGAACTGGATGATTATGACAACATAATCAGACAGAATAAAAAACATGTTCTTAGTAAAATACTCAAAAAAGATCAATTAATGATTCTTGATTGCACTGGAGGATTTGCGAGAGATTCTGCTATTATCTCTTCGCTTGGAAACAACGTTACTATGATTGAAGAAAACCTAATTGTAATGAGGATTCTAAAAGATGCGATGAGTAGAATACAAAATAGAAAAGTTAATTGTATATTCAAAAGAATTACTACTAAGTTAGGCAGCTGCCTAGAATACATAAAAACTACAAACAAAAAATATGATTATATTTATTTCGATTTCATGTTTAATAATCGTAGTACTTCTTTGCCTTCAAAAAGAGAGCAATTTCTCAGAAAAATAGTGAAAAATGATATTAATACTAATAAAGCTATAGTTGAAGAAGTTTTACAAAGAGTTGGTTGTAAAGTTATAATCAAAGAACATATTAAATCCAATAATTATCAACATTTAGATATTATTAACACATATAAAGAGAAGGTTGTAAAATATCATCTACTCCAGGGGAAAAATGGATATTACAAATTATATTAATCAAAAAAATAAATGCTGTGTTTTTAACCTAACAAAAAACAAAGCTATATTAAATGAACTGAATTTAGCAGATTATCCTAATTCAGATAAGTACAAAAAATCTAATGAAAATATCTTTTCAGAGAAAGATTTGGTTATATTTGTAATCGATTCTCACAAAATTAAAAACAAAACTATATTTAAAATAGCTAATAAGCTGAATAATGTTCTTGTTTATATTATTGATGATACATATATGCAGGACAATGAAACGCAATGTAAAAATATTTTTTTTAGTTATGGTTATAAATACCAGGGTAAATGCAATGATGATAAAGTATTAGTTTTCATTTATGATATAGCAGAATACAAAGATAACCCTGATTGGTTGAACAACAAAAATTGGGCAAATCCAGAGCTCTGGGAGAAATAATAATGAAAGATGTGATTACTAAAGCACTAACAGAGGGAATAGAATATGATAAATTAACAGTAGAAGGGTCAGAATCTAAATACGAAGTAAAGATAGTAAGTGATGTATTCGATAAAAAATCTACCATACAAAGACACAAAATAATCTACGCATTATTAGATAGTTACATTAAAACAGGCGAAATTCATGCCCTGACCATTAAAGCCATGACTCTAAGTGAATCAGAAAAATAGTATTTGGAAAAGTAAAAAAATTATTCATGTAGATATGGATAGTTTTTTTGCATCATTGGAAATAAGAGACAAACCTGAGTTAAAAAATAAACCTGTAGCTGTTGGTGGCAAGGCCCATGAGCGAGGGGTGCTTACAACATGTAACTATATTGCTAGGGAATATGGTTTACATTCCGCTATGCCTACTAAAAAAGCATTGTCATTATGTAAAAACTTAGTTGTTCTACCTGTTGATATAGATAAATATAAGAGAGAGTCAAAAGAGATATTTAAAGTTTTTAAATGTTATTCAAAAAAAATAGAACCTATATCAATTGATGAGGCTTATATTGATGTGACCGATTCAGATTATTGTGAATCTGATCCAGAAAAAATGGCCCATCAAATAAGATCATGTATATGGAAAGATTTTAAAATAACTGCTTCAGCAGGAATATCATGTAATAAGCTCTTAGCAAAGATTTGCTCAGATTGGAAAAAGCCTAATAATCAATATTCTTTGAGTGATGACCAAGTTCCTGATTTTATAAAAGACATCAAACTTGATATGATTCCAGGGATTGGTAAAGTCAATTTTCAAAAATGTGTAAATTTAAATATGAAATACTGTAAAGATATGTATATCTACAGTGTTGATGAACTTGAAAAAATATTTGGTTCCTACGGAGCTAATTTATACAATCTAATCAGAGGAATAGATCAAAGAGACGTAAATATTAACAAGATTAGAAAAAGCATAAGTGTTGAAGATACATTTTTAGAAGATATAAAAAATGTTGAATCATGTATTTCTAAAATAGATTTTCTTTATAAAAAACTTATAGAAAGATGTAGGATTAATGAGATATCTAAAAATTCTGTAAAGGAGATATTTATAAAAGTTAAATTCAATGACTTCAAAGTAATTTCAAGACAGTCCAAATGCAATACTCTGAATCTAAACAGCTATATTCAACTATTGAATAATAATATTAATAGCCCGATTAAACCGATTAGGCTGCTTGGGTTGGGCTTCAACCTTAAAGATGATAAATCTCATTCTATTCAATATGATATTTTTGATAGATAATACAGTGTTAATCTTATAGACTGTAGGGGAAGTAAATAAAGGGGCACGAGTAATGAAATTTGAAACAATAGCAATCCACGGTGGATATTCACCAGAACCAACAACAAAATCTGTAGCAGTACCAATATACCAAACAACTTCATACTCGTTTGATGATACTCAACACGGTGCTGATTTATTTGACTTAAAAGTTGCAGGTAATATATATACAAGAATTATGAACCCAACTTCTGATGTCCTTGAAAAAAGGGTAGCTGCAATGGAAGGTGGTATAGGCGCATTAGCTTTAGCTTCAGGCTCAGCTGCTACAACTTATGCAATTATGACGATTTGTGAAGCTGGTGATAATATAATTAGCACAAGCACATTATATGGTGGAACATATACTCTTTTTGCTCATCAATTACCTAGATTTGGAGTTGATGTAAAATTTGGGGATCATGATGACATTTCTAGCCTCGAGAAATTAATAGATAAGAATACTAAAGCTATATTTTGTGAATCTATTGGAAACCCAGCAGCCAATGTTGTTAACATACCAGAGATAGCTCGTGTAGCACATAAACATAATATCCCTCTCATTGTAGATAACACAGTACCGTCTCCGTATTTATTCAGACCAATTGAACATGGTGCAGATATAGTTGTTCATTCTCTAACTAAATATATGGGTGGACACGGAACAACGATTGGCGGAATAATAGTAGACTCTGGAAAATTTCCATGGGCAAAACATAAAACAAAATTTAAGAGATTAAATACTCCAGACATGTCTTACCATGGAGTAGTTTTTACTGAAGCCATGGGTGAAGCGGCATTTATTGGAGCGGCTAGAGTAGTTCCTCTGAGGAATATGGGTGCGGCAATATCTCCTTTTAACAGTTTTATGATATTGCAAGGTATTGAATCTCTCCATGTAAGGATGGATAGACATTGTGAAAATGCGATAGAGGTAGCTAAATTCCTAGAAAATCATAAATGTGTAACATGGGTAAATTATCCTGGTCTTGAGTCTCATAAAGAATATAAACTAACTCAAAAGCTTATGAATGGAAAAGCTTCGAGTGTACTAAGTTTTGGGATAAAAGGTGGCATGAAAAAAGGTGGTGTCTTTATTGATAACCTTAACCTAATTACAAGGCTCGTTAACATTGGTGATGCTAAATCCCTTGCTTGTCACCCTGCTAGTACGACACACAGACAACTGTCTAAAAAAGAATTAAAGGCAGCTGGTGTTCCAGAAGATCTAGTAAGGCTATCTATCGGACTTGAAAATATTGATGACATTATTGAAGATCTAGATAAAGCTCTTAAAGCTTCGCAAAAATAATTATTTTTTAATATATATTTTGCCGCCAGACTCAGCAAATTGCTTAGATTTTTCTTTCATCCCCTCTTCTACTGCAATTTTTATATCCTTTATGTTACGAGTAGCTGCGTAGTCTCGGATATCTTGTGTAATTTTCATAGAACAGAAATTTGGGCCGCACATTGAACAGAAGTGGGCAGATTTTGCACTTTCTTGTGGTAAAGTTTCATCATGAAATTCTTTAGATTTGTATGGATCTAATGATAAGTTAAATTGATCTAACCAACGAAACTCAAATCTTGCTTTTGATAGTTCATTATCTCTTTGGACAGCAAAGTCGTGTCCTTTCGATATATCAGATGCATGTGCTGCAATCTTGTATGCAACTAGTCCGTCTTTAACATCATCTTTATTTGGCAGTCCTAAATGCTCTTTAGGTGTTACATAGCACAATAAAGAAGTTCCATATGATCCTATATTTGCAGCTCCTATTGCTGAAGTAATGTGATCATATCCTGGAGCGATATCAGTAACTAATGGACCTAGAGTATAAAAGGGAGCTTCATTACAATATTCTTCTTCTAAAGTAACATTCTCTTTGATTTTATTTAGTGGTACATGGCCAGGCCCTTCAATCATTACCTGAACATCTTTTTGTTGAGCTCTAGCTGTAAGTTCTCCAAGAGTCTTCAATTCTAAAAATTGAGCTTCATCATTTGCATCAGCAATAGAGCCTGGCCTTAGACCATCTCCCAATGAGAAAGACACGTCATATTTTTTCATGATATCGCAAAGATCATCAAAGTTATCATAAAGGAAATTTTCTTTGTGATGAGCTAAACACCATTTAGCTATTATAGAGCCGCCTCTTGAAACAATACCAGTAAGCCTATTTGTAGTGGTAGGAATAAAACTGAGTCTTAAACCAGCATGAATGGTGAAGTAATCAACACCTTGTTCAGCTTGAGAGATAATTACGTCTCTAAATATTTCATAATTAAGTTCCTCAGCTTTACCATTTACTTTTTCTAATGCTTCATAAATTGGGACCGTACCAATTGGAACTGGTGAATTTCTTATAATAGCTTCGCGGGTTTCAAAAATATTTTTACCTGTTGATAGATCCATAACTGTGTCAGCTCCCCATCTTACCGACCAAAGAAGCTTATCTAGTTCTTCCTCAATATCCGATTTTACTGGAGAATTACCAATATTTGAGTTTACTTTAGTGAGAAATTTTTTACCTATTACCATAGGCTCCAACTCAGGATGCTTTATATTAGCGGGGATTATTGCTCTTCCCGATGCAATTTCGCTTCTAACTAATTCAGCAGTAACTTTGTTTACTGAATTGGTAAAACTATTCTCTCTAGCTGCAGCAAACTCCATTTCCTTAGTAATAATTCCATTTTTTGCGTATGCAAGTTGGGTAACATTATCTTTAAATCTTTTATCTGACTGATAAGAGTTTGCTCTTTCTGCGATCCACTCATATCTATGTTTAGGCAAACCAACATGCAAATCTATTTCAAAGCTAGGCTCAGTATAAGGACCGGTTGTATCATAAACATGAAATTCTTTATCTTCTCCTGAAGTATCAGAAATAGTTATTGCCCTATAAGGCACTCTAAGGCCTTCTATATCCTTATATACTTTTCTGGAATTTGGGAAATTCGTTTTATATTCTTCAAGATTAATCTTTTTATCAGTCATAGGTTTTTCTAACTACACTATAATAGTAACACAAAGATATATATAATCATGAAATGAATAATATAGATAAGCTGACTCCAATATATAGATGTCACGACATACTAGATGAAAAAATTCTTAGTATTATTAAGAAGGTCAAAAGAGATTTATTTCTACCTGAAAAATATAAATGTTTTTCTTATACGGATTTATCTATACCTCTGGAATCAGGAGAGTTTATGCTTACCCCCTCTTGTGAAGGAAAAATTATGCAAGCTATGGATTTCAATATAAATGATAATGTTTTAATTGTTGGGACTGGTAGTGGGTATCTAACAGAATGTATTTCTCATTTAACAGATATAGTTTCATCATATGAGATTGATGAAAAGCTTTTTAGCTATGGAAAAAATAATCTAGATTTATATAGCCAACATCGTCATAAGATTGTTTTAAATCATCAAAATATTTTGGATTGCTTAGATCAATTAATTAAATATACAAAAGTAATATTTACTTGCTCAATAGACTCATACGAACAATTTATTGACTACTTAGGGAAAGATACCAAGAGCTTTTTCTTTATAAATCAATATAAATCTCCCTATAAGACGGGTATTATGATTGCTAAGGCAAGAAATGGTTACAGAGTGTATAAAAATATAGTAACATCTCAAACAAATCAAATAAGGGATTAATATGCAAGAAAAGAGTGCCAAAGAAGTGAATGAAATGATAAAAGCTAACCCTATTGTAAAAATTGTCGATGTAAGAGAGCAGTGGGAATATGATAGAGGTCATATTGAAAATAGCACACATATTCCTATGGGCCAAATACCAAGCTCCATCGAACTATTTAGTGATACAAATGAATACGTTATTGTTTGTCATCACGGTATCAGAAGTAGAACAGTTGCTCTTTATCTAGAACAAAAAGGCGTTAAAGCAAATTTATATAATTTATCAGGTGGAATGGAACAGTGGTCTGATGATGTTGACTCGAGTATTGAGAAATACAAATGAATAAATTACTTATATTCTTATTATTTTTTTCTGTCACACTTAATGTTGGGGCTACAGATATAATTAATTTATATGATAGAGCGCTCAAACATAATATTGATTTATCTCAGAAAAAAACAGACTTAGATATTGCAAATGAGGTTGTAAAGCAAACACAATCTTCTATGTTGCCAGAAATAAATTTTTCTGCCCGTGCTAGTGAGACTACTATTGAAAGATATGATTCAAGTGGTGCATATGACCCATCTAATTATGATCGAGATACATATAATTTATCTATTAAACAACCACTTTTTCACCTTTATGTTTTTGATGAAATAAAAAAATCAAAAGGCGTACTTAAAGAAAATGAAATTCGTGAAAAAGACTCTCAAACAATTATTATTTTGGAAACAGTTAGGCATTACTTCAATCTCATAAGACAGAAAAACTTATTTGAACTTAATCAAATAAAAAAAGAATTTAATTTTTCAAAATATAGTGCCTCTAAAAAACTTTATGATAGCGGTAATATAACAATTGAAGAATATGAAAAACATAAGAATAATTATGATGCATCATTAATTGAAGTAAATATTAGCAAAGATGCTCTTTCAGAAACTAAAAATGAAGTGTACATATTTTCAGGTAAAGAGCTAAATGATATCAATGATATTAAGCTTCTAGAATTCAATCACCACTTGTACGAAATTCAAGATTTAATACAATCAGCTAACATCAATAATAATTCTATTAAATTAGCAAAACAAAATATACAGATAAGTAGGAATGATATTGCATCTCAGAAATCCAAACATTACCCAACATTAGATCTTATAGCTGAATATGATTATATTGATATCACGCAAGGTGGCTCACAATTTGGAGCTACAACCCGAGAAGACTCATCTATATCGCTAGTACTGAATTTTCCAATATATAATGGAGGGTATCAATCCTCAAAGACAAAAGAGGCAAGATTAAAATATAAAAAAGCACGGCTAGAGTATACGAACTCCAAGAGATCACTTAGAAAAGACCTTATTGATACTTTGAATGCTTATAACACTAATAAAAAGAGATATGATTTATCAATGCAATTAACTAATAGTGATTTAAGAGTTTTTAAAAGTGCGACACTTGGTAATGAGAAAGGAATTTATACAGATACCCAATTATTAGAGGCAAGAATAAAATATCAAGAATCTTTATTTAATAGCAAAAACATAATGATGGACTACATCTATAGTGAAATGACACTTGATTATTTAAGAAATGTATTGAATTACTCTGACTTGAGAAAGATTAATACTTATCTTGTTTGGTAATGTTTTTTTATAATCTTTTTTTATATCTCTTATCCCCTTTTATTCTGATTAGATTAACTATTTATATGATTAGAAATTCTATAAGTTTAGAATATCTATTTACTAAATTATTCGGTACAAAAAGTATTAAACATAAACAGTTATGGATTCATGCAGCTTCTGTTGGTGAGATGAAAATTGCGATAGAATTATCTAGAGAGCTAACTAAGATTGGTCAGACAGATATTTTAATAACGTCTAATACTCCCACATCAAAAACTCTCTTTGAGGATTCTAAAATAGGGAATATTACACATTGCTACTTACCTATGGATTTTTATTTTGTAATAAAGAGTTTTGTAAAAATGATTTCAGCTAAATTACTTATTGTAGTTGAAACCGAGATTTGGCCAAATCTATATAACTCATGTGAAAAAAATAACACGAAAATACTAATTATTAATGCTAGGTTTAATGCTCCAAAAGGAATTTTACGTATCCTATCTAATAAAATATATGAACAGACATTAAATGCAGTTGACCATGTTTATTGCAAATCAAAAAAAGATGAAGACGGATATTTAAAATATATAAGTCCAAATAAAGTTAGCAATCTAGGAAACATTAAATATTCATTAATTAAAGAAAACGACCATATTGAAAGAATAATAGAGAAAAAATATATCTTACTCGCCTCCTCTCACCATAGGGAAGAAATTATCATTATTAAAGAATGGCTTAAGCTTAAGTCAAATAAATTTCTATTGGTAATAGCCCCTAGACATCCTGAAAGGCTCGGAGACATTCTTTCAGATATTCCTTTATCAGGCATTAATATCTCCATTAGAAGTAAAAAGGAAAAAATAAGAAATTCATCTCAGATATATATTGCGGATACCATTGGTGAGTTGGACTCTTTAATTAAATTCTCAGAATTCACAATATTTGGCGGATCTTTTGTAGATCAAGGTGGGCACTCATTTATGGAAGCAGCTATTCACTCAAAAGCAATTATCGTAGGCCCCTATATGTATAATTTTGTAGAAGAGACAGAGGAATTTTTAAAAAATAATGCCTTAATTATGTGCCAAAAACCAGAAATGTTAAAAAATATATTTGAAAAATTATTGAGATCAAAATCTAAAAGGGAAATATTTGAAAAGAATGCAAAAAATCTTGTTATAGCTAAGAAGTCTATTATGGATAGCTATATTAAATATATTAAAAAACATATAAACGGTTAAACTTAACTAGTAAACTCATCCCAATCAAACTTATCATCTAAATTGAATTTATTTAAAGATTTTTTAAACTTAGATAGAACTTCTAATGTACTTTTTTTATCTCCTTTTTTAGATGGATTAATAATAAGTTTATCAAAGTCAATAAATGATATCTTTTGTGTTTCAACATTAAAAATGATATTCCTTAAATTCATGTCTATATTAAATATCCCATTATCGAACAGTGTTTTAAAGCAGAAAGCTAAATCATTATAAAACTTAGATTTAATATTATTTGTTGATATATATTTATCTAATGTTATTCCTTCAATTTTACTCAGAATGATATCTCCGGTATAAAATATTCCTCTTCTTTGCACGTATGAAAAAACTGGTGAGCAAAACTCAAAAGTCTTCATTATTCTCTCATTGTTTAAATTATTCAATATATGATTGAAATCAATATAATTTTTTAGTTCTCTTATAGGTCTTGATATATTTAATCCTAGATATAAATAAGAGTCATTAAATATAGACATGGCGCCTTTTCTCAAAAAATGTTTTTTTATAAGTCCATTATTTAAATCAAGAAAATTACTTGAGTTATTTAATCTAAATTCATCAGTAGTAAAACAGGATAGTATGCGATCTTGAAGTATAGGTTGGATAGATGAATCGTAACAGATATACTGATTATTATATTTATGAGATACTATTGAACTATATTTTGTTTTTATCATATGAACAAAGAAAATAATACATCAATATCTATCTGTATTCTAAGATTATCTGCAATAGGTGACATAACTCACATAATTCCTATAGTTTCAACTTTACAAAAATACTATAAAAAATGTGATATCACATGGATTATAGGTAAGGCAGAATATCAATTGGTAAAAACATTAGACAATATTAATTATATAGTGATTGATAAAAATAAAACTCTAGATTCAATTATAGGTATGCATAAATACTTGAAAGAAGAAAAATTTGATGTTGTTTTTCATATGCAAAAATCATTAAGATCTAAAATCCTAGGAAGGATAATTGATGGTAAAATAAACGTCACTTTCAATGATATCAATACGAATAATAATCATGTCTTGGACAATTTTTTTGCATTCTTAGAGAAGATTAATATTCAAAAAAAGGAATTAAACTGGCAAACAAATAAAATCCTGGCAAATGATAACGATTTTATTAATAAAAATAATCTGCATGACTTAAAACCTTTTGTAACAATAAATCCTTTTACCAGTGAGCGTATAAATAATTATCGAGAATGGGGTTATGATAACTATGGCACAATTGCAGAATATTTATTTAACGAATATTCTATAAAAACTGTCTTTATAGGCAAGACATCTGAAGAAAGAAAGAATAGTTTCAAAAAATATATAAAAGTTAGTTCAAAAACATTGAATCTAATTAATAGAACATCTTTAGGTGAAATGCTTGGTGTTCTAAATATGTCAAAATTTTATATAGGACCAGATTCAGGGACATTACATATGGCAAATATGCTAGCTCTACCTATTGTTGGTTTATATGCTACATCGAACCCTAAAAGAACAGGTCCTTACTCAAATCTAGAATACACGGTTAACAAGTATGAAGAAGCCATTCTTAAGTTTTCTAAAAAATCGATAGAAAACATGAAATGGGGAGAACGAGTACGGGATAAAGGGGCAATGAAATTGATATTATTAGATGATGTAAAACTTATGATTAAAAAAATACTATCTACTTAACCTTTTGTATATTATTTATAATATTCGATGTTGATTTGCCATCAATGATGTCGACCAGTTCTATTTTTTTATTATTATCTAACATATGTTTTGAGCCAGCTATCTCTTTACCTTCATAATCTTTGCCCTTAACAAGTATATCTGGAGTAATATCAATAATTAGTTTTTCAGGAGTATCTTCTTCAAAAATAATTATGTAATCTACATATGAAAATGCAGCGAGAATATATGCTCGATCATCTTGATTGCATATTGGTCTATCAGATGACTTAAATTTTTTAATCGATGAATCTGAATTGAGGCCTACGATTAATATATCTCCTTTGGCTTTTGCTTGCTCAAGAATAAATACATGTCCCGGATGAATAATGTCAAAACAGCCATTCGTAAAGACAATTATTTCTTTTCTATCACGAGCACTCGTTACTATGGAGTTTAATACGACTTTATCAGTTATAATTTTAGGATTTTTTGATAGCATTATTAATATCGCTTTTACTTATACTTACAGTTCCAAGTTGTTGTATAGATAATCCAGCTGCTATATTTGCGAGTTCACAAGATTTTTTTAATGTTTTATTTGAAGCTAAAGATGCCGCAAGAACTGATATTACTGTATCGCCAGCTCCTGTTACATCATAGACATCTTTTCGTGACGTAGCAAAAGTTAAAAGAGAATCTTTGGAAAACAACGCCATTCCGTTCTTACCTAAAGTTAAGAGCAATGTATCTAATTGTAGATCTTTTTTTAGTTTTTTTCCTTTTGCAATCATGTCTTTTTTGTTTTTAATTTTACCCATGATCGTAGAAAATTCTAATTCATTAGGTTTTACCATGTAAGCATTTTTATACATTGAATAGTCTGTGCCTTTAGGATCAATAATTACCTTGATGTTGTTTTTGTTCGCAAAGCTGATAATGTCAGCTGCAACAGATTTTACTGATCCTTTATCGTAATCCGACAAAACTATTAAATCAGTATTTTTAGCATACTTAATTGCTCTTTTGAGAAGTTCCCCGTGCATATTAGATTTATCTCTATCTTCATGATCCAGTCGCATTAATTGTTGATCATTCCCGATAATTCTAGATTTTAATGTTGTTCTTATGGATAAATCTTTTACAGGATCAAACTTAATGTCAGTAAGTCTTAAGACCTTTATCAATTCTTTTAGCTCATAATCATCTCCTGTTATGCCCAATAACGTAACATTCATACCTAATGCTGATAAATTTTGTGCTACGTTAGATGCTCCTCCAGGTTTAAAAATTATTTTTTTAATATCAACGATAGGAACAGGGGCTTCCGGAGACACTCTGCTTACAGTACCATGACAATACTTATCAAGCATAATATCGCCTACAACTAGTATGTTCTTTTTCTTAAACATTTAGACTTGAGTTAACCAACTACTATATTCATCTACCTTACCTCTTATAAGATCAAAATAAATCTTTTGAATTTTTTTTGTAATTTCTCCTGGCTTGCCATCATTTATTTTTACATTATCAACTTGAATAATTGGAGTTACTTCAGCAGCAGTGCCAGTAAAAAATGCTTCGTCCGATGATTTCACGTCACCGACAGAGATATTTGTTTCTTCTACGCTATAGTTTAAGTCTCTAGCTATTTTCATAACAGTTTGCCTTGTTATACCATTTAATACTGTAGCATCCTTGGGGGTATGAATAATATTATTTGAAATCATAAAGAAATTTTCTCCTGATCCCTCATTTACATTATCATCTGTATCAAGAATTAAAGCTTCATCAAAACCTGAATTAAGAGCATCTTTTAGTGCTAACATTGAATATAAATAATTACCAGAAGCCTTTGCTTTATGTAACATACTCTTTTCACTTCTCTTTGGAAAATCAGTTACTTTAACTTTAATACCATTTAATATTTTATCATCACCCAGATATGAGCCCCAATCCCAAGCTGCGACAATCGCATGTACTTTTAA
This sequence comes from uncultured Gammaproteobacteria bacterium, assembly GCA_902605525.1. GTDB lineage: Bacteria > Pseudomonadota > Gammaproteobacteria > CACLCV01. The sequence goes on from CACLCV010000002.1 coordinate 48,643, forward strand.
ATTATCAGCACGCAAGCCCATTCCCTCTGCTCCATAGAAACACATTGGTCTTATGTATGCATTTTTTAAATTATTAATTTTTACGACTTGAGACTGAGCGTCATTTAATTCTTTTGCATCATACGGGATTTGCATGCCTATAAGTTTGGCTGATTCGAATAATCTATTTGTATGGTCTTCTAATCTAAAAATTGCTGGACCATCGGATGTCTCATAAGCTCTAACTCCCTCAAAGACTCCAGTGCCGTAATGAAGCGTGTGCGTTAGTACATGAATCTTTGCGTCTGACCATTCAACGAGATTGCCATCCATCCATATTTTCCCTTTTAGGTCTGACATTATCATTTTTTATACCTTTTAGAATTTAAAGAAAACTATAGCATGTATTAAACAGTTGGGAAATTGATGACTAATGTTAATTTTATGTAAATAGGTCAAATTTCCTTGAAATTCAACATATACTAGACAATAATGATAATCATTCTTATTTACAATGAATAAACAAATTATACACATATTAGCGATAATACCTGCGCTTATAATTACAGGATGTTCAAGCGTTCCAATAGATGAAGAAGTAAATCTATATACCGCGCGAAAAGAGCATTTAATAAGACCTTTGGTTGATATTTTTGAAAAAGATACAGGTATTAAAGTAAATATTGTCTCAGCTAAAACAAAAGTTTTAATTAAAAAAATTATTGATGAAGGAGAGACAAGCCCAGCAGATTTATTAATTACAGTTGATGCTGGTAATTTACACAAAGCGAAATTGAAAAATATTTCCCAGAAAATTGAATCAGAAAAACTGAATAGTCTTGTTCCAGATTATTTAAGAGATAATGAAGGACATTGGTATGGGCTTTCTATTCGATCAAGAGTGATAATGTATAATCCTGAAAAGATAAACCCTAAGGATGTAATGAATTACGAAAATTTAACGAACCCTGCTCTAAAAGGTCGCGTTTGTATAAGATCATCCAGTAATATCTATAATCAATCTCTGCTTGCATCACTTATTTATCATAATGGTCAGAAAGCAGCATTAGAATGGGCAAAAGGTATTGTTGATAATTTCTCGAGACCGCCTAAAGGAAATGATAGAGGACAAATGACTGCTGTTGTTCTTGGTAAATGTGACGTTACTCTGGCTAATACTTATTATTTAGGAAAATGGATTGCATCGAAAAAAGATACTGAAAGGGAGTATGCTAAGAAAATAAGAGTTTTATTTCCTAATCAAGATAACAGAGGAGCGCATATAAATATCAGCGGTGGATTTGTTACTAAAAATGCTAAAAATAAAGATAATGCTATTAAACTGATTGAGTTTTTAGCGGGTGATAAAGCTCAAGAAGTTTATGCGAAACAGAATCATGAATACCCTATTAGACAAAATATCAATATATCTGACACTGTGAAGTCATGGGGATATCCATTTAAGATGGACTCGATGAATCTTACTAACCTTGGTAAGCTAAACGATAATGCTGGAAAGGTATTTGATATAGCTAAATGGAAATAAGGACCTTTGTCTAATAAAATCGATTCTTTTAATAACACTTTGGCATTCATATTTGTCCTTATATTTCTATTGCCTATATTGTTTATATTTTTAAATTTATTTACTGCAACCACCGATGTTTGGATGCATATCAAAACATATCTTTTAGAAGAATATGTAATCAATTCATTAATTATTGTCTTCTTTGTGGCTGTATTTACAATACTTATTGGTACTTCATTAGCATGGCTTGTAAGTATGTACGACTTCCCAGGTGTTAACTTATTCAAATGGTTACTTATTATACCAATGGCAATCCCAACATATGTAAATGCCTTTATTTATTCGGGCCTTAATGAAACATCGGGCATATTTTTCAATTTTTTTGAGTACTATTTTGGGTTAGGGCCATTTATATACAACTTGTATAATATTCAAAATATATATGGCGTTATTTTTGTAATGTCGATTAGTCTTTATCCATACGTATACTTATTGTGTCTTCCTGCGTTTGCAAATCACTCCTATAGTGTTTTTGAAGTAGGTAAGTCATTAGGATTAAATCAATATCAAAGAATGACTAAAATAGGTATTCCTATTGTCAGGCCTGCAGTAATAGCAGGAGTAAGTTTTGTTATTATGGAGACGCTAGCAGAATATGCGACTATGGAATATTTTGGAGTCCCTACTTTTGCAACAGGCATATTTAGAGCATGGTTTGTTTTAGGTGATGATGTTAGCTCTCTTCGTTTATCATCTATCTTACTAACTTTAGTTTTTTTCTTGATATATTTTGAAGAGATTTCTCGTGGAAAAAAAAATTTCGATAATCCAACAAACAAGGTGTATAAAAGAAAAAAAGAAATTCCAGATAATAAAGCTTTACCAACCTTTTTATGCTCTTTAGTGCTTTTTTTTGGTTTTATCTTACCTTTGATACAAATCTTTTATTGGATATCTTATTCTTTTGAAGAAATAAATATTATCTTTCTAGCTGAACTTATAGCATCTAGTACAGGTATTGCATTATTGAGCGCTATAATAATTATTATATTTACCCTTAACATTAGTTTTATATCACGAATAACAAAGAATATATTTACAAAAATATCCATAAAAATGTTTTCACTTGGTTATGCTATCCCTGGTGTTGTATTAGCGGTAGGTGTAATTGCGCCGATAACATACATGGAAAAATCATTTGCCAAATTGTTTGATTATCCGCCCGAGACTATTCTGACGGGTACTTTCATATTACTTATTGCCGCCTATCTTGTTCGTTTCTCAACTATTTCTATTAAAACTATTGATTCTGGTTTCAATAAAATCTCAAGAAACTATGACTTAGTATCTGAAAGTTTAGGTTATTCAAAGATTCAAACACTTTTAAAAGTACACGCGCCAATTCTACTGCCCACCGTTTACTCTGCTTTGATATTGTTATTTGTCGATATTGTAAAAGAACTTCCAATGACGTTAATATTAAGGCCTTTTAACTTCACTACTCTTCCCGTTTATCTTTATGAATTGGCAGAAGCAGAGAATTTATCTTCAATAGGTTTGCCAGGACTTATTTTAATAATAATTTGTCTAATACCAGTTATAATACTTTCAAAAGGTATTATGAATAATGTCAAACACTAAATTAGATCTTGAATCTGTAAAAATTATACTCGACTCTAAAGTAGTTCTAGATAACGTGAATTTAAAAATAGATACAGGTGAGATAGTTTCACTGATGGGCTCCAGCGCTTCAGGAAAAACATCCCTTATCCGCTCTATAGCTGGGTTTCATAATATTGCATCGGGTGTTATTAAAATAGATAACCTGGTTATCGATGATTCTAATAAATATATAGATGTGGCAAAGAGAAATGTTGGTGTGATCTTCCAGGACCTAGCATTATTTCCCCATCTCACTGTCAGAGAAAATATAAATTTTGGATTAAATACTCTAGATAATGTTCAAAAGCGAAAAAGAGCCGAGAAACTAGAGAATCTTTTGAGTATTGAAAATATTGTCAATAAATACCCTAATCAAATTTCTGGAGGACAACAGCAAAGAGTTGCTATTGCCAGAGCAATTGCACCAAAGCCTAACTTACTATTGCTTGATGAACCTTTCAGCGCTCTTGATTATGAACTTAAAGATAGCCTCATGAGTGATATTAAAAAACTTTTGAAATCAGAGAATATAACAGCAATGCTAATTACTCATAGCGCAGAAGAGGCTTTTAAAATGTCAGATAAAATAGCATTTATAAGCGACAGTACTATTACTCAGTATTCAGATCCATATGATATTTACCACAGACCATCATCGAGAGAAATTGCAAATTTCTTTGGATTATCATCATATATAAAAGCGGAGATTGTTGATTCTAGTCATATTGAGTGTAAATTGGGTAAATTTGTAACCAACATAGGCCAAAATAAAGTCGGTGATGAAGTAGATTTACTTATTCGACCAGATGATATTATTCATGATGATGACTCACTATTTTCCGCAAAGGTCATAGAAAAGAAATTTCGAGGATCAGATTTCCTATATGAATTAGAGCTCAAGGATAAACAAAAAATATTTTGTTATGCTCCTAGTCATCATAATCATGAGATCAATGAGGTGATTGGTATAAGACTCAACCTGGATCATCTTATTATTTTCAACAATTAGCCAAGATTTCTTAGTTCCCTTCTTAATATCTTACCAACATTGGTTTTGGGAAGGTCATCTATAAAAATAATTTTTTTGGGAACTTTATATTCAGTTAAGCCTTCTTTGCAAAACATAATCACATCAGTTTCTGAAAGATTTTTATTTTTTTTAACAATAAATACTTTGATATATTCCCCTCTATTTTTATCAGGCACACCAATAACGCCAGCTTCAAGAATATCAGGGTGAGTTGATAAGAAATCCTCTAACTCATTTGGAAAAACATTATATCCTGATGAAATTATCATATCCTTTTTTCTATCAACGATAGTAAGGTATCCATCTTTGCTAATTGCTGCAATATCTCCTGTTTTAAAAAAACCATCATCTGTAAATGGGTTCTCCTGGTCTTCTTTATATTTCCAGTAACCTGACATAACCTGAGGCCCCTTAACGCATAATTCGCCAGGCTGCTCATCATCTACATTCTTTCCACTTTCATTGATAATTTTTATATTCGTTGACTGTACAGGGAGTCCTATGCTTCCATTAAAAGGGTTATCAATTTTATTGATTGAAACAACAGGTGATGTTTCTGTTAATCCATATCCTTGAGTAATATTAGTCCCGGTAACTTTTTTCCAATTTTTTGCAGTCTCACTCATAACAGCCATACCTCCACCAACAGAAAATTTAAATCCTGAGAAGTCTAACTCTTTAAATTTTTTACTTGTTAAGAGAAGATTGAATAAAGTATTTACGGCAGTCATGACTGTAAATTTTTTCTTTTTAAGAACCTTAAGAAAAGATTTTAGGTCTCTTGGGTTTGCTATTAGAACATTCTCTGCTCCGATTTTTAAAAAGGTTAGACAATTTACAGTAAAAGAAAATATATGAAAAAGAGGTAAAGCTGTAATTATTATTTCTTCACCAGCTTTTATATGTGGTTCTATCCAGTTTGATACTTGTTGAACATTAGATAAAAGATTTTTATGTGTGAGGACAGCAGCTTTTGATTTACCTGTGGTTCCACCTGTATATTGAAGAAGAGCTATATCATCCTGTTCTACATGAACATCTTCAAACCCAAAATTATTAGAAATAATATCTTTAAAATAAATATTTTTATTGTTCTTCTCAATATTGACTGTTTGCTTTTTACAAAGCATTACCATGGGAACGACAAACTTCATTAATGGGTTTAATAAATCATTAACTTTACAAATGATGATTTTTTTAAGCTTAGAATTTTTAATACATGGTTGGAGCTCATTATAAAACTTATCTAATACAAATATATATTCTGCCTCTGAATCCTCTAAGAGGTGTTGTATCTCTCTAGATTTATACATAGGATTTACATTTATTACAGTAGCTCCGCAGAAGTATGAACCAAATAGTGATATTGGATATGTGAGCAGGTTTGGGAGCATTATTGCTATTTTTGTATTTTTTCTAACACCAAGATACTGTAAGTAAGCTGCTAGCCTCTTGGCTAATAGGCTAGTCATTTTGTAATTTAATGAACTATTTAAACTGTAATATGCGATTTTGGATTCATATTTTCTAGCTGATGATTCAAGTAGATCAATTATAGTATCATTGTCTATACTGCCTAGGTTTTCACTTAAGCCTTTTGGATATTCGTTGTTCCAATTATTGCTCATTACATATTTATTGTAACATCGAATATATTTCTAAATTATTAAATATAAAAAACAAGGCCTCAAAAAAGAGGCCTTGAATTATTTTTGGTAAGTGGAAGGGATTACATACCCATGCCGCCCATGCCGCCCATGCCACCCATGCCGCCCATGCCACCCATATCAGGCATAGCTGGGGCTCCATGGTCATGCTCATCATCTTTTGCAAGCTCTGTTACCATTGCTTCAGTGGTAATCATAAGGCCTGCTATAGATGCAGCATTTTGCAAAGCAGTTCTAGTCACTTTTGTTGGATCAAGAATACCCATTTCTAACATGTCGCCAAATTCACCAGTTGACGCATTGTATCCAAAAGAATCTTTTCCCTCTTCAACTTTTGCTAGTATTACGGAACCTTCTTGTCCAGCATTTGTCACTATTTGTCTTAATGGTTCTTGCATAGCTTGTGTAGCAATTGCAATACCTTGTGTTTGATCAGAATTATCGCCCTCAAGTTTTTCAAGTGCTTTTCTAGCTCTAATCATTGCAACACCACCACCTGCAACAACTCCTTCTTCAACAGCAGCTCTTGTTGCATGTAAAGCATCTTCAACTCTAGCTTTTTTCTCTTTCATTTCAACTTCAGTTGCAGCTCCAACTTTTATAACTGCAACACCACCAGCTAATTTAGCCACACGTTCTTGCATTTTTTCTTTGTCATAATCAGAAGTTGCTTCTTCAATTTGAGCACGAATTTGAGTTACACGACCTTCGATAGCAGTTTTATCACCACCGCCATCAATAATAGTTGTGTTTTCTTTATTTACTGTAACTTTCTTTGCAGTTCCTAAATCTTTCAATTCAGCTTTTTCAAGACTTAGTCCAACTTCTTCAGAAATAACTGTACCACCAGTTAAAATAGCGATGTCTTCCAACATAGCTTTTCGTCTGTCTCCAAACCCTGGTGCTTTAACTGCAACAACCTTAACTACGCCTCTAATACTATTTACGACAAGAGTTGCAAGTGCTTCTCCTTCAACGTCTTCAGCAATAATAAGAAGAGGTTTGCTAGCTTTAGCAACGCCTTCGAGTACCGGTAACATGTCTTTGATATTTGTTATTTTTTTATCAAAAAGCAGGACATAAGGATCATCAAGTTCTGAAGCCATTGTTTGTTGGTTAGTTGCAAAATAAGGTGATAAGTAACCACGATCAAATTGCATTCCCTCAACAACATCAAGTTCATTATCTAATGATTGTCCCTCCTCTACAGTTATAACACCTTCTTTGCCAACTTTATCCATCGCTTCAGCTATGATTGATCCGATGTCTTTATCCGAGTTAGCAGAGATTGTTCCAACTTGTTCAATTGCATTCTGATCAGTACAAGGCTTAGACATTTTTTGAAGACCTTCAACTGCAACAGAAACAGCTTTGTCTATTCCTCTTTTTAGGTCCATTGGATTCATCCCAGCAGCAACGCACTTTAAGCCTTCTTTTAAGATTGCTTGAGCAACTACTGTTGCTGTAGTAGTTCCATCACCTGCTATGTCAGAGGTTTGGGATGCAACTTCTTTTACCATTTGAGCGCCCATATTTTCGAATTTATCTTTGAGCTCAACTTCTTTAGCTACAGATACTCCATCTTTTGTAACTGTTGGTGCTCCAAATGATTTATCTAAAACAACATTTCTTCCTTTAGGTCCTAGTGTTGTCTTAACTGCATTAGCAAGAATGTTTACACCATTTGCTAATTTTTTTCTGGCGTCATCACCAAATTTTACTTCTTTTGCTGTCATTTTTTTATCCTCAAATTTTAATTAGTTATGATTGCGGTAATGTCGTCTTCTCTCATGACAAGCATTTCTTCACCATCAATAGTTATTTCTGTGCCTGAATATTTTCCAAAGAGGATTTGGTCTCCTTCTTTTACATCTAGAGGTCTGATTTCACCATTTTCTAGAATTTTCCCTTTACCTACAGCGACTATTTCACCTTTAACTGGTTTTTCAGTGGCACTATCTGGTATTACAATACCACCAGGTGATGTTTTTTCTTCTTCAGTTCTTCTCACAATTACACGATCATGTAATGGTCTTATGTTCATCGATTTACCTCGCTTTCAATTAATAGTTAGCACTCTAACCCTACGACTGCTAATGATATGGACTTTGGTGAAAATTTCAAGGATTTAACTGAAAAATCTAGTCATCATCTCTATAGTTGCCATCAATTATATTACTCTTATTACGATTGGACCGGTCTGATTGGTGTTTGAAATTAAAATAATTTGACAGTGTCGGTCTCAAAAATGGTAATAATAATATCAAACCAACAAAATCTGTAAGATAGCCTGGTACAATAAGTAATACTCCGGCTAAAAAAGAATAAATACTTGATTCATACTGTTGATACATATCTTGTATATTTGAAATACTCATCATACTAAAACTGATATTTTTTATTTTTGATTTGATTAAGTAATAGCCTAAGAATATAGTGAATATTATTGAAATAATTACATTGAAACTGCCAATATAAGAGCCTACCTCAATAAATATAATTAGTTCAATGATTGGTAATAATAGAAATATATATCCTGGTATTTTCATCTGTCTATTATATGTCAAAAATCTTGATTATCTTAACTTCTATAATTTATATTATAGCGTTTTAATTAGACCTGCATAAATGTATATATAAATGATAGAAGAATTGCATAACATTGAAAGCCCTGGAATAATAACGTTAGTAATAATAGATGAAAAATACTTTTAAAAAATTAATGAAGCTATTTATAAAACAAATATATTTTATACTATTGGTAGTATGTTGTTCCTTTTTGACACAAAATCATGCTAGAAGTGAATTGCCCGTTAACCAAGCAGAATTTCTATCACCAGATGAAGCATTCAAAATAGATTATGAAATAGTTGATCAAAATCATGCCAAAATTAACTGGATAATTCATCCAGGATACTATTTGTATATGGGTATGTTTGAATTTGAATCACTCGATACAAATAAAATTTCAAAAGTTGAAATGCCTGAAGGTAAAAAGAAACAGGATGAATTTTTTGGAGATGTGGATGTTTATTATTATTCAGCTGAAGCTGATGTATATTTTGAAGATGATATTAAGGATTCAATAGAACTTAAAGTTAAGTACCAAGGATGTGCAGATGCTGGTTTATGTTACCCACCAGTTTTTAAGACCATAACTGTAAAAAAAAAGACCTCGCTAAATAGCTTTAGAAAAACATCTTTGTTTGAGAGTCAAAATGCCATGAGCGACTCTCTGTTATCAAATTCTGTTATTTACAACTCTATAATTTTTTTTCTAGCTGGGCTTTTACTAGCCTTTACACCTTGTGTTCTACCTATGGTTCCTATTTTAACTGGAATTATTGCTGGGCAAGGAAATGTATCACAAAAAAAATCACTTACTCTATCCATAATTTATGTATTTAGTATGTCGCTGACCTATGCTGTTGCAGGAATTATTGTTGCTATATCAGGAACAAATATACAAGCAAGTCTTCAAAATCCATATGTAATCGGATCTATATCTTTATTATTTTTTCTATTTGCTTTAGCAATGTTTAAGTTTTTTGATATACAAATGCCAAAATCTATTCAAACAGTTATGACCCAACTAAGTAATAAGCAAAAATCTGGAAGCTATGGAGATGTGGCTGTAATGGGCGTTCTATCTGCACTGATAGTTGGACCATGTGTAACTGCACCATTAATTGGAGCATTAATCTATATTGCTAGTACAGGAGATGTTATTGTTGGCGGAATTGCTTTGTTCTCGCTTGGCATAGGTATGGGAGCACCTCTTATTTTATTAGGTTCAACGACTACAAAGTTAATTTCAAAGATTGGGCCTTATTTACAACTGGTGAATTATTTTTTTGGCATTCTATTCTTAGTAGTATCCATTTGGTTACTCGAAAGAATACTATCAATAGAAGTAGCTGCTTATCTATGGGCTCTTTCTTCACTTATATTAATTTTAATATTTATTAAGTCATTGAGCATAATTAAGAATTTCATAGCTACCTCAATTGTTTTCGTAAGTTCATTTTTCCTGTTGATATATTTCGGTCTACAAATAAATGGTGTTCACTCAAATTCTTACTATGACCCAATAACAAGCTTTGTGGAAAAAGAAAAATTTGTTGAATTTGTAACAGTTGAAACAACTAGAGATTTAAAAAAAGAAATAGAAAATTCTAATAAGCCAGTCATGATAGATTTATATGCTGATTGGTGTGTAGCTTGCAAAGAATTAGAAAAATATACTTTTAGTGATCCAAAAGTAAGTATGATTCTTAGCCAATTCAAGCTCATAAAATTTGATATTACCAGAACGGATGAAGACCATTCTAAGTATCTAAAGTCCATGCGTATCTTTGGACCTCCTGCACTATTTTTTTATGACCTCAATGGTGAAGAAGTTTCAGAAGCAAGAGTTGTTGGCTTCATGGAAAGTAAAGATTTCTTAAAAGTTTTGAAATTAGTAGAAAAGTAAAATAATACTTCTATTTTCTTCAAACATCATATAAAATCAGCTAAAATCAACTAAATACTTCTAAAAATGAAAATACTAGTACTCAATGGACCTAATTTAAACCTACTTGGTACTAGAGAACCCGAAGTTTACGGTACTGATACACTAGAAGATATTCAAAAAAACCTACAATCAATAGCATCAAAAAAATCGGTATCTATAGAGTTTTATCAATCTAATTCTGAAAATGAACTTATTGACAGGCTGCATGAAGCGAAAAAAGATCATGTTGAATATATTATAATAAATCCGGGTGCTTTCACTCATACAAGCATTGCGCTTAGAGATGCATTTCTAGGAGTTGGGATACCTTTTATAGAAGTACATATTTCAAATATTTACAGCAGAGAGGAATTTCGTAAAAAATCATACTTATCCGATATAAGTAAAGGACTTATTACTGGCTTGGGTGTAGCTGGTTATGAATTTGCATTGTTATCAATATTACAAAGGGGTTAAATATGGATCTAAGAAAAATTAAGAAATTGATGGAGCTTCTAGAAGAAAGTGGTATTGCTGAAATAGAAGTTAAAGAAGGTGAAGAGTCTATTAAGCTCTCTAGAAATATTGGGAGTCCTGTTGCTCCAGCTCAACAGATGATGCAACAACCTATGATGCCTCAGCAACAGTCAGCTCAAATAACCTCGAAAGTAGAAGACAAGTCAGATGACTCAGCAAATAAAAATCGTAATACTGTAAACTCACCTATGGTAGGAACATTTTATGCATCAGCGTCACCGGAATCTAAGCCATTTGTAACTGAAGGCCAATCTGTCAAGAAAGGTGATACTTTATGTATTCTAGAAGCAATGAAAATGATGAATCAAGTTCAAGCTGAGTCAGATGGTAAAATATTGGAAATACTAGTTGATAATGCAGAACCAGTAGAATTTGATCAACCTTTGTTTGTAATCGAATGATCAACAAAGTATTGATTGCAAATAGGGGTGAAATAGCTCTAAGAGTACTTAGGGCATGTAAGAAGCTTGGTATTAAAACAGTAGCAGTTCATTCAACAGCGGATAGACAGTTAGCTCATGTAAAACTTGCAGACGAATCTGTATGTATTGGTGGCCCTAATCCACGAGAAAGCTACCTCAATATGCCATCTATTATAAGTGCAGCTGAACTAACTAATTCTGACGCTATTCATCCGGGCTATGGATTTTTATCTGAATCTGAAATGTTTGCAGAAATTATTGAAACCAATAAATTTAAGTTTATAGGGCCATCAAGTAAAGTGTTAAATAAGATGGGGGATAAAATTAAAGCTAAGAATGCAATGAAAGACTTCGGTGTTCCATGCATTCCGGGTTTTGATGGAGTTCTTCCTGAGCAGCCTAATAAAGCAATGCTTAAAAAAGTTAACGAAATTGGTTATCCGATAATGTTAAAAGCAATTCATGGTGGTGGCGGTAGAGGCATGATGGTCGTTGAAAAAGAATCTGACCTTGCTAGTAGTATGAATATTGTGCGAACAGAAGCTAAAAATGCTTTTGGTAATGGGGACTTATACTTTGAAAAATATTTTGATAATCCTAGGCATATTGAAATACAAATCATGAGCGATGAACATGGCAATGCAGTTCATTTTGGTGAGAGAGATTGCTCTATGCAAAGAAGGAATCAAAAAGTTATTGAAGAAACACAGGCATGTGGAATTTCACGTAGCGAAATTGATAAAATTGGATCTGTATGTGCAGATGCATGTATAAAACTAGGTTATACAGGTGCAGGTACATTTGAATTTTTATATCAAGATGGTCATTTTAGCTTCATTGAGATGAACACAAGAATACAGGTTGAGCACCCTGTCACTGAACTAGTGACTAATACGGATTTAATTGCTGAGCAAATAAAAGTCGCATCAGGCGAAAGCTTAAGCATGAAGCAAAAAGATATTGCCCTTAAGGGACATGCTATTGAATGCCGAATAAATGCTGAGGATCCTGTAACATTTATTCCATCTCCGGGTAAAATTGAAGCTTTTCACGCTCCAGGAGGGCCTGGCGTTAGAATAGATACTCATGTTTACAGTGGCTATTCAGTACCTCCATATTATGACTCTCTCTTAGCCAAGTTAATCACATATGATAAGACTAGAGAGCTTGCAATAGAAAAAATGTATCAAGCATTGAGTGAAACTGTAGTTCAAGGTGTTAAAACAAATATCGATTTACATAAAAAGTTATTAAGAACAGATTTCTTTTCATCTGGTAATTACTCCATAAATACACTTACAAAGTATATTAAAAATAAGTAATTTTTAGTTATTTGACCTTTATCAAAAGTACTATTGATTGTAATATATTCTATTCGGGGTGATCATTTTATTTAAATAGAATATGAAGAAAAAAAGAGTAACAAAAAATTTATCCAATAGTAGTCTGAGTGCAGTTGTAAAAAAAGAAGCTAAATTATTTATAAAAAATATGAATGGTAATGGAAGCACTTCGAATATGCATAGTCTTTTTTTAAATGATACCGAAAGAACTTTAATAGATACCGTTCTTGAATTATGCAAAGGAAACGTAACAAAATCTGCTGACTTCCTTGGAATAAGCCGAGGTACACTAATCAAAAGAATTAAAGAGTATGACATAAAATAGGATGAACAAAATAGCTCTTATTAGTGTATCCGACAAGACAAACATAGATTTATTAGCATCCAAACTAGTTGAAAATGGCTACACAATTATATCAACAGGAGGTACTGCTAATTATCTTCAAGAAAAGGGGATAAAAATAATCCCTATATCTAAATTTACAAAATTTGAGGAAATCCTTGGCGGTAGAGTAAAGACATTACACCCTATTATTCATGCAGGGATATTAGCTAAATCAAAAAAAGATCTTGATAAGCTTAAAAATAAAAAATATTCACTAATTGATATGGTTGTTGTTAATTTATATCCTTTTGAAAAAACAATTGCTAAAAAAACTTGCTCATTTAGTTTAGCCATCGAAAATATTGATATTGGCGGTCCTACATTATTGAGAGCATCCGCAAAAAATCATCAAAGAGTTACGGTTCTTACAGACCCATTAGATTATGATCAAGTACTAGATGAAATAGAAAATAAAGGTAATGTTCAACCCAAAACAAGATTAAGATTAGCTACTAAAGTTTACTCTCTAGTTTCAAAATATGACTCATTAATTGCAAGCTATCTGAATAAATTTACAGAGAATAATAATGGTTTAATGGATGAAAACATATCGATAGATGCTAAAGAATTATCTAAACTTCGATATGGAGAAAACCCTCATCAAAAAGCTAAATTATACGAGATTATAAATCCTCATCTTACAAAATTTGCATACACGCAACTATCTGGCAAAGCTCTATCGTTTAATAATCTTGTTGATACTGAGAGCGCATTCTCATGTGTAGAACAATTTGATATGCCATCATGTGTAATAGTAAAACATGCAAACCCATGCGGAGTAGCATCATCGAATTCACTTGAGGATTCATACAATAATGCTTATAAAACTGATCCAACTTCAGCTTTTGGCGGTATAATAACTTTCAATAAAAAAGTTAATCATCAACTTATTTCCAAAATATTAGAAAAACAATTTGTTGAAGTAATTGCTGCTCCAGGATTCGACAAAGAAACAATGGATGTTATACAGAAGAAACCTAATGTCAGGCTTCTCAAAATCAAACTAAAGAAAAAGAAAGATGTTGTTTATGAAACAAAACTTTTAAGAGATAAGCTGCTTGTACAAGAAAAAGATAATAAATATATTACATCAAAAGATATTACTACGGTAACCACAAAAAAACCTACTGCTAAACAAATTGAGGATATGATATTTGCTTTTAAAATATCTAGATATGTAAAATCAAATTCTATAGTTATAGTAAAAAATAATAGGACACTAGCCATAGGCGCAGGTCAGATGAGTAGAATTGATTCAACAAATATTGCTTATAATAAAGCTAAGAAAGAAAAAATCTCTTTAGGAGGTTCTGTAATGGCATCTGAAGCTTTTTTTCCTTTTAGAGATAACGTTGACCTGGCAAAAAAGTTAGGGGTATCAGCAATTATTCAACCAGGCGGCTCAATAAATGATGAAAAAATAATTAAAGTTGCTAATCAACATAAATTGTCTATGTGCTTTTCTCATACAAGAGTGTTTAAACATTGATATGGGACTAAAGATTTTAATATTAGGATCTGGTGGAAGAGAACATGCAATATCATGGATAATTTCTAAGTCTAAAAGAGAAATTGAAAAAATATATGTTATGCCTGGAAATGCAGGAACATTATCTGAAAAAAATGTTTTCAACATAGAGTGTGATATCAATAATCATCAAGCTGTGTTGAATTTTGCTCTTGAGAATAATATTGACTTAACAATAGTAGGACCAGAAGTGCCATTGGTTGAAGGCATAAGTGACTTATTTGAAGAAAATAATCTCAATATTTTTGGTCCTAAAAAATATTTTGCACAACTAGAAGGGTCGAAAGTATTTTCAAAGAATTTTATGGATTCTAATAGTCTTCCTACAGCAAGCTATAAGGAATTTGATGATTCTAAAAAAGCAAAAGACTATTTAAATAATAAAAAAATGCCAATTGTGATTAAATATGATGGTCTAGCATCTGGAAAAGGTGTTGATATTTGTGAAACAATTGATGCTGCAAAAAATTCTATTGATAACTTACTTAAACCAGAAGAAAAAATTATAATCGAAGACTTTATAAAAGGTATAGAGCTCTCAGCCATATATATTTGTAATCCTAATGCTAATAAAAAAAATATTGGACTTACTTGGATAAAAGATTACAAATCAAGGGATGAATATAATTCAGGCCCTAATACAGGTGGAATGGGTGCAGTGACTCACCCCTTTTGCGCCTATAAAAAAAATGATATCTACTCTTTAAATGTTGAAATAGAGAAAATACTTATAAAGACTATAGTTGCTATCAATAATGGATCAGGTACTGCTAGTAGATATAATGGCTTCATGTACCTAGGATTAATGGTATCAACTCATGATGATAAACCATATCTACTTGAATATAACTGTAGAATGGGTGATCCAGAAACACAAAATATCCTTATGTATCTTGATAAAAACGAAGTTGATTTCCTTGACCTTATAGGATTTGACAACTCACAATATCCTGATAACTTCAACTTATCATTTATAGATAATAAAAAATACTCGGGTTATTGTTGTACTATAGTTTTAGCAGCTACAGGTTACCCAGAAAAACCAATAAAGGATTTTTATATTGATTTATCCCAATTAGAGGAAAATGAATTTGTTAAAGTATTTCATGCTGGAACGCAAATCAATAATGGTTCGTTAAAGGTTACGGGTGGAAGGATACTTTCCGTTAATACGTATGGAGAGGACAAACAAAGCGCTATTGATTTAGCATATGAAAGTGTATCCAAAATCAAAGCTTATACTGATTCAGATCTGAAAAATGAAGATAATGCCTTAGTATTTTTCAGAAGTGATATTGGTTCGTAATTATTTAATCTGACACTTATCACAAAAATAAGATGCCCTACCAGATATTTTAATGTTAGTTACTTTATTATTTTTATGAATGGGGCATTTATCTTTCTGGTATATCAGTAATTCTTGTGTAAAGTATCCAGGTTTCCCCTCAGCGTTAACATAATCTTTGATAGTTGTTCCACCCATTTTAATTGCTTTTGATAAAATACTTTTTATACTTCTAACTAATTTTTTACACTTTAAAAGTGTCAATTTATTTGTTCTCATAGCAGGATGAATCTTGGATAAAAATAGTGCCTCTGCTGCATAAATGTTCCCTACTCCAACTACTATTTTTTGGTTCATTATAAATTCTTTAATTGTACAAGATCTTTTTTTTGATAATTCATATAAGTATTCTGTATTAAAATCACTAGATAAAGGCTCTATGCCTAAATTTTTTATCAAAAACATGTTATTTAAATCACTTGATATATGTATGGATCCAAATTTCCTAACATCATTAAATATGAAAACAAAATCACTAAAGTATATTAATAAATGATCATGTTTATGTTTTTCATAATCCTCTATCTTTTTGAACGAGATAATCCCAGTCATGCCTAAATGAATTATTAATATTTCTTTTTGCGACTTAAATTTAAATATCAGATATTTACCTCTTCGTGATACACTTTTAATAGTTTTGTCCTCTAAGTGTCTAACTTTTCTAGTCTCTATGGGCCATCTAAGTTTTGGATTTATTACCTTAGTTTTTTTAATTTTTTTATTTTCAACCCTACACTTAACAAGGGTCATAATTGTTTCAACTTCAGGTAATTCAGGCATAATAATTGGACATAATGTATTTTCTTGTTAAGATAATAACCTACTGGAAACTAATATGCTCGAAACATTCATAAACGGACTTATACCACTCAGCTTTATAGAATATGCCATATATACATTGGTGGTTACTCATATAACAATTGTAGCAATAACGCTCTATCTTCATAGAGGGGTTTGCCACTCGGCTATAGAGATTCATCCTATTCTCTCGCATTTCTTTAGGTTCTGGTTGTGGTTGACTACATCCATGAGAACAGCTGATTGGGTTGCAATACACAGAAAGCATCATGCAAAAGTTGAAACTGAAGACGATCCGCATAGTCCAACATTCTATGGTATCAACAAGGTAATTTTTCAAGGAGCAGATCTCTACCACAAAGAGAAAAATAACAAAGAAACTATAGAAAAATATTCTCAGAACTGTCCTACAGATTGGGTAGAGGAAAAGATTTATACTGGCAGAAATAATCTAGGCATATTATTACTATTTATTATTAACATTGCATTATTTGGAACAGTTGGAATAATAATTTGGGCTATACAAATGATGTGGACTCCAATATTTGCAGCAGGCGGTATAAACGGTGCCGGACACTATTGGGGTTATCGAAATTATAATACTAATGATGATTCAACAAATATGTCACCAATAGGAATTATTATTGGAGGTGAAGAACTGCATAACAATCATCATGCATATCCAACAGCAGCAAAATTTTCATTAAGACCATGGGAATTTGATATAGGATGGATGTA
The DNA here is from genome assembly GCA_902605525.1 of uncultured Gammaproteobacteria bacterium. Lineage (GTDB taxonomy): Bacteria > Pseudomonadota > Gammaproteobacteria > CACLCV01. Next base: position 66,100 of record CACLCV010000002.1, read on the forward strand.
CATTAAAATATTTGGGATCTTTGGCTTATGTAAAGTTAAAAGAGTTGCTCCGAAACCAGTAATTCAAGAAAAAGAAAATACAGATGCTAAAACTATTACGCAGTCTTTATTACAATCCAAACTAGCTGTAATTACAGATTTTACACAAAGAGTGCTTAAACCAGCTTATCAAGAAGAGAGATTTGAACTTTCATTTAAATTACTTGCAGATCATCCACAAAGATTAAATGAAAGCCAAGAGAATAAGCTAAATGCATTACTTAAAAATGACTCTACACTTAATACAATTTACAAACTCAAAAATAAACTTCATGAAATATTACACTCTAGACAAACTAAGCATGATAAGTTCATTGAAACATTAAACAGTTGGTCTAGTGAAGCTAAAAGCCATGGTATAACGGCATTGGATGACTTTCTGATAAGACTTAGAAGTTATAAAGTTATTTAATTTTCTTTTCTGTATAAGTGACGTACTTTCTAACAACAGGATCAAATTTTTTAATTTCCATCTTATCAGGCATAGTTTTCTTATTTTTAGTTGTGGTATAAAAATGGCCTGTGCCAGCAGATGATACTAGTTTGATTTTTTCTCTCATTACTTAAGTCCGTATTTTACTAAAGCAGAATCTAATCCAAGCTTATTGACTATTCTTAGTCCCTTGTTTGATAGAGTAAGTTTAATGAATTTATTTTGTTTTTCTGACCACAGTCTGTGAGAGTGTAAATTTGGCTCAAATGTGCGCCTTGTACGGTTCTTTGCATGGGAAACATTATTCCCTACCATTACTCTTTTTTTTGTTATATCGCAAATTTTAGACATGATTTTGTAACTCAATAATGATATCAGAAACCTAATCAGATACAATACTGTTTATTATATAAATGAGAGAGAAAATATGGATATTGTGTTTATTAAAGAACTTTGTATTGAGACTGTCATAGGGATCTATGACTGGGAACGTAAAATTAAGCAATTTGTATGCATAGACCTAGAATTAGGTACAGATATTAGTGATGCATCAAATAGCGATGTAATAAATGATACTGTGGACTATAAGGCGGTCTCCAAGGAGTTAAAGTCATTTATAGGAGATAGTAAATTTCAACTAATAGAAGCTTTAGCAGAAGAATCTGTAAAGCTTATATTTAAAAACTTTAATGTAACTTATATAAAAGGAAGGTTTAGTAAACCAGGAGCTGTTACTGGCTCTAAAGAAGTTGGAGTTATAATTGAGCGCTATAGAAAAAAATCATAAAGTCTACGTTGGTATTGGAAGTAATATCAATCAGGGAATACATATAAGGGCTTGCATAAAGGCGTTAAATAATGAATTTACGAATTTAGAACTTTCCCCTACATATGAATCTTCATCAATGGGATTTGATGGGCCAAATTTTTATAATTTGGTTGCAGTATTTAAGACTGAATATGATGTTATTAAATTAAAAAAAATACTCAATGCTATTGAAAGAGAAAATGGGAGATCTTTAGGAGAGGTAAAATTCAGTTCAAGGACATTGGATATAGATATATTGTATTACGATAATCTAGTTGATATTGATAAAAACATACCAAGGTCAGAAATTGTTAAATTTGATTTTGTTTTGCGCCCACTTTATGACTTATGTCCTGCGCATGTACATCCGATTACCCAAAAGACTCATCACACCATGATTAATAATACAACTTACGAAAAAATGATTATTAATCAAATTGATATTAATTATGAATGTTAAATACCTTGTGTCGTATCTTGGTCTTTTACCATTTCTATGTCTTATTATTGATGGATACTACCTTGAAATATTAGATGTTAACTTTATATGGGATCTTTCCTTGTTGATGAGTTGTATTATATTTACATTTATTGGCGCATATAATTGGAACTTTGTAATAGACCGTCCATGGCTTGAATTCTATGGATTTATGCCTAGTTTAATATCAATGGTAATTCTTACATTAAGTCTTTTGGGAATCAGTAAAATAATCTTATTAATGGTAGTGGTAGTATTTTTGGTCACTCAACTATTTTTTGATTTGATTTTATCTTTGAAGGATATATTTCCAATGAGGTATTTTATGACACTTAGGATTCCGGTCACTAGCGGGTTAACAATTAGTCTTTTTTTGATTTCATTAATATCATAATATTACATATTCAAACGTCTACCACCATCCACATTAATATTTTGCCCGGTGATATAAGGACTCTGCTCAAGAAGAAAATATATGGTCTTTGCGATATCAGCAGGTTCACCAACTGATTTCATTGGTATTTTGCTTAAGATATCGAGCTTCTTCTTATTACTGGATTCGTTTTCTGGCCACATGATAGCCCCCGGAGACACTCCATTAACTCGTATATGAGGAGCTAAATCTTTTGCAAGAGCCCTTGTTAGTGCCAAAAGACCTGCTTTACTTACATTGTATATAATATGATCTTTTAATGGTGGCTCCACATGTATATCAATAATGTTGATTATTACTCCTCGCCTTTTTTTAAGTTCATTATGAAAATACTTAGATAAAAACAACGGGGTCTTTATGTTTGTATCAATTGTATCCGACCATGCTTTATCTGATACTTCATTTATTTTAGTTGGGTAGAACTTAGAAGCATTATTTATGAGATAATCTAATCTGCCAAAAAGTCTAATGATATCTGTAGTAATTTTTTTATAGTTAATATTTGAATTAAATTTGGCTTTATAAATATGACAAGACCCTTTTCTTTTAAGGTTAAGCTTTTTTTTAAGAGCATTTGCAGCTACAGATGATTTACTATAAGTAATTACAATATTAATTCCTTTTGAATGCAAGTAATTAGCTGTTTCCGCACCTATTCTCCTTGCTCCTCCAGTTATTAATGCAACTTTATTCATTAATATATAATTACACAATCTAAAAATAATTTATACTTCTACTATAAAATAATGTTTCACGCTATCTATAAAAAAAATGTCTCAGTCGAAACTTGAAATCTTACTTAAAAGGAAAAAAGAAGTTAGTTTTTCTGATTATATGGAATTTATATTATTTGATAAAGAATATGGTTTATATGAGAACCATGAAATATTAGGGGAAAAAGGACACTTTATTACATCTCCTTTAGTATCAAAACATTTTTCTCACTGTATAGCTAAACATTATATAAAAGAATCAACTTTTGATACCATTGTCGAATTAGGTGGGGGCGATGCAAGTTTAGCTTGTGACTTACTATTCTACCTAAAAGATAAAAAAGAATTGCCTAATAAATATATTTTCTTTGAGAAATCTGATTATTTAATAAAAAAACAGAAATCCATTATTAGTGAAAAGTCTATTAGTAAATTGGTAGATATTTCCTGGGTATCAGATCTTAAAGATTTACCAAATGAGGCATTTATTGTCTCAAATGAATTATTTGATTGCATACCAACTGATATTATAATGCATGTTCCTGGGGGTTATCAGAAAGCTTATATCAATGATGATTATAAATTAGATTGGAAAAAACTCAATTTTAAGTATGATTCAGCTTTTACAGATTTAGGTTTACCAAAAAATCTTCCTAATAACTATATATTTGAATATAGCTATGCTCAGAGGGATATTATTAACGAAATTTCAGGAGTTCTACACAGAGCATGTTTTTTAATATTTGACTATGGCTACACATCATCAGAACTTTACTTAAAAGATAGATCATTAGGAACAATCACATGTATTAAAAATCATGTAACAGATTTTAATCCTCTATCTGACGTTGGAACGAAAGATGTCAGTGCTTTTGTAAACTTTACTTACCTGAAAAATATCTTTAGCAAAAATAATTGGGAAATAGTAGCTTTTATGAATCAAGCTAACTACTTGATTAATTTTAATATCCTAAATGACATTAATGTAAATGATATTGATGAGTTAAATGCTGTTAAAAAATTGATCATGCCTAATCATATGGGTGAACTGTTTAAAGTTCTTATTATAAAGAAAAATATCAATGAAACAGATAAAAATTACTTCATGAAAAATGACATAATAAAATTATAATGGATATCTTAAATATTATAATTTTATCTATAATTCAAGGAGTAACTGAATTCCTGCCTATTTCTAGCAGTTCACACTTAATCTTGCTTCCGATGTTTACTGAATTTCCAGATCAGGGAATTATGTTTGATGTTGCTCTACATACAGGCTCACTCTTTGCGATATTAATTTATTATAGAAATGAAATTAAAAATATCTTCCAATTTACTGATAATGGTAAGAGTTATATTCGATTAATTATTATAGGCTCTATACCTCTTCCTATTGCTGGGTTACTTTTAATTGATCTAATTTCGCTAAACCTAAGAAGTATTGAAGTAATTTCTGTAATGACAATAACTTTTGCTTTATTACTTTTATATGCTGATAACCATAATAAACCCTCTAAGCTGATCACTAATATTTCAACCAAAATTATTTTAATTATCGGACTATTTCAAATATTGGCACTCGTCCCAGGGGTATCAAGATCTGGAATTGTAATTACTGCAGCATTGTTACTAAATTATAATAGAAATGATGCAATAAAAATTGCATTTCTATTATCAATTCCAGCAATTTTTATGGCAAGCTCATATAACTTATTGCAATTATCTTCAATGGGTAGTGTGTCTATATTAAGTGATCATTTACTAGGCATGACCCTCTCGCTGATAGTTTCATACCTTACAATTTACTTTTTTATTGCAACGATAAACAAAATAAGTTTTACGCCATATATTATCTATAGAATGATGTTAGGCACTTTGCTTTTAATTGTCTAAATACTCAGATATATGCTTATTTGAAATATCTAGATGAGCGTTTTGGATAAGCTTTTGAATTTCTTTTCCAGGTTTTTCCATGTCAGAATTATCTAACTTGTATAATCGAATTTTGTTTATGAGTTCTTTAAAAAATTCTATGAAATCGCATTCGTCAGAGATAATTTCAAAGAAATTATTTAATCTATCAGTTTTCCTGATATCAAGTTTTTTAATTATCGCAATCAATTCATCTGCATTATTATACCTAGGGCTATATCCTTTTACCCTATCTTTACAATTATTTAGTAAAAGTGCTAAATCTCGATATTCATTAGGTACCTTAAGTTTTTTACAAAAAACATCAATATCCTTTATCGCAGTATGAATAAAATATGAAAGATTATTTAACTTATTTTGATTCTTGTTGATACAGCTTGTACCTTTTATGAAACCTGGGAAAATATTGTCTACATCTAACTTTTCTATATTCATCAAAAATTGGAATGGATCTGACACCTTATAAAGTTCAAGCCAAATTCTTTCACCAGTTAAATAGTTTAATTCTCCACTTTCTATTATATCATTTATTTTAATAAGAGTTTCCTTCGTGATTTCAAAATTATCTAAATCAGATTTAAAACGAGCTATTCTTAATACTCTTAAAGGATCTTCAGAAAAGGCGTCAGATACATGCCTAAGTTTTTTTTCTAGAATATCTTTCTGTCCACCGAATGGATCGATTAAATTACCAGAATCATCTTGTGCAATAGCATTGATTGTTAAATCTCTTCTTTCTAAGTCTTCTTCTAACGAAACATTGCTATTGGTATCAAAGTTAAATCCAGTATACCCATGACCTGATTTTCTCTCTGTTCTTGCAAGAGCATACTCTTCTCCTGATTTAGGGTGGATAAATACTGGAAAATCCTTACCAACTTGTTTAAATCCTTTGGCAATCATTTCATCAGGCGATGACCCTACAACAACCCAGTCTTTCTCTTTTGGTTCTTTTCCAAGGAGTTGATCTCTAACGGCGCCACCTACTAGATAAATCTTCATCATCTTCCTGAGTCTTTTCTATATGTATCAAGCTTAGTTGCCTTATTATCTAAGTATGGAGGTACAAATTCCTCAATTGAAGAAGTGCCTTTTAGCCCCCCTGTTGATATGTTATCTACTTGTAAAGATTTAAAGTTGTCTAATGTAAAAATATTTCCTGGAAGATACGTAAAAGCAAAAGCTTGTAGTTTTGACAAGCTATAGTTTAGTGGAATAATTAATCTTTTAATTTTCATAGTAGATAAAATAAAATTTATCAATTCAATAAACTTATAGTCTTTAGGGCCAGTAACGTTCTGTATCGTATTGTCGTATTTATCGGTCAGAGATGCTTCTTTGATAAATCCTGTCAAATCTTTAACATAAATAGGTGAAAACATAGAATTCGGACATGCTAAAGGAAAAACAGGTAATATTTTTAATAGACTTTTAAATCTATTAAAGAAACTATCTTTTTCACCAAATACTATAGATGGCCTAAAAATTACCGTTTTAAAAGATGTCGATGACATGCTTGATATGTATTTATCAGCCTTACCTTTTGATTGTAAATATTTACTTAATCCACTTTCATCTGCATTAAGCGCACTCAGTTGAATAAATTTTTTTACTGAAGATTCTTTAGATTTATTTATAATTTTTCTGACAAAATCAAAATGTATATCGTCAAAAGATTGCTTTCTGGATTCATTAAGAATACCCACTGTATTTATAACAATATCTGATTCATTAATATGCTTTGAATATGACGATACATTTGATGGTTCATACAAGTGAATTTGTATATTTTTTATTACCTTAAGGTGATTACAAGCCTGTGTGTTACGAGTAAGTAGTCGAATCTCTTTAAAAGATTTAGATAATTTATATACTATTTCAGATGCTATAAAACCTGACCCACCAAAAATAGTAAGTATATTTCCCTGCATTATTTAATACAAAATGGTTGAATATCCCAATTATTATTTTCGATTATTATCTGCATATAACACGGGCCTCCATCGTTATTTCTAGTATGCCCTGCTGCACCTGGATTTACTATCCATGGATTAGATGTTTTATCACAAACTTGATTATGTGTATGCCCATATATTATTAATTTTGATTCAGGATAAGCAAATCTTAAATCATCATGTGATGGATGATGACCAAACCGATCACCGTGTTCTACAGTTACAATATCGTCACCTACATTAAATTGTTCTACTTTACTAAGTTTTGAGATAATTTCTTTATCCTCTGGATCAGAGAATCTTTCAGGAAGATCATTATTTCCAGCAACTGCAACAACATTATCTGAATATGATTCAAGCTGTTTAAGTATATTTGTATTCATAATATCGCCAGCATGAATGATCATATCTGAATTTTTTAGATGAGGGACTATATTCTCATCGATAATTCCATGTGTATCTGAAATTACACTAATTTTCATAATATCTGACATCAGATATTAAAAAATAGTACAGCCATATATTTTTACATCTTCGTCTTGCATGCCCAATACTAGTCTACCCAAGTATTCACCTGGAACAGATTCGCTAACTTGTTTGAATAGGACTGTTACATACTCATCTCTTTTCAAACAACCTAATGCGCTATATTCAGGTGCTAGCTTTGCTAAGATGGGGCTATTAGCCCATTGCTTGCCCAGAGTAACTTCATCAGCCCCCATAAGCATTTTTTTTGAAAAGTTTTTTGTAAACCCGCCATAGTCTTTATTGTTAGAAGTCCTAATCAAGTCTTCCCACAACGGGTTTGCAATATCGATAATTTCTTGATCTGATAGCTCTAATAGCTTAGCCATTATCTATCTCAAGAAACTTTTTCTTTCTCTTCATCCACGATGTGGTAAAGAGGTGCTTTTTCACATGTGAATTTTCCTGTTTTCGGATCTCTTCTTGAGACCGTTAGGCAGTGCCAATTATCATCGTCCAATTTAAGGAAGTCGCCACGATAATAATATCCAGGCCAACGAGTTTCTTCACGGAACAGTGTATGCTCACAAACACATTGTGATACTAGTGTTCTATGTTTTAATTCCCATGCTCTCATTAACTGGTGATAGTCTTCAGCACCAATTTTTTCAAGATCTTCAGTAAGTGTATCTAATAACTGAAGTCCTCTTTTAAGCATGTTCCCGTTAGTCATATAGTTAGTTCCAATGCCGCCAGCATAATCATCCATTATTTTTTGAAGACGTTGAAGGCCTTGTATTGGAAGAAGGTAATCAGGTGATACTGTACCGCCAGTAATCGCATTATTACCAACCGTATAGTTTTCAAGAGGTTTATATACTTCCTCTTTATATTTTTCGATTTGACTATCTGAAACTCTGATACCAACAGCTTTTTGGTCTTGTATGTATTTGACCGCCGCTTTGGCACACAATCTACCCTCTGTGAATGAACCTGATGAGAAAGCATGAGCTGTTCCACCCGCGGCATCACCTGCTGCGAATAGCCCATCTACGGTCATCATGCGGTTGTAACCCCAGAAATATTCTGGAGGAGATAGATCTTCAGGACCACTACACCAAGCTCCTGAACATGTAGCATGAGAACCCATAACATATGGTTCTGATGTTGTTAATTCTGGATTTTGATATTTTGGATCAATATCTTGAGCTGCCCAAACTACGGCTTGACCAACAGTCATTCCCAAGAAATTTTCCCAACCAATTTCCTCAAGGTGAGGATCTTGGAATGCTTCCATTGTCACCATATGTATTGGTCCACCACCAGCAATTGTTTCTTGAATAAATGCATGGTTTCTTAGACATGTTGGGGTTGGAACATGATCAAGATAATCGCCCACAATCGCTTTTGTGTTGTCATACCATTTCTTCTCATAGTTTTCACCAGCAGCATTTTGTGTATAAGTTTTTAAATGGAGAAAGTAAGCACCTACTGGTCCATAACCATCTTTGAATCGAGTCAACACAATTCTATTTTCCATTTGTGTCATTTTAGCGCCAACAGCTATAGGTAAAGCATAAGCTGAACCGTTACTCCATGGTGCGTACCATGTACGTCCCATACCTTCACCAACAGATCTTGGTTTAAATATATGGGATGCTCCACCTGCAGCACATACTACAGCTTTAGCTCTAAATACATGAAATTCACCAGTACGCATGTTAAAACCACATGCTCCGCCAATTCTATTTTCTTTAGCTTCATCCATTAATAGATGAGTTACCATCACTCTATTATAGATTTTATCTGCAGATTTCTTAGCAGCCTCAGCTACTATAGGCTTATAACTCTCACCATGAATCATAATTTGCCATTTTCCTTCTCTTTGATAGCGACCTGTTTCTTTGTTTCTCATAAGTGGTAATCCCCACTCTTCGAACATATGAACAGCTGAGTCAACGTGACGAGCCATATCGTAAGCTAAATCTTCACGAACCATGCCCATTAAGTCATTTCTTGCATATCTAACATGGTCTTCAGGAGCATTTTCACCCCATTGCATCCCCATGTAACAGTTAATAGCATATAAACCTTGAGCTACAGCTCCACTTCGATCAATATTAGCTTTTTCAGCAACAATGATTTTCATGTCTTTACCCCAATATCTTGCTTCAAAAGCTGCGCCAGTACCGGCCATGCCTCCCCCTACAACAAGAACATCACAATCTTCATAATGCGTTTTTCTAGTCATTAGTAGTAAACTCCTTGTTTTAGTTTGCCGATTTTTTGCATTTCAGGTAAACCATCATTAGCTGTAGCAATTTCACCAGTTTTTAAATACTTTGGCTCATTATATAAAAGCTCGCCATCATATACGTCTTTACTTGGAGATGGTTCAGCTGCTAATTCAGGGATGTATTCTCCCCATGGTTTAGTTGTAATAGGTGAGCAGAAGTTTTTTTCTGTCCCATTTCTGAATTTAATCTTCCATGAAATGGTACCTTTTTCTTCTTCTCTCAAAGCTCTAACACTGTGACCTAATGGTGAAAAATCTGCATACCCACGTGCATCAATCGCGTTTTGATCACAAGCTTTTACACATGAGTAACATTCCCAACACATGTTTGGTTCAATATTAACAGCACGTCTTAATGTTTTATCAATGTGCATAATGTCGGATGGGCAAATATCTACGCACATACCACAACCGTCACATCTGGTCATATATACAAAAGTTGACATAATCTTATCTCCTTATTTCCTTATAGTTATTAATAATTTTTTGGTGACTCGCGTCTAATTCCCAACCCAAATTCTTTTGGCTTATCTGCTGGCATAGGTAAGTTACTATTAGAGCCATCAGCTGCCGCTAAATGTTTTTGTATTGCTGCTCCAGGTTTATAAAACATATGAGCAAATTTTGACCAATACACACCCCCAAACAAAACTATGTTTGAAAGAATAAATAATATTAAAAATAGACCACTTAAAGCAGAACCAGATCCTTGAGTTAGTGACCATAATAATGCTGTTGATTGTGATGCTAACAAAGCTAAAACAAATAAGTCCGCAAATATTACATGGTACCAAGGGTGTCCCTCTGCTGATACATTAACTCTGATTGAAAACCAGAACCAAAATCCCCCAACGCATGTCATGAAAGCACCAATATGCCAAAGCATAGGGAGCATTGCAGGAGCAGCTGACGATGGTGTTGAGTAACTAAAAATCAACATAGCTGATGTCACCCAGAAAATTATTGTGCCATACATTCCTAGAAGATGCGCTGCACGACGCTGGAATGTACAAAATTCAGACGATGTCATTATATCTGAGGCTACTGTTTTAGTAATGATTGAAATCTTTTCACCAGATGATAATTCCTTTGTTGCTGATTTTTTTGCTTTTTGTGCGTTTTCAAAAAAGTATTTAACATTCTTTTTGTGCATCATATCTAGTACAACTCCACCTATTACTAATAGTACCATTGCTATTAGAAAGGCTTGCATTGCTAGAGATGGTATTATTGCGCCCAAATCTGAAAATGGATTGTAAGCTAGCATGTTTTCTCCCTATTCTTAATAAAATCTAGTATCTGTGATACTACCCGATGAATATTATAGCCAAAATTAAGAATATTAGGAATTAATTATTTACTTAATTTTACTTATTTTATCACCCTATTTTTTAAGGTTTTTTCTAGCCGATCTTCTGATAATAAGCCATCAGAATCTCTGCTACCTCTTTTCTCGCAAATTCTGGAGGTAATTCTTGTCCTGCAGCAAGCATTTCCCTAACTTTTGTGCCCGAAAGCAGGACAAAATCATCTTTTGTATGATCTTTAGCATCCCTCATCATAACTACTTCATTAAGTTTTTTAGAATAAGCAGTGTGATCTGCCTTAAATATTTCAATTTTAAGTGAATTTTTCACTACATCTTGATCAAATATATCTTGAGCGCCAAATGGCTCATAATAATCGCCGACGCCTGCATGATCTCTTCCAACAATTAAATGAGTGCAGCCAGCATTTTGTCTAAATACAGCATGCAACAATGCCTCTCTCGGCCCTGCATACATCATATCAAAACCAAAACCAGATATAATTGCTGTATTCTCAGGAAAATAGATTTCAACCATTTTTCTTATTGCTGAATCTCTAACATCACCAGGTATATCACCCTCCTTTAGTTTCCCAAGTGTCATATGTATCAATACGCCATCAGCATCTAATCTATCTAGTGCCATTTTACATAATTCTTCGTGAGCTCTGTGCATTGGGTTTCTTGTTTGGAAGGCTACTGTTTTTGACCAACCAGCTTTTGTAAGCATTTCTCTTATTTGAGGAGCTGTTGCAAATGTATCTGGAAAATCGGATGGGAAATAACTGTAATTCAGAACCTCTATTGAACCTGAAATTATATACCTACCTTGTTCTTTAAATGTCTTAACACCTGGATGATTATCATCATTGGTACCAAATACGTTTGTAGCTATAATATTTATATCCTCATCACTAAGTTTTTCAACATTATCAACACGCTGAATAGCAATTACAGGATTTCCTTCTATATTAGGATCTTTGAGTGCAATTTCTTCTCCATGAGTATAATCAAGTGCGTTTGCATCTGTTGTGAGATTGACTATAGGAACAGGCCAAAAAAGATTATCCATGGTGAGCATTTCTCTTGATACTCTAAGAGCATCATCCTTATTCATATAACCAGTGAGCGGGTTGAAGTAACCTGCTGCAAGCATAACTGCATTTGCAGCAGCAGCTGATGATATTTCTAGTGTTCTCATTTCTGCGGCTGCAGATAGCATAGATGCACGAGCTAATTCGTCTTCTATATAAAGTGTGTTTAATTCATTCGAGCCATGAGGCATTATCAGATTAGTCATTAAAATTCTACCTATATTTATACTTATATTAATTTACGTTAAGAAAATCAGATATTATAATGTATTGGTTAAAATATCAAAAAAGAATAGCTTTGCAGAATACGGGGTAGTAAATGCAAGAAATATTAGAAATCAGGGAGATCTGTAAAACTCCCAGACAGTTACTTAAAAGTGAGTCTTTCGCGAGATACTTAGAACTTTACAAAAAAGAATTTGTTTCAGAATTAATGAAACGTGAAGATAAAGATCTAAAAGAAGAGCTCCAACACAGGATTACATTTATAAAAGGTATAAGGCCCGAAGACTATATCGATATCATAAAAGGGGCAACTCCTTTCTCGGGTGATCAACTCAGAGATTACAGAGCAAGCGTACAATTCCTTGATGGTGCATTTCATCACTATAGAACAAAGACTTATGCAAGATTAATATTGCCTGTTGACGAAAATTTAAATGGAACAAGTTCAGAAATAATTAAAGATAAAGTATCAAACAAAGCTGACAAATTATCTGAGCTAATTCTTGAAACTAGAAGGATACTGCTTGTAAAAGTTGGATTTGGTTCTGGTATTAGAAGATCTCAAGGTCTGGAATGCCACCCCAATGTTGCTGTAGGAGAAATTCCTGGAAATTCTGTAAAGCTGCCAAATGATTATGCCGTTCTCAAAAAAGTACCTGTTACATCAACTGCAGATATGAGGACTGGAGTGTATTATACAACTCATGCTAATAAACGCGCAT
>CACLCV010000003.1 GCA_902605525.1 uncultured Gammaproteobacteria bacterium
GAATTACCCATTGTATGGGTTAGTTATGCTTAGAACAGAAAACTTCTCTCATCATATCTATTAATTTCAGAGTTTTAAAATCAGTAACCTTGTAAAAAACTTTATTAGCGTCTTTTCTTGCAGATAATATTCCTTTGTCTCTAAGAATAGCTAGATGTTGTGAAATGTTACTTTGTGATGTACCTACATTATCAACAATATCTTGTACACTAAATTCTTCCTCGCCAAGTTTACAAAGAATCATCAACCTTAGGGGGTGAGACATTGCTTTGAGTGAACGAGATGCTGTTTCTACATCTTTTTGCTGGTCTACAGAAGAATAATCAATTTGTTCTTCGGTCTGTATTTGTTCGTTTTCCATAGTATTATTATATACCTATATTAGCCGAAACTAATAATAAATCTAGCAATAAAGTGTTATTATTACCCGTGGTCAAAATGTTTAATAAAACCCTTATATATGTGGCATTTTTGGTAACGCTAGGTCTAACTAGCTCGCCGTTGTATGCCAATGATTCAGAAGTTCCATCAGAAAAAATACAGCAATTTGTTGATGTCTATAAAAAAATTAAAGATCAATATGTAGATGACGTAGATGATAATACATTATTCAACTATGCGATTGAAGGAATGGTGTCGAAGCTTGATCCATACTCAGACTACTTATCTAAAGATGATTTCTCCGAGCTCAAAGTTGGTACAACAGGTAGATTTGGTGGTATAGGAATTGAGATTACAATGGAAGATGGTTTTGTAAAAATTATAACTCCCATTGATGATACTCCAGCACAAAAAGCTGGACTAAAAGCCGGTGATTTAGTTATTGAAGTTCAAGATGTTTCGTTAAAAGATAAATCGCTTAATGATGCAGTAAAGTTAATGCGAGGTGAGCCTGGTACAAAAGTAAAAGTTAAAGTTTTACGTGAAAAGGCAAATCAACCTATAGACTTTGAGTTAACTAGACAAATAATTGTATCTAAAGGAATAAAAACTCAGATTTTTGATGGTGAAATTGGTTACTTAAGATTATCAAGTTTCCAATCAAACTCTACAACGAATGTCAGAGATGCCATATATAAACTCAGAAAGGATACTGGCAAAATGATGACTGCGCTTATTCTTGATTTAAGAAATAATCCCGGTGGTGTTTTAGGTGCTGCTGTTGGTATATCAGACTTATTTTTAGAGTCAGGGAAGATTGTCTATACCAAGGGCAGAACTAACAATTCAGATCTAGAATATTTTGCAAATAGTGAAGACATACTCGAAGGACTACCTCTTTATGTCCTTATCAACGGTGGTTCAGCGTCTGCATCAGAAATTGTTGCAGGTGCATTACAAGATCATCAGAGAGCTACAATCTATGGAGAGAAATCGTTCGGTAAAGCATCTGTTCAGTCTATACAAGAGATGATTGATGGCTCAGCACTTAAACTTACAACAGCAAGATACTATACACCTAATGACAGACATATTCATGGCAATGGCATTGAGCCTGACGTCAAAATTGAGTTTGAGGAAATAGATAAGCCTAATAGTTTATTACCAGATCCATATAGCAAAGATAATCAAATTCTTGCTGTTGTAGAGGATATTAAAAACAAAATTTCAGAAGCTAAATAGTCTTATGTATAGAAGCTTCCTTTTGTTTTTGCTGATAGCTGTAATCATATCGTCTTGCTCAAGAACTAAAAAAGATCCTTGTGAGAATCAAGAGCCTAAATCTTCAATTAATGCTACATCAGATATACTGATATGTTTTGAGTCAGTAGACAGTTATGACTTGGACTATTCCGGTAAAAAGAAGCTTGTTATCAATGGAAAGCTTTTTTTCCCAGATATTAAAAAAAATACTTACGATGCAATTATTATGACTCATGGTTCTGGCGGCAAGAGAAGGTATCATGATAAATATGTTGATCTTCTTACAGAGATGGGGTTAGTTGTATTTCAATTAGATCATTACGCAGCCAGAAAAATAAAATATGATAAGACATTTTCGAAAGTGTCTGGTCTAACATTTATGAATGATGCATATGCAGCACTCGATATTTTAAAAACAGATGAAAAAATAAATAATGTTGGATACCTGGGATGGTCACAAGGTGGTGTTGGCCCAATTCTTTCACATTTTAAATTTGTAAATGATTTACTGCCAACCAAGGAAAGATTTAAAGCAGCAATAGCATTATATCCATACTGTGGCTTTACATTTCCTAGTGATAGCTTAACAGAGACACCCTTATTGATGATTACTGGTGCAGATGATGACCTCACTCCAGAAGCTGCATGTAGAAATATTTATACTAAGTTTTTTAGAGATGATAATAAGATTAAGTTTATATCAATGGAAAATGCTAGACATGGTTTTGATAACCCATTTTTGTATTTTGGGATGACTTTTGATGAACTTCCTAATTTAAAAATAATTAATGATGATTGTACACTGACCATAACTAAAACTGGTGAAATTGAAAATATGAAAGGTGTTGTAATAAATACTCCTAAGATAAGTGAATATTTTCTTGATAAATGTTCATTTAAAGGCGTTACGGTTAAATATAACCATAAGGCAACTCAAAAAGCATTAAAAGAGGTTAGTGAGTTCTTTAGCAAAAATTTATCGATTGAATGATTTTGTAAAAAATAAATACTATAATGGCCCTATGAAATATTTCATACCTTTAGTTTTCTTGATTTTTAGTGTACAAAACTTTGCTGAGGATAAAGTGAGGCCCGGTCCACATAATAAGATAGGGCATACTAAACAATCACAACAAGATAAAGAAAATTCTTTTATTCATAGGTTAATTAATGATGATCTTGATTTTATGGGTTCATCAAACAATGATAAACCAAGATATAGTGGCATTGATGAGACATTATCGCAAATTGAGAAACTCGCAGACCTCAAAGAACGTGGAATAATTACTAACGAAGAGTTCAATAGCAAAAAATCGGTCCTACTAGATAAAATTCAATAAATGTTGGTATTTATAATTTGGGTCTTGCTCATAGTTTTATGGAACTATGGCTACCCAGAAGCTCAGCCTCTTTATGATGTTATAGCATCTATATTATTATTCTTCTTTTCAAAGTTTTTAAATAATATTTCTATATAGGCTGAATACATTTGTAGTCATTATTTCTTGGTGAATTGACGTATGTTGAAACCTTATGTATCTGTATTTTGCCTGAAACATAATCTTTAAGTATATGATCACCTACCAACCACTTTTCTATTTGTTCTTCTTCAAGTAGAAGGGGTTGTCTGTTGTGTATTTCAGAAATTGGCTTCACAGACTCTTTTGTTACACAAACACAACCACTATCATTATATAACCCTGCAGTATATATGAGGTCGCTATTGAGGTGATGATAGTAGGGGTCTTTGATGTTCTCCCTTCTTTTCCAATCAAAATATCTTTTCCACTCATACCACCCATCCATAATAAACACACAACGCTTAGCATCTTTAAATGATGGCTTTTCATGAATAGTCTCATATCGTGCATTGATAAGATTCATTGGAGATTTTGCCCAATGAGGAGAGTAACCCCATTTTATATTCTCTAATTTATTGGTGAGGACTAGAATTTCTGTACTTGGACAAATATTAAAGTTTTCGTCTAAATCGATATCAAATCTTTTTTTGACTTTATCTTTATTTGTTAAAGTGAAGCGCCCACACATAACTATTTATTAAATTTAACCCAATCGTTTTTATGTTTGAAGTCCTTGAGCTCTTGATCCCATTTCCTGAATACTTCCTGATACTCAGAATTATCCTTATCTGAATCAGGCTCATCGCCTATCTTATAGAATGCCGCGCTTCTATTTTTACAAATATGTGAATATTGATTCTGTTTCATTAAATCAAGAGATAAATAGAATTCTTCAGATTGCTCTAATGTTCCATCGCCAATTTTACTCTTGCTTTTTTCAGTAAGTCTTCTGAAAGAACCTGTTAACTCCTTAACTTCACTGGGAGTTAAATTAGTTCCGAATTTTTCATTGAAATGCTTTTCTTTGCGTAATTGATTATCCCAATCAATAACTCTTTTTTTTACTATATCAACCACTATATATTCTTCCTATTATCTATTAGTTCATCAACTACACCGGGGTCTGCTAGCGTTGATGTATCACCTAAGTTAGTATAATCATTTGTAGATATTTTCCTTAATATTCTTCTCATAATTTTACCAGACCTAGTCTTTGGTAATCCATTTGTAAATTGTATAAAATCAGGTTTCGCAATTGAGCCAATTTCTTTTTTGACCCATGCTAATAAATCATTTTCTAATTGCTCGTTTTGTTCCGTTCCTTTATTCAAAGTCACGAATGCATATAATCCCTGTCCTTTTATGTCATGAGGATATCCAACTACAGCTGCTTCTGAAACATCCTGATGGAGAACAAGTGCGGATTCTACTTCGGCAGTTCCCAGACGATGACCTGATACATTTATTACATCATCCATCCTTCCAGTAATCCAGTAATAACCATCTTCGTCTCTCCTACAGCCATCACCAGAAAAGTATCTCCCTGAATACTGTTTAAAGTAGGTGTCAATGAATCTGTCATGATCGCCATATACGGTTCTCATTTGACCGGGCCATGAAGCGTCAATACAAAGACTTCCCTCTCCTGGACCCTCTATTTCTTGATTATCCTTGTCAACAATTGATGGCTTTATTCCAAAGAAAGGTAGAGTGGCAGATCCAGGTTTCATGTCAATTGCTCCAACTAGTGGAGTGATCAATATCCCTCCGGTTTCTGTTTGCCACCAAGTATCGACGATGGAGCATTGAGAATTCCCTGCGGCTTCGTAGTACCATCGCCATGCCTCTGGATTTATTGGTTCTCCGACGCTTCCTAAAATTCGAAGTGATTTTCTAGATGTATTTTCTAGGTACTTATTTCCTTCAGACATTAGAGCGCGAATAGCCGTAGGTGCAGTATATAAAATATTAATTTTATGTTTATCCACAATTTCCCAGAATCTACTGGCTGTTGGATAATTAGGAACTCCCTCAAACATAACTGTGGTCGCCCCATTACACAAAGGGCCATAGATAATGTAAGAGTGCCCAGTCACCCAACCTACATCAGCAGTACACCAATATATATCATCATCATGATAGTCAAAAACATATTGGTGAGTTAATGACGCATAAACTAAATATCCTCCAGTAGTATGAAGAACACCTTTAGGTTTCCCGGTTGATCCAGATGTATATAAAATAAACATTGGGTCTTCTGCCGACATTTTTTCTGGTTCAAATGTATCAGAAGAGTTATTAATTAGATCATGATACCAATGATCATATTTATCATTCCATGGAACATCATTTCCTGTTCTTTTCACAACTATACATTTTTCAAAATCTTTAACTTTCGAGATAGCCATATCAACATTGCATTTTAATGGAATGATTTTGCCTCCTCGAACACCTTCATCGGAGGTAATTATAAATTTAGAATTGCAATCTTCTAACCTACCCGCCAATGCTTCAGGAGAAAATCCTCCAAAAACAACGGAATGAATCGCGCCTATCCTAGTACAAGCAAGCATAGCAACTGCAGCTTCAGGAATCATTGGCATATAAATAGTAACTCTATCGCCTTTGTTTATACCTAGTGACTTTAATCCATTTGAAAATCTACATACTTCTATTAAAAGTTCTTTATAAGTAATTTTTTTAGTATCTGCTGGATCATCCCCTTCCCAAAGTATTGCAACTTTATCACCTGATTTTTCAATATGGCGATCAATACAGTTATAAGATACATTCAATACGCCATCTTCATACCATTTAATGTAGAGATTGTTTATATCATACGAATAGTCTCTAATTTTTGTATAAGGCGTATACCAGTCGAGTCGCTTGCCTTGTTCACCCCAAAAGAATAATGGATCTGTTATGGATTGATTATAAAGTTTTTTATAATCATCTTTATTTATTAATGCTTTATCTTTGACCCAATCTTTGGATTTATAAACATCAGATACGCTCATATTAAAGACTACTTTCCTTATAGAATTATTTATTTTTAACTTTTAAAGCCACAACAAAATAGCCACATTAAAAGCACAAACGCTATAATTGATATAACCATTTCAAACCCCTCTAATCAGAGTATCTTCTTTTAAAAAATAAAATCAACAATGATAATAATATTAGAATAATCTAATTTAGTATTACTTATAACTAAGCTTATTTTCATAAATGATATTCAATAGTAGATGAGGCAGAGTTAGGCAAGCTAGTGTGATAAAAATATACTTAATAATTATTTTTTCAAACGTCAAATTTGAAAACTCTGTCATGTATCCTAAAACTGCAGTAGTAAAAACAACTGTGAGCGCTAGAAAGATAGTTGCAAACTTCATAACATTAATCTGGCTTGAAAAAATATTACTATCTCCCATTGCGTGTAAGTAATGCCTAATAGAGTGGTGGAAACAAAAATAAAGTATGAAGGACATTAATGGTGGTAAAAATATGAAATTGATAAGTAATAGCCCATATAGTGGGAGTAATTTTTTAACCTTCAGAAATAATAGACTGACGAGTCCAAAACAATATACATATTTTATTAAGTCGAAGTTATTTTGATACGAAATTGTTTGATTTAGTAGTATATCAAAAAAATAATACACCTCGTTAGTATGAAATAAGATTGGAACAATAATAGGAACGCTTCCTAGATACAATATCAATAAAATATTATTGTTTTTTATACCCTCTGTCTCTTCTATACCAAAATGATAAATAGACATAATCAAGAATATAGTCAGCGCAGCAACAGGAGATGTAAGCCAAACCATAAGGTAAACCAACGATAAAGATGTATATGTAGAGATAAATATAGCAAGCCAATTGTTATACTGATTAAACAGTTTTTTTGCAATTAAGAAATCAAAATAACCATGAGGTATACCTATTATGGTAACAGTTGTGAGCAGAAGTATTAGTTGATTATTTATATTAAGAATTGTTGGTTCAATAATCATAAGTAACAAACTAATTATGCTTAGGTTCATTAATAATATCAGTTGATATTTTTTATATACTTCTTGTTGTAAATGATTTAATAGCATATTTTATAAATATTAATTTAGGCATATTCCAAACGATTATTAGTATGTCGACTAGAGTTGGCTTATCCGATAAAAATCTAATGACTCTTTTGCTGTCATTACATTCAAACATTCTATAGAGAATATTTTTACTGGCATTAGGATGATCTTTTATTATTTGCAAAAGCACATTGTCCATTTTTCTTAAAACTCTGCTTTTAAATGTACTTGGAAATTCAATATAAGTATCTCCATCTAATTTTTTTATATATTCATCTGCTTGTTTCTGGATGTTTAGAAATGTATACCCTGTTGATGCTCTCGTAGAGCCGGAGGGGATTCCGATATTTAAATAATTTGAATTTTTTTTATTTATTTTAATATTTGTAGTTAATGGAATTTCACCATATTCTTCTCTCATAACTGAGTATTCATCCCCATATCTTTTTTTAATATACTCATGAACTTCATCTGACATCTCATTTTTATCTTTTCTAAGTGATGTGTAGTAAGTTGATTCGAACAAGTACGTGTCATCCCCCATAGGTAAGCAATAAAAAAAGTGGAATTCGTTTTTCTCCGTAAAATCCATGAGTTGAGTATTGAAGTTTTTTATTTCTTTATCGAATTTGATGAATAATCCTTTAAATATTTGCTTCATTTCGATTGCCTGACTATTTGGTCTACTGTCAAAAACATATTTGGCATTTATTGATCCTTTATTGAGATTAATTTTATAACGCTCGTGTGTTGTAATAATTTCTTCTATTTCTGTATCAAACATTATTTCCACATTAGTGCATTCATCAATATTATTGAGAACATATTTATCGAAGTCATAAGAATCAATACTACAGTAGTTCTGTTCAGAACAATCTAGTATTGAAGTTGATTTATTATTATGAATAGATAATTTTTTATTAATGTATTTATTTAAATGTTGAAATGGATGCTCATAAGCATCCCAATATGACCATGTTTTTCTTATTCTATTTGTAATAGGCTTATTTTCAATCAGACATACACTATAAGAACTATTAATTAGTCTATAAGCAAGACTAAGTCCTGAGCAACCTGCGCCCACTATTACTATGTCATAATCTTTCATGGGTGTTTGGTAAACCTTGTAATGATGAATGTAGAGACTGATTATGGACTTTGGGTGAACATGATAGGTATCTACATATGAAGATAAATACAGTTTTTATGAATACTAAAAATTTATCTATCTTAGTCGTATTTGGTTTTTTAATTATGAAACTTTCTTCATTATTTTTAATTTTGAAACCAATTTGTTGATACAACATCAGTGCGAATAAAATAGAAAACCTCGTGTTTAATGGTATATATTTTATTCCCTCTAGTGCGCTTTCATAATATCTATTTGATAGTGCAATTAGTTCACAGGTAGTTTTAAAAAGTTTATTATTCTTTCTACTTACCATTTCACTTTTAGTAATTTTGTCTTTGGGAAGATAGATTCTGCTCATAGAAAAATCTTCTTTAATATCTCTACATATATTTGTAATCTGCATTGCAATACCTAAATCTATAGCATGATACTTAGCTCGTCTGTCAGTTATGTTAAGCACATCACACATCATAATGCCCACACACCCTGCTACTTTATAGCAGTAATTTAATAGGTCCTCCATAGAGGAAATCCTATTTGAATACATGTCTGAATCAATACCTTCTTTAAGTTGGGCTATAACCCTCTTATCAATGCCAAAGCTCATGATCTTTTCTTCTAATTCTGATGTATTGACAGAACGCTTGTGATCTACATTATCATCATATAGTCTGCAGAATGCATATACAGATAAGACTTTCTTTTTAATATTTTTTGGAAGAAATAAAGATGCAATATGAAATGTCTTACTATTTTGTTTAAGAATATGGTTACTAGACTCAGCCATGATACTTAAGTATAAGCTTTTCTGTAACTTTTGCAGATGAGATTACCCCAGGTACGCCAGCTCCAGGATGACTACCGGCCCCAACAAAATAAAGATTATCAAGTTCATTAGATTTATTAGAGTATCTAAAATATGCAGATTGTCTAAATATTGGCTGTATACCAAAACCACTACCTTTAAATGAATTTAAGTTAAACTCAAAGTAATCAGGTGTAACAAAGAACTTATCAATAATATTTTCTTTTAAATTAGGTAGTATTTTATCAGACAATATACTTATTATGTGCTCAGAGAACTCGTCACCTTTTTCATTCCAATTAATTGCGCTCTCGTTATTAGCAACCGGAGCTAAGACATAAAAGGAATCAGAATCATTTTGTATATTTTTTTTATCAGTTGCAGCAGGCCTATGAAGATATAAACTTGGATCAGTTATGTAAACTTTTCTATCAAAGATGTCATCTAGCAAATCCTTATGTCTCTCGTTAAATATTATTGTATGGTGCTTCACATCATCATATTGTTTTTTAGTTGAGAAATATAAAACAAATAACCCCATAGAATGCTTCAACATAAATGGTTTGTTAAATAGTTTTTTTGGAGCTCTTTTTAAGATTGACTGATAAAAATAGGACGGATCAGCATTACTGACAACTAAATCTGCTTGAAAAGTTCTCTTATTAGTAATAACTTTTTTGATATTATTATTATGCTGCTCTATATTTAACACTTCACAATTAGTTTCAAAATTAATATCTTTTTTTCTAAACAATTTCTCAAAACCATTCACAATCGAGCGAGTCCCACCCTCCGCATAGTACACTCCCCACTTCCACTCAAGATATTGAATTAGAAGGTATATTGATGTTGTTGTATAAGGATTACCTCCAACTAAAAGTGGATGCATACTTAAAGCTTTAATAAGATTAGGATTATCTAGAAACTTTTTTACAGATGAGTGTACTGATTTATAAAATTGTATCTTAAATAGTTCTGGTATGTACGGGGTCATGCTATTAAGAGATTCAAATGGATAGTCAGATAATTTAAGGTAGGCAGTATTAAATATTCTTTTTGAATGTTTAAGAAGTTTAATATAGCCATGTGCATCCTCTTTTGAATACTTAGTCCCAATTTCACTAAGCATTCTTTTTAATGATGACCCATAATCAAAGTAAGTGTCATCATGAAATAAAAATCTATAGAAGGGTTCAACCTTCAGGAGATTAAAGTAGTCCCTAGAATTTTCACCTAGCAGTTCATATAGCTCATTAATGAGATAGGGTGCAGTTATAACAGTAGGGCCTGCATCATAATTAAAACCATTATGGCTAAGCGTTCTAGCTCTACCTCCTAGATTTGTTTGCTTCTCTAGTACAGTGACTTCGTACTCTATTGCCCTCAGTCTACAGGCAATAGCAAGTCCGCCAAAGCCTGAGCCTATAACAATTGCTTTTTTCATTTAGATATTATACAGGGAGCGCAAGCGCTCCCTGTACATATTTGTAGTTTTATTTTTAAGCTGTTTCTTGAGAATCTGCTACCGCAGCTGCCCAGATAAATACACCAAATGCGATTTTGTTTACAAAATCAGCTAAGTTGTATACTAAGTTTAGGCTGGCTGCATCTACTGCGCCCATTAGATATCCGAATAGGTATCCAAGAGGATAGATCGCCCAACCAACTAATACAACCATACGACACGCGCTGAATGCCATTTGTGCACCTACGCTTCCGCATGAAATACTTTTTTGTGATGCTTCACCCATAAATATTTCATATAGAATGTATATCCAGCCCGCCATCCCAATGATGAATCCAAGCATAGCGTTGATAACCCCCGCTTCACCTAAATATCCACCTATAAGCATGACTAGTGTTCCTACTAACAGTCTGTTGAATACACCTACGCTAACTGTAGTTACAGCTGCAAGTATTAAGTAGAATTCAATCATTTGTAGTGGGACAGTTAATATCCAATCAATATATCTAAATACTGTTGGTGATTCTCCTGTGCTTACCCATACATCTCTCATATAGAAATAATGTACTGCAGCAATAAGTGTAACCAATGATATTACAGATAATGATGTCTGCCATTTAGCTGAAACTCGTGATCTTTCTGCATAAAAGAACACTGTAGCTGCAACCATGGAAATTGAAATTATCCAGAATGTAACCCCCACAAAATCATTCGCCTGTAGATCTCCAGCTAACGCAATTGATGGCATGGAAACTACGAATAATAATGAGAATACATAAGACATAATATTCCTCATAATTCACTCCTTGTTTTATTAATATTAATAATAGTAATCATTCTAAACAAAAAGTAAGGTTTTTAAAATATCTAAATTGAAAAATGTTGCATGAATTTGGTGCAAATCAGATAGAAACACCATGATATTGATGAATTGTTACCGTTGGCATACTTAATAGTGCTAATAATATTGGTGAGGTGAGAATACCTATCACACCAAAAAATATTCCAATAAGACCAGCTGCATACTCTTTTTGTAAACATGCGAGTAATCCTAAGATAAGGGCAAGTGGGCTAAATAATGGAGAAAGGATAAACACCCCAATGAATCCAAAAATAATACTTAAAGAGCCATAGATAGACGAAGACTGTTTAACAATGATTTTATTTTCAGCCATTTATTTATAATGCTCTCTTCTTTGCGAAAAGACCTTTACTCGCTCTCTCCATTTTTTATAAGCTCCAAAGGAAATATTTTGTTTCATGATTCTTTTTATCATATCGCTGTCTATTCCATACAAATCTTTAATGCTGTCAAAACTTACATCATCAGACAGGGCCATATAAATAATTTCTCCTATCTCTTTATCAGTAAGTTTTATTTTTTTATTTGTCACGTCAAATTAGAATTAAAGCGTTCCTTCTAGAATATATTTTAGTATCTTAACAGCCTGATTTTGGTCTTTAGTAACTGCACATGCAGCTGCATCAACTTCTTTCAAAGGATGCTGATGATCATCACTATGTATAACTATAATTGATTTGTTTAAAGCTGATGCATAGCCAGCGTCAAATGCTGCATTCCATTGTTTATACTTTTCACCAAACTTTACAATAACTACATCGCTACCTTCTATAGATTTTTTAGTCCTTATAGAATTTATGTTAGCTCCCTTATTGTCTTTCCAGAAATTATTTTCTTCTGCACCAAGTATTTCAACTCCACAGTTATCTGATAATTCATGATTCGTAACAGGTGATGTAAAATTAATATCTAAGCCCTCTTGCTTACACTGGCCAATAATTTCATCTCTCCAGTCTGTGTGTATCTCTCCAGATAAATATACATTTAGCATTCTTTTCTCCTTATTAATGCAAGTTATTATATAATAATTACTAATTTTTTTTAAAATGATTCGAGAATAATTCAAAATATAAAGAAACAAAATGGATAGACAAATAATTGCTATTGGTGGTGGAGGTTTTGGGAGACACCCAGGAGTTGGTACAATTGAACAATATATATTACAACAATCAGATAAAGAAAAACCTAATATATGTTTTATACCTACAGCAACAGGGGATAGTGACTCATATAAAGTGAGTTATTACGAAACGCTAAACAAATTAAATTGTAATCCAACTCATTTAGATTTTTTTAAAAGAACACCCAACTTAGAAGAGTTGATTAAAAATCAAGATATCATTTTTGTTGGCGGAGGTAATACGAAAAGTATGTTGTCAGTATGGAAGGATTGGGGCTTAGATATCATTTTAAAAGAGGCATATATGGAAGGCACTATAATGAGTGGAGTAAGTGCTGGTGCGATATGCTGGTTTGAAAAAGGAGTTACAGACTCTTGGGCAAATAAATTAAATATAATGGAATGTTTAAGTTTTACAAAAGGTAATTGTTGTCCTCACTATGATGAAGAAGCTGAGAGAAAACCATCTTTATCACAATTTATTGATGAGGATCTATTAAGAGATTGTTATGCAATAGATGGCGGATGTGCACTGCATGTAAAAAATGATGAATTCTACAAAGCTATATCGTTTATGGATGGCAAGAATTCATTTCTAGTTCAAAAAGAAAATGGAGAACTAAAAGAAATGCCATTATCACGAATTAGTATTTCTTAAAATTATTAATATTTATATCTCTACCAATCTTCTCTGATACAGTTAAGTATTAATTTACTTTAAATTTAATACTTCTTATGAAGCTTCGGGAGCTGGTCTATAAAGTACAGTTATAAAACCTATGCGATGAATTATATCAGCATTAAGTTTTTCTCTAATCTTTAAACAGTATTCAGTGCGTTCATCTTTATCAGAACCTTTCGCGCGAACTTTGATTAGCTCATGGGCATTAAGTGCAATATCAATCTCATTAATAACTGCATCAGTAAGACCATTTTGACCAATCATAATAATTGGCTTTAATGCATAGGCTTTTTTCTTTAATTCTTTTCTTTTGTTATTAGAAATATTCTTCTTCATAGCTGTTAAAACATAATGTCTTTTGGATTCTCACAATCTACATACATCTTTAATTCATTAAACATACTGTTACTCAGTTCAAGAGTAGGACTAATTTTTGACAGAGTGCTATCACTCATTGGCATGTCCTCATAAGGCTCTAGCGCGTGTTCAACATGTGCTTCATGAAATTCTTCTTGGTTATACCATGACTTTTTCTTCAAAAAAGGCAAAATTGGGTCATCCGAATTCAAGACTCTTAGTTCCCCCGTAGAACAGTTGTATTCATATGCGCCATATATTTTTACAGTCGTATCAAACATGCCGCATGATGTAATTGTGATGCTTGCAAATAAGAATAAAGAAAGTTTTTTAAACACTATCATAATCAAACCTCGCCAACTTAGTTATATAGATATTTAACTATAGTTCAAATAAACTTAGTTTCCAATCAAGACTATTCCACTGTGACTGATTTGTTTTGATCAGGCATGGTGCTCATCAGTCTGAATGTCAACTAGGTTAGTCAAGGTTCCTTATCTCACAATTGGCATAATCTGAAGCATCATTAACATATTGCTGAAGTTGATCTATATAACTTTCTACTTCATATCTATATGAATCTATATCATTATTATAAGACCGAATTTCCCAGTCATCACAAGTATGTGTATTTGAGTATTCATTTACACAATAAGGAACTGAGGGTTTAGATGGTTTCGAATATGGGGCAGAAGGTTCAGAACAATATGCATATAAATTCATAGGTACTACCATCAGAAAAATAATAAGAAATTTTCTATTACTCATTATTTAAATATACCATGATGTTAAGGAGATTCTAACTCATTCCACGGTGACTGATTTTGCGAGGTTTCTAGGTTTGTCTACATCAGTTTTTTTCCTGAGCGCTACATGATAGCTCAGGAGTTGTGCTGGTATAATATATAAGATTGGCGCAATTAAATCAGGACAGTCTGGCATCTTGATGATTTCTACTTTGTTATTTTTCTTAGGAATTTTCTTATTAGTGAAAATAAATGTTTGGCCTTGCCTTGCTTCTACTTCAGCTAGATTTGATAACACAAGTCTCGCTAAGTGATTGTCTGGCAGAAAACACACAACAGGCATTTTTTTATCTACAAGCGCTAACGGCCCATGCTTAAGTTCTCCTGAATGGTAAGCCGATGCGTGTATGTAAGATATTTCTTTTAATTTAAGAGCCGCTTCCAAAGCTATAGGATACGAAGTGCCTTTGCCCAGAAATATAGTGTGCTCTTTATTTTTAAACTTTGTTGAGATTTTTTTAATATCCGTTTCTAGTTTGTAAAGGCTATCTATTATTTCGCTGATTTTGTAAATGTCTTTGACCATACGATTTTCTATGTTTCCAAATTTTCTTGAGATAACGATAGTAAGTAATAAGAGAGTAAATAATTGTGATGTAAATGCTTTGGTTGAAGCTACACTTATTTCAGGGCCAGCATTCATCAAAAACACAAGTTTTGATAGGCGAGTTAATGTGCTTTCTGCTACATTGCATATTGCCAATGTGTTTGAATACTTAAGCTTTAGTGCTTTTTTCAAAGATGAAATTGTATCAGCTGTTTCACCTGATTGTGAAATGCTCACGAATAAAGTTTTAGGCAGGACATTAATTTTTTTATACTTATACTCACTGGCAACCTCCGCTGTACAAGTAATAGTTGTATATTCTTCTATCCAGTCTTTGGCTACTAAAGATGCATGATAACTGGTGCCACAAGCAACAAAATGAATATGATCGATATTTTCAAGAATTTTATCTGTACCCGGTCCAAAGATATTTGGTAATATTTTATTAGTGCCCACATAGCGACTTGTCATTTCTTTTAGAATAGGTTTCTGCTCATATATCTCTTTGTGCATAAAATGCTTATGCCCAGAAAGAGATGACTGTTCTGAATTCATTTTGGACGTTTTAACCTTCTTGATGATTATTTTTTTATTAGCATTAAAAATTGATACTTTTGAAGGTGTTATCTTAGCAAATTCATTGTCATCCAATGGAATGTAATGTTTTGTATCAGAAAGTATGGGCGTGATATCAGATGCTATAAAGTTTTCATTTACACCTTTGCCTATGATGAGCGGGCTTCCTTTGCATGCAGCAAATATTGTGTTTGGGTAGTTAGTATTCATACATCCTATCGCATAACTTCCTTTCAAAATTTTCGTTGTCGAAATAATAGACGATTCCATGTTTTTAGTTTTTTTATAATTCATATGAATAAGGTGCGATATAACCTCTGAATCTGTATCACTTTTAAATGAATATCTTTTTTTCTTAAGCAAAGATTTTAATTCAATATAATTTTCAATAATACCGTTATGAACAATGCTTATATTTTCTGATAAATGTGGGTGGGTGTTTTTCAAAATTGCCTCACCATGTGTTGCCCATCGTGTATGCGCTATGCCAGTTGTAATTCTAGTTAATGATGTTAGCTTTGTTCTAAGATTCTTTATAGGGCCTGTGGCTTTGATTGTAGTTAGTTTTGATGAAATATCAGATCCAGAAATCCCAGATGAGTCATATCCTCTGTACTCTAGCTTCATAAGACCCTGATATAGTTTATTTCTAGTGCTTTTGGTTGAAGCAATTCCAAATATTCCACACATTATTTTTTCTTTACTACTTTATTTGTTCTAGATTTCCAATTCCTAATTGTCATTTGTTTGCTTCTTGCAATTGTTAGATGACCAGAGCCAGCCGTGTCTTTTGTGATTGTTGACCCTGCTGCTATAAATGAACCTTGGCCAATAATGACAGGTGCAACAAGCATTGAGCCCGAACCAATGAAGGAATTGTCTTTTACAATAGTTTTATGCTTATTAACTCCATCATAGTTACAAGTAATAGCTCCAGCACCAATATTCACATTCTTACCTAATGTTGCGTCACCTACGTAACTAAGATGATTTACCTTTGTTCCTTGACCAATAAGTGAATTTTTAATTTCTACAAAATTACCAATATTACATGATTCGAGAACTTTAGTACCTGGTCTAATCCTAGCAAAAGGCCCTACGGTACAGCTATCTCCAATGGTTGCACCGAATATTATCGTATTAGGTTTGATATAAACATTTTTGCCAATCTTGCATCTGTTTAGAAAACAGTTATGGCCAATAATGGAATTCTCCCCTATAGAAACATCATCTTCAAAAACACAGTTAATATCTATTTCAACATTTTTGCTTACACGTAAGTTACCTCTTATGTCTGTACGTGCTGGGTCTCTTATGAGAGTTCCTGATTCTAAAAGATTTTCTGCTTTTTGTCTTAGGTACTGTTGTTCAAGATTTACAAGATCAATTTTAGAATTAACACCAGTTACTTCTAACTCATCCGTAAATTTGAAAGTACTAACTTTTTTATTATTATCAATAAGTATTTTTATAATATCTGTAAGGTAATATTCTTTTTTTTGATTATTATTTTTAATTTGAGAGATATACTCGCGCAATACTTTTTCGTGTATTGCAATAATGCCCGTATTAACTTCTTTAATTTGTCTTTGTAACGCAGTAGTTTCTTTTTCTTCAATTATCGATTTAAACTTATTATTATCTCTTATAATTCTTCCGTAACCTTTAGGGCTATCTATTTCAACCGTACCAACGACAGCATCATAGGTTTTTAGTTTATTGATGATTCTTTTTATAGAAGTACTTTTGATAAAGGGTATATCTCCGCAAAGAATAAGTAGTTTATTATTTGATACTGGTTTTTTCTTAAGAGCTGCTTTAACCGCACCAGCAGTTCCGTTCAAAACTGTCTGATAAACATGGCTAACCTTTTCTGAATCTAGTATTTTTTTTATCTCACCAGAGTTTTTATTAATAACACAAAGATTATCTTTAGCTTTAGCTTCTTTGAGCGAAGATATTATATGGTTGATGACTGGCTTTCCGGCAATATTGAAAAGCAATTTAGATTTATTAGCTTTCATCCGAGTGCTTTTTCCAGCACCAAGAATTAAAGATGTGAACATACAAGCTACCCCTTGCTTATTTTTTACTATTACTTCTCAGTTTTTTAATGAGACGCAATTGAGCAGCTGCCTGTAATAATTCAGATTTAGCTTTAGTAGCGTCAACTTCGTTAGCACTATTTTTCATTGCTTCTTGAGCTAATTTCTCAGCTTCCAAAGCTCTTTCTTCATCCAAATCATCTTCTCTTAATGCAGTATCAGACAAAATTGTTACCTCATTAGGTTGTATTTCCAATATACCACCACTTACATAAAAGGTCTTCATTTCATCTTTGTTAATTTGAGCACGCACATCCCCAGCCTTGAGTTTTGTAATTAGGGGTGTGTGTTTGGGTGATATACCAACTTCTCCCATTTCTGCAGGAGCATAAACCATCTCAACATCTTGAGAGAAAATTTCTTCCTCTGCACTAACAATATCAAGCTTTATTTTATCTGGCATTATTTAATTTCTTCTGCTCTTTTTTCTGCTTCTGAGATTTCGCCGATCATGTAGAAGGCTTGTTCCGGGAGATGATCGTAATCACCATTAACGATTGCTTGGAAACCTTTAATTGTATCTTTGAGTGATACATACTTACCTGGTGTACCTGTAAATGTTTCAGCAACATAAAATGGTTGTGATAAATATCTTTGTATTTTACGTGCTCTGTTTACAGCAAGCTTATCTTCTTCTGATAACTCATCCATGCCAAGAATGGCAATGATATCTTTAAGTTCTTTGTACTTTTGCAAGACACCCTGAACTGCTCTAGTTGTATCATAATGTTCTTGACCGATTATTAATGGGTCAAGCTGTCTACTTGTTGAATCAAGAGGATCCACAGCAGGATAAATTCCTAGCTCTGCAATGTTACGAGACAGAACAACTGTTGCGTCTAAGTGAGCAAAAGTTGTCGCAGGGCTCGGGTCAGTCAAATCATCTGCAGGCACATAGACCGCCTGAATAGATGTAATAGAACCCGATTTAGTTGATGTGATACGTTCTTGAAGTACGCCCATTTCCTCAGCAAGAGTTGGTTGATATCCAACGGCTGATGGCATTCGTCCAAGCAAAGCCGACACTTCTGTTCCAGCTAAGGTATAACGATAGATGTTATCTACAAATAATAAAGTATCTCCACCTTCATCTCTGAAATGTTCTGCCATTGTAAGGCCCGTTAGTGCAACACGTAATCTGTTGCCTGGTGGTTCATTCATTTGTCCATATACCAGCGCTACCTTATCAATTACTTTCGCGTCTGTCATTTCATGGAAGAAGTCATTTCCTTCACGTGTCCTCTCACCAACACCAGCAAATACAGAAGACCCGCTATGTTCTGCAGCAATGTTACGAATCAACTCCATAAGAATTACAGTTTTCCCAACACCAGCACCACCAAATAAGCCAACCTTAGATCCTTTTGCGAATGGACAAATTAAATCTACGACCTTAATACCTGTCTCTAGAATTTCGATTTCAGATGCTTGTTCAGAGAACGTAGGAGCCGCTCTGTGAATAGGCATTGTTTTTTCTGCTTTTATATCTCCTGCGTTATCTACAGGTTCACCAAGTACATTCATAATTCTTCCTAATGTTTTTTCACCAACAGGGACATTAATGGGTGCACCAGTATTATTTACAGATAAACCTCGTTTTAATCCATCAGTAGATCCCATCGCTATTGTTCTAACAATGCCGTCTCCAATTTGTTGCTGTACTTCAAGAGTAAGAGCGCTCTCATCTACTTTGAGCGCATCAAATATTTTTGGCATAGAGTTTCTCGAAAACTGTACATCAATTACAGCTCCAATAATTTCTACAACTTTACCTGCTTCCATTTTTTTCTCCTATCTTATAATGCTGCTGCGCCAGAGATAATCTCTGAAATTTCTTGTGTTATCGCGGCTTGTCTATTTTTGTTATATATTAATTGTAATTCTGCTGTTAAATCCGTTGCGTTATCCGAAGCTGCTTTCATAGCTACCATTCTAGATGCTTGTTCGCATGCAAGATTTTCAACTAGCCCTCTATAAACTAATGATTCGATGTAACGTGTAAATAATGATTCCAAGACTGTTTCTGCATCAGGCTCATAGAGATAATCCCAATAATGATCATAGTTATCATCTTTATCTTCGGCTTGAATGGGCAAAACTTTTTGTAATATTGGTTCTTGGCTAACGGTATTGAGAAACTTATTATAAACAAGATATACTTGATCAATCTCCCCGCTTATAAAACTATCAATAGTGCTTTTTATTAGTCCAAGCACTTGTTCAATTTGTGGTTTGTCACCTAGCTGAGCAGTTTGTGCCATTACATCCCCGCCCATTCTTTGAAAGAAAGAAGTGGCTTTGCTCCCAATAAGAGAAAAAGCTGGTTTTATATCTGATTTATTATCCTCTTCGATTGTCTCAACAACCAATTTAAAAAGATTATTATTTAATCCTCCACACAGACCTCTGTCAGAAGAAATAATTATATATCCTTTCTTTTTAACTTCTCTGGTAGCAAAAAATTCAGAGGTGTATTCTGGATGTGCGTGAGCAAGATGCGAAATTACATTAGAAATTTTATCGGCATAAGGCCTAGCCTTTAACATCTGATCTTGTGCTTTCTTCATTTTGCTCGCAGCAACCATTTCCATAGCCTTGGTGATTTTCTGAGTATTTTGTATACTCGCAATCTGTGATCTTATCTCTTGGCTGCCTGACATTATTAATAGACTCCTTTTTCTTTAAAGTCTTCCATTAGTGATTTAAGTTTTGCTGCAACTTCGTCGTTGTAGTCACAGTTTGTATTTATTTCATTTACTAGATCAGTGTGCTTATCTGATGAAAATTCATGTAGAGCTTTTTCAAAAGCTATGACTTTATCTAAAGGCACTTCATCTAGAAAGCCCTCGTTGGCTGCAAATAATGAAATCGCCATGTCAGCAACAGATAAAGGTGAATACTGAGATTGCTTCATAAGTTCTGTTACACGTTTGCCTCGTTCTAATTGTTTTCTAGTAGCTTCGTCTAAATCTGATGCAAACTGTGAGAAAGCAGCAAGTTCTCTGTATTGTGCTAGTGCCAACCTTACGCCTCCACCTAGTTTTTTAATAATCTTAGTTTGTGCAGCGCCACCGACACGAGACACTGATAATCCAGCATTAATCGCTGGTCTAATACCTGCATTAAACAAGTCCGTTTCTAAGAAGATTTGTCCATCAGTAATTGAAATAACATTTGTTGGCACAAACGCTGATACGTCACCAGCTTGAGTCTCAATGATGGGAAGTGCTGTTAATGAACCTGTTTGACCTTTAACTTTTCCATTGGTTGTGTCCTTGACAGCTTCCTCATTAATCCTCGCAGATCTTTCAAGTAGTCTTGAATGTAAATAAAAGACGTCACCTGGGTACGCTTCACGACCAGGAGGTCTTTTAAGAAGCAGCGATACTTGTCTATATGCCCATGCTTGTTTTGTTAGGTCATCATAAACGATTAATGCATCTTCCCCTGAATCTCGGAAATATTCTCCCATCGCGCAACCAGAATATGGGGCAATGTATTGCATAGCAGCTGAGTCAGATGCTGAAGCTGCTACAATAATTGTATGTTTAAGAGCATCGTGTTCTTCAAGTTTTCTTACAACAGCAGCTATTGATGATGCTTTTTGTCCTATAGCTACATAAATACATTTAACGCCTGTATCTTTTTGATTGATGATTGCATCGATAGCGACTGCTGTTTTACCTGTTTGTCTATCGCCGATAATGAGCTCACGTTGTCCACGACCAATTGGTACCATCGCGTCAATTGATTTAAGTCCAGTCTGAACTGGCTGGTCTACTGATTTTCTCTCGATAACACCAGGCGCAATTTTTTCAATGGGTGATTTATTTGCAGATGTAATTGGACCATTATTATCTAGAGGTTCTCCAAGTGAATTTACAACTCTGCCAAGTAGTTCGTCTCC
This sequence comes from uncultured Gammaproteobacteria bacterium, assembly GCA_902605525.1. GTDB lineage: Bacteria > Pseudomonadota > Gammaproteobacteria > CACLCV01. Next base: position 21,452 of record CACLCV010000003.1, read on the forward strand.
AACAGGTACCTCAAGAATATTACCAGTACACTTAACAATATCTCCCTCAGAAATTGACTTGTAGTCACCTAAAATCACAGCACCAACAGAATCTCTCTCTAAATTAAGAGCGAGTCCATAAATATTATTTGGGAATTCTAACATTTCACCCTGAAGCGCATCTGTAATCCCATAAATTCTAGCTATGCCGTCCGTTAGAGATACGACTGTACCTTCATTATGAGACTGCGTTTTAATATCAAGATTCTTAATCTTGTCTTTTATGATATCGCTTATTTCTGTTGGATTAATTGTCATTATTTTTACCTGTTGTTTGTGATTTGTTCTTTCATTGAATTCAATTTATATCTTACGCTGTAGTCTGTAACTTGATTATTAATGCTAATTTTAATGCCTGCTAAAAGTTCTTTATTGATTACTTCATCTATTTTGATTTTTTTATCATGTTGTTTTTCAAGGTTTTTGACTAACAGGTTTTTTTGATGGTCAGTAAGAGGATAGGCAGTTTCAACTTCAGCAATTGTAGTATTCTGTTCATCAAGTATCATTTCACTAAACAAACGATAAACCTCATCTAAGAAGTAAACTTTTTTATTTTCAATCATGATACTAATAAATTTACTAAACATTGGGTTCACTTTTGTAAGAAAACTATTTAGGAAATCTAATGTTTTGTTTGGGTCAATTTTTGGGCTTGCTATTATAGCTTTTACATCTCCGCTAATAATAGTACGAGACAGAATAGAGAGGTTGTCTGTCCACATATCAAGCTCATTAGTTTCCACTGCAATCTTATATGCAGCTTCAGCATACGGTCTAGAATATGTAACACTATCGGTCACTTATCAAGCACCTCGCTGATGATTTGATCATGCATATTTTTATCTACTTCTTTTGTGATAATTTTTTCTGCACATAAAAGAGACAATGCTGCCACATCTGCTTTTAGTGCCTCTCTAGCTGCGTTAATTTCCTGTTCAAGCTGCTGAGAGGATGTCTTCGCTATTTTTTGAGCTTCCTCTTTGGCCGTTGCTCTTGCCTCCTCCACAATATTTTTAGATTTAGATTCTGCATTGTTAATAATGCCTGAAGCCTTAGTTTTAGCTTCATCTATACGTGTAGAAAACTCAATAGTTGCTTGTTCAATTTTCTTTTGACCTTGTTCGGCAGCAGCAAGCCCATCTGATATTTTCTTCGTACGGCTTTCCATTGCGTCAGTAAGAGGCTCCCATAGATAAGCTTTAACAAACCAAACAAACACAATAAATGTGATCATTTGTCCGAATAGTGTTGCTGTTACATTCATTAAAGTTTCTCTCCTTAAGCGCCCAGAGCTGCCTTAGCCGCTCCAACGAATGGATTTGCAAATACAAAGAACATAGCAAAAGCTAATACAATAAATGGAAATGATTCCATTAATCCTGCTGTAATAAACATTTGTGTTCTTAGTGCGGGTAACATCTCAGGTTGTCGCGCTATGCCTTCAATATACTTCATACATATTAAGCCCCAGCCTAGTGCAGAGCCTAATCCAGCTGCGGCTAACATTATTGACACACCCAAACTTGTTGATGAATAAATTTGTGTGATCATATCTGGTGTTAGTGTTTCCATTATTTTTCCTCTCTTTTAGTTAATGTGATTCCTCTGATGCCATGCTTATATACATTATGGTTAATACCATAAATATGAAAGCTTGCAGTGTTATAACAAGTATATGAAATATTGCCCACAAACTTCCCGGTATTGGGATGATGTACCATGGCAACAGCGCTATCAGTAGAAATACTAACTCGCCTGTGAACATATTCCCAAAAAGTCTAAGTGCTAAACTAAGTGGTTTAGCTAATTCTTCTACAAGTGTTAAAACGAAATTAATAGGGGCTAAGTAAATCCCAAAAGGATGTACCATGAAAGATTTCATGTATCCGCCAAACCCTTTTATTTTTACATTGTAATAAATACACAAAATGAAAATTGATAGTGCCATAGCGAAAGTGGTGTGTGGATCAGTGGTAGGAACAACTTTAAGATAATGAATACCTACCATATCTGCTAGCTTAGGAAGCAAGTCTACAGGAATTAAATCCATAGCATTCATGAGAAGTACCCAAACGAAAATTGTTAACCCAATTGGCCCTACAATTTTATTTGGCTTCGGAAAAGCCTCTTTTACTAGACTGTTAACAAAGTCCATAAGCGACTCTAATACATTTTGCATTCCAGTTGGCGCGCCTGCTGATACAGTCTTGCCTACCCTGTAAGCTATGAACATCACAATACTCGCTAAAAGGATGCTAAAAAACATAGTGTCTATATTTATACGCCAAAAGCCTTCACCTGAAGCTAACGGTGTTAGATGGTGTTGAATATATTCAACTGGGTTGTCTGTAGCTGGCGCTTTATTATCCATGGTTACCTAATAAATTGTTTTATTTTTATTAAAGACATATCCAATTTGTGTGACTGCAAATGCAACTAGCATCTGTAGCGCATCTAAACCAAATGTTACAATGCCCAAATAGAAGCTTGTTAGCACAAGAGCCATTCTAGTAATTAAGCTCTTAAATAAAACTAACGTGCCACCACTAATGTTTTGCCCAATTGCAGCATCGCCTGCTTGGTTCACACTTCTTGCAAGGAGCAGGGTATTTATCATTGATATGACTCCGCCAAATAAAGATGACTCTACTTTTTGGTAGCCCATATTCATAAATACGAGCGCTATAACCACTGCTATAATGCCTTGAAAGACAATTACTCTTCTCACTGTTGATGTTCACCATGAGCAATTAAGACCAATTTTTGGTCACGCTTAGTATAGTTTAGTATCGGTTTGTATTCAATTTATATGCTTGAAAAAAGCCGAAATGAGAGAAATATTTAGCTTATTTACTTAGCTTGTCGATAATTCCTTGAAGCTCATCCACGCTTGCGTAACGAATATTTACCGCCCCACCTTTTTTGCCATTATGGATTGTAGTTTTTGCACCTAAAATATCTGTAAGTTTTCTTTCAAGGGCCAACGTATCTACGTCCTTTATTTGGGCTGATTTATTGTTTTGTTTTGGTTTTGTAAGATTTTCCACCGCTCTAACGGATAGCTTCTTTTGAATAGCTTCTCGGATAATTTTAGACTGCTCATCATGTGAGAGTGTAATCACAGCTCTCGCATGACCCATGGATATGTGATTCTGTCTCAGCTGATCTTTGACAAATTTAGATAGATCATTGAGCCTTATTATATTGGTAACATGCGCTCTTGATTTACTAATATATTTAGCAACATCTTCGTGGCTCAAAGAAAATTCATTAATCAGGCGTTCGAGTGATTCAGCCTCCTCCATACTATTTAAATCTTCCCTTTGAACGTTCTCTACAATCGACAATACTGCAGAAGTTTTTTCATCAGCTTCAATGATAACGGCATTGATTGTATCTTTTTTTAGAAGCTGAGAAGCTCTCCATCTTCTTTCTCCAACTATAAGCTCATAACTATCATCCAATTTACGAACAACAATTGGTGCAATCTGACCATTTTGTCTAATTGATTCTGCAAGTTGTTGGATCTCTTCTTCATTGAAAATCTTACGAGGTTGGTGTCGATTACGTTTGATTTTATGGATTTGTATTTTTGTGGCGAGGTTACCTTCTTCATGAGACGTAGTTTTTTGTGTCTGTCTTGTACTACTTAAAAGAGAATCCAATCCCGAGCCTAGTGCCTTACGTTTGGTCATGATTCAAATATAACCCTACTGATCTTTTTTGTACATAACTGTCTATTCGTCTTTAATAATCTCTCCGGCGAGAGAATAGTAAGAAAGCGAGCCCTTTGATAAACCATCATATTTGAGTATTGATTTTCCATGACTAGGAGCTTCAGCAACTCTAATATTTCTTGGAATCTTTGTTTTATAAAGTTCGCTTGGGAAATACTCTGCTAACTGCTCACTGACATCATTTGATAAATTATTTCTGGAGTCAAACATTGTTCGCAGAATGCCTTCTATTTTGAGACTCTCATTTGAGGAGTTTTGAATCTGATTAACTGTATTTACAAGTTCACTGAGACCTTGTAGTGCATAGAATTCACATTGAACGGGTATCAATACTCCAGTTGCTGACACCAAAGAATTAACAGTGAGAATATTCAACGAGGGAGGGCAATCCATTAAGATATAGTCATAATCACTAGAGATATCTTTGAGTATATTTTTTAGTATAAACTCTCTATCATTTTTAGATACCAAGCTCACTTCGCTTTCTGTCAACGCTGGGGTTGCGGGCAAAAGATCGTATCCATCGTGCTCTGATAATACGATTGTTTCTTTGATGCTGGCGCGATCGAGCAAGACATCGTTCACAGACGACTTTAATGATGCAGCATCTATACCTGACCCGCGTGTGGCGTTTGACTGTGGGTCGAGGTCAATAAGCAAAACCTTTCTCTTCATTTTATACAAGCAGGCTGATAAATTTATGCTAGTAGTTGTTTTACCTACGCCGCCTTTCTGATTAACTATCGACAATATTTTCAAATCTGGCCTCTGCAACAAATCTATTGGTATCAAAAAAAAGGTGTTTGAATTTTAGAAATTTTAAGCTCGAATTCTTTTATGCACCCTTCACTTAACTCTAACACCGGACTGCCTGTAAGCATATATGCTTTTGAGACTCTCTTGCTTTTTTTGATTATTTTCATCAAGTATATGAACTTAGTTTCAAAATTCATTTTTGATATTTTTTTATTACTAAAATTCTTCATGATAACCGTATCTGTGTTCAGACAAAAGTTAGGTTTTAAAATGTCTTTTTTAAATAAACTTACGTTTTTTAAATTTAGCTCTGCTTTTACAATAGTAAGAAAAATCTATAAATGTTGACTTTCTATCTATTAAGCTAACTTCAACATCAGGATTTAAAAGAGCTATGATAACTCCAGGTATACCGCCTCCAGTCCCAATGTCTGAAATAGATCTTCCTGTCAACAACTTACTAAATTCATATGAATCATAAATTTCTCGTTGGATTACATACTCTTTATCTGATGATGAGATAATATTTTGTGTATCGTGCCATTTAAATAACAGTGTTAGATAATCCGATAGTTTTTCAAGAATGCTTTGTTCTTCTTTTTGAAAAGTGCTTTTAACTATTGCTTCTATACTAGAAGGCATTTTTAGAGGTCTTTATTTTTTTTTAGAAATATTTTTATAAGTGTTAATACAGATGAGGTTATGCCAGGTATATTGGCAGCTTGGCCGATATTTTCTGGTCTGGCTTTTTCTAGACGTTCGGTAGCCTCATTAGAAAGGCCCTTTATGTTTTTATAGTTGATAGTATCTGGAATATGCATCTTATAGCTTGCTAACAACGAGTTAATTTCCTTTTCTTGTCTAGCAACATATCCTTCATATCTTATATCAGATGCTACAACATGGCCGATATCAGAATTTGCAGTAATACCAAATGATGGAAGTTGCATGAGATCAGAGTATTGGATTTTTGATGTTTTTAAAAGAGATGCTAATGACCTATTCTCTTTAAGCGTTAGATTAAATTTATTTTCTAGAAGGGTATGGCTCTCTGATTTTACTGCGATTTTAATGTTTTCTAGTCTTTCTTTTTCGTGCATAACGCGGGTCATTTTTCCGCAGTATAATTTATATCTTGATTCACTTACTACGCCCAATGTGTATCCCTGTTCAGTGAGACGTGTATCTGCATTGTCATCCCTTAATCTCAGCCTGTATTCTGCTCTGCTTGTAAACATTCTATAAGGCTCAGTAACGCCCTGTGTTATCAAATCATCTATCAAAACCCCTATATATGACTCGTGCCTTTTTGGTGTCCAGTGTGGTTTGTGCTGAACACTAAGTGCAGCATTTATGCCGGCTATAATTCCTTGTGCAGCAGCTTCTTCATATCCTGTAGTTCCATTAATTTGACCAGCCAAAAAAAGACCTTCGATATTCTTAGTCTCGAGACTCTCTTTTAGATCACGGGGGGTCAAAGTAGCTATACTCTATAGCGTAACCTGGTTGTGTAATTTCACATTTTTCTAGACCTTTTATTGTTTTTAAAAATTCTTTCTGAATTTCAAGAGGCAAGCTTGTGGATAAGCCGTTTGGGTATATTTCTAGGTTGTCAGACGTCTCTGGTTCTAGAAAAATTTGGTGGCTCTCTTTGTCAGAGAACCTATAAACTTTATCTTCGATAGAAGGACAGTATCTAGGCCCAACAGAATTTATTTTACCATTAAAAAGAGGCGAGTGTTTTTTTGAGTTCAAAATAATGTTATGCGTGCTTAAGTTAGTGTGTGTTATGAAGCATGGCAGCTTTAAAATTTTGTCAATGGGCTGTCCATAATGATCATGCAAATATGAAAGCATAGGAATCGGATTGTCACTATCTTGCTGCTCTAAGTTTTCAAAATCTATTGAGGACGTTTTAATGCGCGGAGGTGTTCCTGTTTTTAGTCTCTGAACATTAAAACCATTATCCCTAAAGTAATTTTCTAGCTCTATAGATGATTTATCTCCTACCCTGCCAGCGGAAAAAGTTTTTTCACCCATGTGAATGATGCCATCAAGAAATGTCCCTGCGGTGATAATGATTGTCTTAGCTTCTAGAACTTCATCAGTATCTAAGATAACTCCCTTAACTTTTTTTAGTTCAAAATCAATAGATTTTACAGTTGATTGAAGAACGGTGAGATTTTCATGATGCATTATTTCTTTTTGAATAGCTTTTTTATACTCATCCCTACATGTTTGTATTCTAGTTGCTCTTACGGCTGCGCCTTTACTTGAATTTAAAACTCTTGACTGGAGAGACGCTTGATCAGCGGCTTTGCATATTAACCCATCAAGAGCATCTACCTCTCGAGCTAAGTGTGATTTACCGATACCGCCAACAGCAGGGTTGCAGCTCATCTGTCCTATGCCATCAAGTTTCATTGTTATTAGAAGAGTTTTTGTACCTAATCGTGCAGAAGCATGAGCAGCTTCACAACCAGCATGGCCACCACCAACAACTATTACATCATAATTTTGCATTACTTACCTATACAGAAGCTTGTAAATATCTCAGTCAAAAGTTCCTCTGTTGGATTTTGCCCTAAAATCGATGAGATTGCCAGATGAGACAAACGTAGTTCCTCTGCTAGAAAATCTAATGATTTTTCATTGGCAGCTTTATCAGAGTCAATTAGGTGTTTTTGACCATCTTGTAAACACTCTATATGCCGACCTCTGGCTAAATAAATATTTTCTGATGAATTATCTGACTCGAATGCTGTTTTAATTGTTTGTTCAACTAGATGCATACCCTGTCCCGTTTTAACTGAAACATAAATCTCTTGTGGTTTAGTGGTCGTAATTTTAGGTTCTTTTTTTGTTATATCTATTTTATTAAAAACTAAAAAGTAGTCTTTAATGTCATATTTTTCAATTAAGTTTTTATCTTCTTCAGTTAAGCCTTGGTCGTCATCTACTAGATACAGTACTCTGTCAGATTTGGCTATAGATAAGGCAGATCTCGCAATTCCCTCTTTTTCTACTTCATCGTTAGTCTCATGTATACCTGCGGTATCTATAATATTTATGATGCTGTCGTCTATATTCAGTTGATAGCAAATAGAGTCACGAGTAGTCCCTGTTTTACTGGTGACAATAGATGCATCCTCCCGTAAAAGAGAGTTTATCAATGATGATTTACCAGAGTTCGGTTTGCCCACCACTGCATATGTGGGCCTGTTATTGAGCGCCAAACCTTTTTTAGATTTCTTTATTAAGCCTTCTATATCAGCTAGTATTTTAGAAAGGCTTTTCTTTATGTTGGTTATGCTTAATTCTGGTACATCATCATCTTCGGGGAAGTTGATGACAGATTCTACCTCAGCTCTGGTGGCTAGAATCTTGTCACATATCATTTTGATTTCATCTGCAAACTTTCCACTGAGTGAGTTATGTGCCGCTTTTACTGCATGACTATCTGATGCGCTTATTAAATCAGAAATTGCTTCGGCTTGGATTAAATCAACTTTATCATTAAATAAAGCTCTTTCAGTAAACTCTCCTGGCTTAGCTAGTCTAACACCTATTTTATTGAGGAGGCTCAATATAGAATTCATTATAACCTGGTTGCCGTGACAGATTATTTCTATCATATCTTCGCCTGTATAAGAGCTAGGTGTTTCATAAAAGATTGAAATGCAATTATCTAGTAAAGTTTTGTCGTCTAAGATGCTTACAAGTATTGCTTTTCTGTTTAGTAAATCTTTTGAAAATATCTGTTTTGTTAAATTTTTAAGATCATTCCCACTTATTCTTATTATCCCTAGTGCAGAGCTACCTGGTGGTGTTGCAATTGCACAAATTGCTTGAGTTTTCATATTCTAGCCAACAATTCTTTTATTAATCACATATTGCTGGGCTATAGATAATATATTGTTTGTGAGCCAGTACAAGACAAGTCCAGATGGGAAAGTAGCAAAAAGTGCTGTGAATATAAAAGGTAAGAATAAAAATATTTTTTGCTGTGTTGGGTCAGTTGGTGCCGGGTTGAGTTTCTGTTGAACATACATGGAAATGCCCATAGCAATAGGTAGTATAAACAATGGATCAGCAGATGATAAATCTGATATCCACCCCACAAAAGGCGCATGTCTTATCTCTATGCTTTCAACCAATACCCAGTATAGAGCGATGAAAACTGGAATTTGGATAAGTATTGGGAGGCAACCCCCTAGTGGGTTCACCTTTTCTTCTTTATACATGCGCATTAGTGCTTCACTAAATTTTTTCTTATCTTCACTGTACCTTTCCTTAAGTGCTTGCATGCGAGGATTAAGTTTTTTCATTTGCGCCATAGACCGGTAGCTAGTTTCCGACAATTTAAAGAAAACAGCCTTTATCAAGATTGTTAAAATTATTATAGAGATGCCCCAGTTATTAAAGAGTATATTTATAGACTCTAATATCCAGAAAAGTGGTGCCGACAGGAACGTCAACACTCCATAATCAACTGTAAGATCAAGCCCCTCTGTTAGTGATGAAATTTCAGATTGTAATTTTGGTCCAACAAACATTAAAGAGGTGTATGTTAAAGATTGACCAGGTGATATTTGAGAATAGTCAGTCGAGCTGCCAATGGTAAATATGTTCTGATCATATCCTGTATATATTGTTTTTTTACTAGCTGTAGTCGGAAGCCATGCTGAGAAAAAATAATGTTCTATCATGCTTATCCAGCTATTTTGTGTTTTGACAGTTAAATCATTATCCTTAATGTCATCAAATGAAATTTTTGAAAATTTATTTTCCTCATCATAATATGCGCTGCCAGTGTATGTCGGGAGCATAATACTCGCTGCATTATTGCCGTCTCTCGATATGGTCTCATAGTTTCTAACTTCAATAATTTTGTCAGAGTTGTTTTTGATAGTGTTAGTTACGGTTACTTGATGCGTATTATTTAATAGAGTTATTTCTTTTATCAAATTAACCCCATTGATATTTGTAGACTCGAGGACAACGGTATTTTTTCCAGAAGCGCTTTTCTTGTTGTAAGTAGGGTATAAGTTAGTATCCAAAAGTTGTATGTTTGAGGTTGCTGAATATTTTTTATTTGGATAATCTAAAATAATAATCTGCTCATCAGAACCAAGATCAACAGAATAGTCTTTAAGTTTAGAATATAGTAATTCGCCAGTATTTATATCAAATTCTATAATAAGCTTATTACTTTCTAATACATCTATGTTTTTTGATATTGGTGAAGATGTGTCTGGGCTATTTGGCTTAATAGAATCAGTTTGCGGCGGTTGTTTAGAATCGCTTGAAATATTATTCTCGACATCATTAGTAGATGAAACTTGTGGTTGGTTATAGTCTCTATCATAAGCGTCAAATATCAGTATCAATATAAATAAAAAGCCGCTATATAAAAATAATCTGTTCATTTAGATGAGTCCTTTTTAGGTAGAGGGTCGTAACCATGGCTACCGCCAGGCCTGCATCTTAAGATTCTTTTAATGCTTAAGTAAAAGCCTCTAAAAAGCCCAAAAGTTCTTAAAGCCTCTATGGTATATTCCGAACATGTTGGCAGATGTCTGCAGGACGAAGGCATAAGAGGCGATATGATGGCCTGGTAAAGCTTGACTACTCCTATGAACGTCAGCGTAATTGGTCTAATAAAGATTTCCATTCAGGCAATAGAATATCATTAATATCTTTTTTTTCAGCTTGAATTTTACTAGATATGCTCAAAAGAACTGCATAAGGATTATTAATAAACGAATGTTCCCGAAATGTTTCTCTAAGCTTTCTTCTTAGGGAGTTTCTAGAAACAGCCAATGGTAGAGCCTTTTTAGATATCCTAATGCCTAACATTTGCCTAGCGTGTGGATGATAATATAGTTTCATGTGAGTACCAGTAATATTTGGGCTACCATTGAAAAAAGAAATGGTGTTTTTTGATATAGTAATTAGATCTTTTTTAAAGGTAAACAAACTATGGACAAAGAACAGCTCTGCCTTTCGCTCGTCTAGAACTCAATACTGCACGACCAGCAGCAGTTTTCATGCGTGCCCTAAAACCATGCGTTCTTTTACGCTTTATGTTGCTTGGTTGAAATGTGCGTTTCATAGAAGAGTATACTGATTCCATATTATCTTTATGTCAATATATTAATTTAGTTTTTTTCATGAGATATTGAATGTCCGACTATGATCAACAACAATAATATTTGGCAAAAATGCTTAGAGGAACTATCGTCTACTTTGACCGAGAAAGATATGCGCGTCTGGATTAAGCCACTAAAGGTTGAACATGATACTAATGAAATAAAACTATATGCTCCTAATAAATTTGTGAAAGAGGAGGTTGAAAAAAACTTCTTTAATAAAATACTGTCAACACTTGGGGGAATGAACGCTGATATTTTAGTTACTCTAAATATCGGCGCTAATTTTAGGAAAAGGGAAGTTGCGAGGGATTTGCCTGTTGGTTTTAAAACTAATCTGAACAAAGAAATGACGTTTGATACCTTTGTTGAGGGTAAGTCGAACCAGTTAGCTAAAGCAGCGTGTCTATCTGTAATAAAGGAGCCGGGGATTTTAAACCCTCTGTATGTATATGGTGGTGTCGGTCTTGGCAAGACTCACTTGCTTCATTCGATCGGTAATCAGCTAAGCAGTGAGAACAAGAAGGTTGTTTACTTGCATTCTGAAAAGTTTGTACAGAATATGGTTACAGCACTAAGGAACAATCAGATGGAAGAATTTAAAAAATTCTATAGAAACCTAGATGTCCTGCTCTTAGATGATATGCAGTTCTTTGCAGGTAAAGAGCGGTCTCAAGAAGAATTTTTCCATACATTTAATGCTTTGTTTGAAAATAAAAAACAGGTTGTTCTAACATGTGACAGATACCCAAAGGAAGTTAGTGGCCTTGAAGACAGGATTAAATCTAGATTAGTCTGGGGTATGAACGTTTCAATAGATCCTCCAGATCTTGAAACAAGAGTAGCAATATTACAAACAAAAGCTGAGATGTTGGACATGCCTATCACTACAGATGTTGCATTTTTTATAGCAAAGAACATAAATTCAAACGTTAGAGAGCTAGAGGGAAACTTAAGGAGAGTAATAGCCACATCGAGATTTAAAAAATGTACCATCTCCTTGGAATTCACTAAAGAGACTCTAGCAGATTTACTTTCATTAAATCAAAGAATGATAACTATTGAGCAGATACAGAAGATCACAGCTTCTTACTACAAGATAAGAGTGAGTGATATATTGTCATCAAAGAGAGACAAAAAAAACACATTACCAAGACATGTAGCAATGGCGCTGTGTAAAGAGCTTACGAATAACAGTCTACCTACAATAGGAGATATGTTTGGTGGCCGAGATCACACCACTGTCCTTCATGCGAACAAGAAGATTATAAAATTAAAAAAAGAAGACCCTCAAGTAGCACAAGATATAAATAATATAATACATGTGCTCAATAATGGGTAGAACCTGTTAATAACTTTATCGAATAAAGTTATCCACAAAATATACAGGTTTCTTAAGTCGTTAAATCACATATAAATAACAGGAATCATTATAGAGCACAGCTTAAAAATAATGAAAAAGAAGATGTAAAAATAACATATAATATATATATGAACATTACTTTTAATACTCACGATTTAATTAATAAAATTAAAAACATAGCCCCGACTGCAGAAGCTAAGCAGACACTCGCAATATTGGGTAACATGAAAGTTGAGATTAATGCTGGCAAAGCTGTATTTACAGCATCTGACCTTGAAATAGAAGTGTCTACTTCAATGTTATGCTCATCAGATCAGGACGGAAGCTTTACAATACCCGCTAAAAAGATGCTCGAAATCTGTAACGCACTATCAGCACATGACGAGATTAAAATATCTGTTACTGATACAAAAGCCGATCTTACCGCAGGGAAAAGCAAAGTATCTCTTCAGATAATACCAGCAGCAGATTATCCTAAGATGGAAAGGAACGAATCTAGTGAAGCGATAAGTATTGGTAGCGATGAACTCTCGAATATTATTAATAAAACTTCATTTGCTATGGCATATCAGGATGCCAGACACTTCCTTAATGGACTCCATGTATGTAATGATGAAGGGAAGTTAACATCTGTCTGCACAGATGGACACAGACTTGCAAAATATACATCTACAATCACGTGTGCTGATGATTTATCAATTATAATTCCGAGAAAATGTGTTATAGAAATTAACAGAATTTTAGCAGCAAATAGTGACAATAGTAAGATAATAACAGAACTTTATATTAATAATAACTCTATCACACTTATTATTGATGACTACATATTAATATCAAAACTTATAGAAGGTAACTATCCTAATTTTAATAAAGTAATACCAGAATCAACAAACTCTACGTTAGTGATAGACAGGTCGATACTTAAAAACTCACTAAATATAATTTCTAAAGTAGTCAACCAGCAATATAAAGGTGTCAAGTTAACACCTTCAAAGGATTCGCTACATCTAATATCGAGCAATACTGAGAGTGAAGTAGGAGAGGATCAGATAGATGCTAGCTATGATGGCGATGAATTATCAATAGGTTTTAATATCTCATATATTCAAGATGTCATTGACATACTAGCCAGTGACAATATTAACATTTGCATAAATGATCAGAACTCAGGATGTGTTTTGCTGGGTGATTCTGAGCCAGCATCTGTCTTTGTCATCATGCCTATGCGTGTATAATAGTGCGTATATCATCACTTTCTATCCAAGATTTCAGGTCTACATCTTTACTAAATCTAAATTTTTCAAAAAACATATCTGTTCTTTATGGTCATAATAATGTTGGCAAGACAACAATTCTTGAGGCTATATATTTCTGTTCTAATTTAAAATCATTTAAGCAATTGCCTAATAAGGAGCTTATTAAAAATTCAGCCTCTTCATTTAAAATATCACTTAATTGCATTAAAAATTCAGTAAACTCGTCTATTTACATTGAAAAGTCGTTAAATTCTTCTAAATGCCTATATAATGATAAAAAAATTTCAAAGATGACGCTTACTAATATGTTTCCTTGTTATGCACTCGTCTTTGGATTCAATAATCTGTTGCTGAACGATTCTACATATAGGAGAGACTTTATTGACTCTGGTATGTTTCACGTGGAACCCAAATCATATGCCTCTTTTGCTTTATATAACCAAACCCTCAAACAGAGGAACTATTTACTTAAGACTAAAAACTTTAAAGACATTGATTTTTGGAATAGTGAGCTTGTCAAAAATAACGACAACCTCTTCCATTATAGAAAATCATATTATTTAAAGCTATCAGAGGAGTTTAAAAAGATTATGATAGAGCTAAAAGATACTCTTCCAGGCATATACGGAGAAATAGAATCTTTGGAAATGTCATATTATAAAGGTTGGAATAATGATAACTTTGTTGAAGAGCTTGAGAATAACTTCGATAAAGATAAAAGCACTGGGTACACAACAGCTGGTACACATAGAAGTGATATCTTAATATCATCTAATAATAAGCTTGTTAAAGAGTCTGGCTCTATGTCAACTCTTGTACTCTCTTGTTTGCTTATATTCTTAGCTAAGAGCAGCGTGTTCCACGTGAAACATGGCTACAAACCGATATTGTTAATAGACGATCTATTCTTCGGAATAGATAATAAAAACCTTAATACTGTGATAAAATTACTTATCTATTCCAAGGGTAATATTGTGGTAACAGCACCCAATATATACAAAGAAATTTTAGAAAAAACTAGCTTATTAAATGATGAAATAGAGCTAATTAATTTAGGAGAATTTTAGTGGCAAAAAGCACATATACATCAGAAAGTATAAAGGTACTTAAGGGTCTAGAAGCTGTTCAAAAAAGACCCGGTATGTACATTGGTGACACAGATGACGGAAGCGGTCTGCATCAAATGATCTATGAAGTTGTAGATAATGCAATCGATGAAGCACTTGCTGGCCATTGTTCAAATATTGATGTTGTGTTAAACGAAGACCTATCTGTAACAGTAGTAGACGATGGAAGGGGCATACCTGTGGATATTCATAAAGATGAAAATAAATCTGCAGCAGAGGTGATCATGACCACATTACACGCGGGTGGAAAATTTGATGACAATTCATATAAAGTATCAGGTGGCCTACATGGTGTCGGAGTGTCAGTCGTTAATGCGCTATCAGAAAAACTTTCGCTTGAGATTCATAAAGAAGGATATATATATGAACAAGACTATATTGATAGCATTCCTTTAAAACCATTAAAAAAATGTGGAAAAACTGATAGGTCTGGGAGCAGTATTCAATTCCTTCCTAGTAAAAAATACTTTAAAGACATCAGTTACAAAGACGATACTATTAAAAAAAGATTAAAAGAGCTTGCCTTTCTTAATTCAGGCATAAGAATTAATTTTAAAAACGACATAACGGGTAAGAATAGCAGTTACTTCTATGAAGGCGGACTCAGAGAGTATATTGCTGAAATACTTAACACCAAGAAAGAAATACACAGTGAACTTATATATGTCGATCCTTTCAGTAAAAGTATGAATTCTATAGAGTTGTCGATGAAGTGGACAACATCATATAACGAGCAAATTTTGTGTTTTACGAATAACATATACCAGAAAGATGGAGGGACGCACCTCAGTGGTTTCAAGTCTGCATTAACAAGAACTTTAAATGCATATTCTAATAAAGCTTTCGGAAAACAAAAATATGAGATTACTGGCGAAGACTGCAGAGAGGGTTTGGTTGCAATAATTTCAATAAAGATGTCAGACCCTAAGTTTTCATCTCAAACAAAAGACAAGCTTGTTTCTTCTGAGATTAAGTCTTTAACAGAAACAACGCTATCTTCTAAACTTTCTGAATTCTTAGAAGAAAATCCAAAAGATGCAAAATTAATAGTAGGTAAGATTCAACAAGCCGCTATAGCTAGAGAAGAAGCTCGTAAAGCTAAAGATTTAATAAGGCGCAAAGATCCATTGGGTATAGCAAATCTCCCTGGTAAACTTGCTGACTGCCAAGAAAAAGATAGAGAGTTATGTGAGCTATTTATTGTTGAGGGTGATTCTGCTGGCGGTTCTGCTAAGCAAGCACGTGATCGTAAAACTCAAGCTATATTGCCACTTAAGGGTAAGATACTTAACAGTGAAAGATCGCAAGATTATAAAATATTATCATCATCTGAAGTAGGATCACTCATATCTGCATTAGGATGTGGTTTCAATCATGAATCAGATGATTTTAATTTAGATAAGTTAAGATATGGGAAAATTATCATTATGACGGATGCTGATGTTGATGGTGCGCACATCAGAACGCTTTTACTTACTTTGCTTGCAAGAAAGCTTAAACCACTCTTTGATGATGGCCGTGTCTATATAGCACAACCGCCATTATATAAAATCAAAAAAGGCAAAACAGAGAAATATATCTCTAATGATGAAGAGCTTAATAAGTTCCTTGCTCATGGTTTCTTTGATGGAAAGTATATTGAATTCAACGGCAGTAAATTAACACCTAAAGAATGTTCTAACCTTCTTATGAATTATTCTAAAATAAATTCTATTATCAAACATACTACTAAATCAAAAGATAATATGATTCTAACTTGCATGTCGTTTATAGAACCTCTATCTGACAATCCCAATCTTGCTAGTCAAGAGCTAGATAACTATCTATCCAAATTGTCTGAATTATTAAAAGTTATTTCTCCAATAAATATTTCATATACTCTCTCTCATGAAGAGCTTGAGCATGAGTCATTCCAAATAAACGTTATTAAAAAAGTTAACGGCATAATAGACCCTAGTATAGTACCTATTAACAAAAAGTTTTTTTCGTCTCAAACATATAATAACCTTGTCTCTTTAAATTTACATGAGTACTATGATGCACAAATTATTCTTAAGCAAGACTCGGGTGATGTAGTTTATAAATACATTCATAAACTGTGTGATGATGCACTTGCCTCTGCAAGAAAGTCTATTTCTCTTCAAAGATATAAAGGCTTAGGTGAAATGAACCCATCTCAGCTAGCAGAAACAACCATGAACCCTGAAACAAGATCTCTTCTTAAGGTCAGCCAGATACCTGATGATGATTACAGTATCTTTGATACACTTATGGGAGAGGATGTTGAAAAGAGAAAAGATTTTATAATTTCTACTGCCAATACAATTGATTACGTTGATATTTAATGAAAGTTGTTACTTGGAATGTTAATTCTATAAATGTTCGCCTACCAAATATCCTTAAATATTTAGTTGATTACCAGCCGGATGTTTTGTGTCTTCAGGAGCTTAAGTGTTTGTCTGACAAGTACCCTTTTGACGCACTAAAAGAAGCAGGCTATTTTACAGAGCAGTCCTGCCAAAAAACCTACAATGGCGTGTCAATTATCTCAAAAGAACAAGGCGATGAGGTAATTGATAATCCCGTTAATATTTCTAGTGATGAAAAAAGGTCTATTGCTGGGACTTACAATGGCGTTAGAATTATCAATTTTTATGTAGTTAATGGTCAAGCAATAAATTCAGATAAGTATCAGCATAAACTTCAATGGCTTTCAAAAGCCAAAAAGTATATCAGTGATCAACTAAAAATATATCCTAATCTTATTGTTGTTGGTGACTTTAATATTGTTCCAAACGAGAGCGACGCTTCAAACTTCTCGTCTGAAGATATTCTTTGCTCAGACAAAGAGAGAAATGCTCTAAAATCTTTATTTGATTTAGGACTGATTGATTGTTATACACATGTTGATGAAGAGTCTCCATTTACTTGGTGGGATTATCGAGGTGGAGCATTTCATAGAGATATTGGCTATAGAATAGATCTATTACTTGCCAGTCGCGAAACTCATAAATCACTTAAGAGCTATGTGGTTCACAAAGATACCAGACATAAATCTTGGTGCCCTGAGCAACCCAAAACCTCTGATCATGCGCCCGTAATGATTGAGATTTAAAAGATTTCTAGACTAAATACCATAGTCTGATATATTTATGTTGAGAGAAATATATGACTAGTATAATGGTTATTAACGCCAAAGGCGGTTCCGGCAAAACAACAATATCCACTAATCTAGCAGCTTATTATGCTAATGCGGGCTTTAATGTAACATTGGTTGATTTAGATCCTCAAAATTCTTCTTTAAACTGGCTTTCTTCGAGGCCAATAACTAAACCTAAAATAAAAGGAGTATCATCGTTGCCTCCTCAAAAAGTATCTAGAAAGCTTAATGACGTTACAATTTTTGATGTCCCGGCAGCTATATACGGCCCAAGGCTGGAGACTTATATTAAAAAAGCCAGAAAGATTATAATACCGGTTCTTCCGTCACCCATAGACATGGCTGCCGCTAAAGATTTTCTTAAGTCTATTAGAAGCCTAGGTAGTGTAGTTAGAAATAGAACAGATATATGCTTGGTGGCAAATAGATGCAGAGCTAATACAAATATTTTTGAGGAATTAGATTATTATCTTGTAAAAGAAAAAGGTATTAGATATGTCACTGCTTTCAGAGATAATACAAATTATATTAATTCAGCCAGAAAAGGCATTGGTATATTTGAAATGGGCGAATCAATGACTGCTCAAGACAGAGAAGAATGGAAGCCTCTACTATCTTGGCTGAAGCCAAAGAAAAAGTAATTTTCTAAATTAGACTATCTTTAATCCCTTCTCTGATATCTTTAAACTCTATGATATCTGGAAAGATTCTGTTCATTAATGACACATCTAATATTCTTGATTCATTTATAAAACTCTTGCGCTTATCATCGTATAACTTATTAGCTTCCTCATAATCTATAAATTTTGGGTAGTTGAGTTTCAGCGAATCATAGATATGAAGGTAGTAGTCAGTAGTTTTAATAGGAGTGCCGTCACTCACATTCATGACTATGTTTGTTGTTTCTTTATGTGTTAAACATTGGATTATTATTTTTGCTAAATCTTTAGCATTTATTAGATTTGTATGTTTGCAGATATCTTGTCTGATCAATGGTAAATTACTATCAACTCTTTTCATAGGTAATCTACCCTGTCCATATATCCCAGGAACTCTAAGAATGGTATAATCAATGTTGCTGTTAATAATTTGATCCTCTGCATGAACTCTTCTTCTAGCTCTGTCGGTTATCGGTTCTAACTTTGATTTTTCATCTACTAACTGATCTTTCTTGTCGCCGTATACTCCGCTAGTGCTTATATATATAAGCCTTTTTATTTTACTTTTATCTACGCTGGAGAGGAAATTTTCAAGTGTATGGTCTTCAACGCCACTTGCTTGTGGCGCAGCAAGGTAAATGACATCACCCATATCGCGAAATACTTTATCTAGTTCATCCGTGCATATAGAGATATCTATGGAATAGTTATGTTTACAGTTATTTTTTTTAGATCTGCAAACTCCAATAAACTCATAATCATAACTATATTTGTCTGTTATAAAGTTACAAACATATCCATTGCCTATAAGATAAACTTTATTCATTTATTTGGTTTATTTTTAAAGCTAAAGTTTCTATATCGTATATATCTTCGATTTTTGTAGTAGATGCGACATCTTCATCAATAATAATCTTTTCATCAGACTTATCTAATAAAAAAAAGTGTACTTTCTCTAAGTTAACATCGGGCTTTCTTATAAGTGGTTCTACACTACTCTTGCTAAATCCAATAATGACACAACCTTGATTAACCATCTGACTTACTTTAGCTAAATTATCTTTATTAAGTATACGCTCATATACATCACATTTTTTATAATCAATTTCTTTATTAATAAGATATTCCTCAATTGTTTTCTTTCCCCCTATGCCTTTAAGAAGGAGAGTTCTTCCTATATCATAATTATCATCATCAATTTTTTTTATAAGTCCTAAGCTCGAATATTCGCTTTCAGGTATTAAACAGTTTATTCCAAATTTTTTCTCAACCCATGCTTTGCAATTAGGGCCTATTCCATAAATTCGTTCAGTACTATATATATGGTTGTTGCTAGAATCTATTTTTTTAATAGCATTAGCACTCTGAATAATAATGGTTTTATATTCATCATCTACAGGGTATCTCTCAATATGTTGAATATCTTGTATTAACATGTCATGGAATACATGCCCACTTTGTTCTAATATCTCTGCAAGTTCATCTTTCATTGAAAAGTTTGAGACCAGGATTACATCTAACATTTAAGCATCCTCTTAGAGCCCATCTTTATAAAAACATCTGATAGGTCTTCAGCAAGTTCTTCATAAGTATCTTTTTTCCCGGATACTTTATTTTTAATGAACTTTGTTCCATCAATGGATGCAACATAACCTGTTATTGTTAGTAAATTTTTTTCTATCACAGCATGTGCACCTATTGGCGATAGGCAATCGCCGTCCATGTTTCTAGCGAATATCCTCTCAGCAGCGCCGCATATTTCGGTATCTACATGCACTACTTTTTTAATTCTCTTGATAATAAAATCATTTTTAGACAAACACTCTATACATAAAATTCCCTGTCCTGGCGAAGGTACAAAATCATTTACACTAAGACTTTGTGTAATGACATGATCTAGCCCCATTCTTATAAGTCCAGATTTAGCTAAAATTATTCCGTCCAACTGTTCTTTTTTTAGTTTTTCAAGCCTTGTTTGAATATTACCTCTTATTTCTTTTGATTTAATGTTTGAATTCATATGTTTTAATATTGCCTGTCTTCTCGGACTGGAAGAACCAATAATACCAGTTTTAATATCAGACAAAGTTCTGTGTTTACCTGAGATAAACACATCTCTTGGATCCTCTCTTTCCATAATGCTGCTGATATTAAATCGCTCATCAAGCTTTGCAGGAACATCTTTCATAGAATGAACGGCTATATCAGCCACTCCCTCTAGGAGTGCGTTTTCAAGTTCTTTTAAAAAAAGCCCTTTGCCACCTTCTTTTTTGAAGCTTTTATTATCCACTCTATCCCCTGATGTACTCATAGATATTAGGTCAACTTTATCAAAAACACTGTTATCTATTAGAAAGCTTTTGACCATATTAGCTTGAGCTAACGCAAGAGGGCTTTGACGTGTAGCAAGTTTTATATTATTACTCATTATTGCATTACCAAAATTTCAGTTATAGTATACTGGCATTAAGACATATATTAAAACCTCAAGAGATTTATTATGAAAAACTCCACTTGGTCAGGAAGATTTAAAAAAGGATTAGACGAAGAAGTGCTCGAGTTCTCTGAGAGCATTAGCTTTGACCATCTTCTTTTTGATTCAGACATCAGGGTGTGTATTGCGCATGCGGAGATGCTGTCAGAGTGTAAAATTATTTCAAAGAAGGAATCAAATACGTTGATTAAAGGTTTAAATGCAGTTCAAAAGAAATATGATGCTGGCAAGCTGAGGCTGTCAATCAAATTTGAAGATGTACACATGAACATAGAACAAGCTCTTACTAAAGAGATTGGAGAACTTGGTAAAAAAATTCATATGGGAAGATCTAGGAATGATTTAGTTGCCACAGACTTTAGGTTGTACTTGAGAGACTGTTCAGACTTAATTCTGGAAAAGTTAAGAGACATTAGATATGCACTTGCCTTATCTGCACACGATAATTCCAGCGTAATTTTTCCAGGTTACACACATTTACAACTAGCTCAGCCAGTCACATTCGGACATCATCTGCTTGCTTGGCATGAAATGCTAGCAAGAGATGAACAGAGAATGGCTCAAACTAAAGACAGACTTAATGTGCTCCCTTTAGGAAGCGCTGCTCTGTCTGGGACACCATATAAAATTAATCGCAAGTCTGTTGCAAAAAAACTTGGATTTAAAACTGTGTCATCCAATTCTATGGATGCAGTAAGCGATAGAGATTTCGTTTGTGATTTTGCATATACATGTTCGATGACGATGATGCATCTTTCAAGGATATCAGAGGAACTAGTTTTCTGGATGAACAGTCATATCAAGCTTGTAGATATAGATGAAGCATTTTGTACTGGATCATCAATTATGCCTCAGAAAAAAAATCCTGATGTGCCTGAACTAGTGAGAGGAAAATCAGGTGCAGTAATAGGGTCATTAACATCGCTATTTGTTTTATTAAAAGGGTTGCCATTAACGTACAATAGAGACCTTCAAGAAGATAAAAGTATTATATTAGAAGCTATTGGGAGTGTGGTTTCATGCTTAGCTTTAATGCCAAGACTGATATTAACTTTAAAAATTAACAAGGAAAGGGCTTTGATTTTTTCCAAACAAGATTATTCAAATGCTACTGATTTAGCTGACTACTTGTCAATGAAAGGTGTTCCATTTAGGACCTCTCATGAAATAGTTGGAAAAATAGTTAAATATGCTGAATCAAAAAACATAAGCCTTAATGAAATTTCATTGGGTGTCTTTAAAAAATTTTCTAATAAAATTAATAAAGATGTATATACCTCAATTGATGTTGAAAAGTCTATACATACAAAGAAAGCAATAGGAGCATCATCGCCAGCTAATGTTAGAAAAGAAGCAAAAAAAATATTATCTGCACTTAAGGTTCATGGCTATAAATAAAATAAGAAGCAGTATATTTATAATATTTTTGTTAGCTTTCTCTCATGTTTCACATTCTGATATTAAAACGCCAAATATTAAAGAATACATGAGTGATGATTCTGGATTATATGATTCATACATCTATGGCCTTGAGAGCGGCCTTGAATGGGCATCGGAATATTATTATCGAAAACATGAGATAGAGCTTTATTGTAAGCCAGGAAACATAGAGCTTCCTGCGTCTGAACTCCGGAAAATCATTAATAAAACTATAAGCTCCAAACCAGGGTTCTTTGAAGAGTATGAAAATGAGCCCCTGGTTGGCCTTGCCCTTAGAAACGGGTTCATTGAGGCTTTTCCTTGCCGATAACTCTTGTTACAGAGTACCTAATTCTGTAATATAACTACTGGGTTATTTTAATTAATAGGAGAAACGAATATGCCAGATCATCCAGTACCACAAGGAGATGACATTATATTGCCTGATGGGACCAAGGTAGGTTCATGGAATGGCGATGATGTGAAGGATCTTCAAGTAGAAGTTCTTAGAATAATAAAAGAACAGAAAGAGAGTGGAGCCGATAGAAACAATCTTCTGATACGTTTTGGAATACCACATATGGATCAGACACCTGATCATCTCAAAAATTTTATCGCTTATGCTCTATGGGGTGTTGATAAAAAAGGAATGTGTCTTACTCACAGAAGAGCTGACCATTTTGAACACTTAGATAAAATTAACGAAAAATACGGAAGCGAGACTGCAATAGCTGCAGCACAAAGATATCGCGAGTAGTCCATTATTTAAAAGGGCGGTTAAGGCTGCCCTTTTAAAGCTTTTTATAAAACCAGTCTATTAAATTACTAATCATTTCTTTGCTGATTGTATGACCACAATCATCTACAAATTCATGCATACTCAAGCCTTTTTCTTTTAAGAATGCCACAGATTTATGATGGGTCCCTATAGATATCGTTGTATCTTTACTACCATGCGCCATGTAGATATCAGCATCTTTATTTTTTATCTCTAAGCTTGATGAAGACGGAACATACCCAGATATAGCAACAATAGCGTCACAACTTATATCAGCACTTATCCCCATAGATAGAGAGAGCGCTGCGCCTTGTGAAAAACCTCCAAGATATGTTTTTTTATTTGAATCAATATAAGGAATAAGAGCTGATTTTATCTGTTCTTTAGATTTTTTTATCCCTTCATCATCTTCAACAACTATGCCATTATCTTCTCTAGGCAACGGATACCATGACCTTTTTCCATTATCTAGTGGCGCATTAGGCATTATTACATGAAGCTTGCCATCTAAGTTTAAATTTAGTAATTTTATAAATGGTTCAAATCCCCAATTATTTGCCCCATAGCCATGAAACCAGACTAGGTTGATACCAGCAGATTCTTTATCACCGATTGTAATTATATCTTTATTCATTTTCTTAAAATCTTCATGATATGTGTTTGCGATTTAGCTTATAATATCAGAATGTACACATCTATATTACACAAATATATTTTAGTTCTTATAATGATTTCATTTTCACTGGTTTTATCTAATTGTGGTAACAAAGGACCTTTGATCCCAGCATCTAACATAGTTTTAATAAATAAATAATTTGAATTCTTTACACTACCAAAAAAATAAACTCTTTTTTGATGAATTAGATTTAGAAGAACTATCAAAAGGGATTACTACTCCATTTTACCTATATTCTGAAAATCTTATAAAACAGAATATTAAAGAATATATCTCACAGTCTAATGATAAGACGCTTTTTTGCTACTCTGTAAAAGCTAATTCAAATTTATCAATATTAAAATTAATTGCATCTGAAGGGATGGGCTTTGATGTTGTATCTATGGGGGAGTTATACAGAGTTATTAAAGCTGGTTGTGATACTAAAAAAGTTGTTTATTCAGGTGTTGGAAAAACAAGAGCCGAGATTAGATATGCTTTAGAAAATAATATTCTTTGTTTCAATGTAGAGTCTGAAGGCGAGCTATTTGTAATTAATGACGAAGCTTCTGCTATGGGCACAACCGCAAATATTTCTATTAGAGTCAATCCTGATGTTGCGGTCGACTCACATCCGTATATATCAACTGGATTGAAAGATAATAAGTTTGGTATCACATATAAAAATGCATTAACTCTATATATAAAAGCATCAAAACTAAGTTCACTAAATATAATAGGTATTGATTTTCATATTGGATCACAGATTACCTCAATACTACCCTTTATAGATTCAATCAAATCAATTAAAAGCTTAGTAAGTGATTTAAAAAAAGAAAATATTAATATTACACATATAGATGTAGGTGGAGGTCTTGGAATATCTTATGAGGGTGAAGATATTGTTAGAAAAGCTGATTATATTAGAGAAATAACGGATTCTTTGAGAGATTTAAATGTGAATATCTTATTTGAACCAGGAAGATCAGTAATAGGAGACTGCGGTCTTTTGGTGACACAAATTCAATATATCAAAGAGTCAGAAAGTAAGAATTTTATGATAGTAGATGCAAGCATGTCAGAATTGATAAGACCCCCTCTATATAATGCATTCCATAAAATTACACCAATTTTCAAACGTGATAAGAGCCATAAAAAATATGATATAGTTGGCCCTGTTTGTGAAAGCGCAGACTTTCTTGGAAAAGAAAGGTCTATGAACTCAGAGGTTCATGATCTTCTGGTTATTGAGGATGTTGGAGCCTATGGGTTTGTTTTATCATCAAATTATAATACAAGACCGAAACCGTCAGAATATATTATAACAAATGGCAGCATTAGAGAGATAAGGTCTGCAGATACTCTTGATCAGATTCTTACAAATGAACTTAAGTGAGACGCACTCCTGAACTAGAGCTAATGGAAAGTGAGGCACAAGCAGTCTCATACGCACAAGCAGACTTTTCTGAATCAAATCAAATCTTCATAAGCAATCTTCTCCAGCAGGCTTCAATCAATAGTGAAACAAAAATATTAGATGTTGGCTGTGGTGATGGGGAGATACCAATAATGCTTGTTAAAAAAACTCAATGCCAGATTACTGCAATTGATGGTTCGGAAAATATGCTTAAACAATTCACTTTAAAAAAAGAAAAACAAAATATAAAAAATATAAAGATATATAAAAAACTAATTAATAATGAACTCTTCCCAGAAAATGTATTTGATTTAGTTATTAATAATAGTGTTTTGCATCATATATCAGATGTAGATCTTTTTTGGCAAAATCTGATCAGACTGATTGGATCAAGAGGAAAAATATTTTTGATGGACTTAGTGCGTCCTGAATCAAATGCACAATTAGAAGATATTTTATCAAAATATGGAGGTTCTGACCCTATATTACTGAAAGATTTTGAAAATTCTCTTAGAGCTGCGTATACAATTGATGAGGTTAGATCACAACTAAGTGACTTTAGTCAAGTTACATTCAATATCAAATCTGTATCAGATAGACATTTTTTTGCTACTATAATTATGAGATGACGCTTTATACAAAACTAAACAGTCAAGGTAACGATTTTATACTTATTGATACCAATCATGTCAAAACAAATATTACTGTTGATGACATAAAATATTACTCTAGAAGAGATAAGATAGGGTGTGATCAATTTTTTATCATCAATCCAGAAGATAAAGATAATGTATCCTGCGAAGTTTATAATCAAGATGGATCAAAAGCATGTCAGTGTGGCAATGGACTTAGAGCTGTAATGCTTTATTTGAACAGAAAATATAATTTACTAGAGACAAACTTAATTGTCTGTGATGTGAGTTATGAAGTAAAAATAAATATGGATCAAATATCTGTAAACATGGGATCCCCAACATATGTAGATATCCCAAAAAAAATCTATAATCAGGATTATTTGATTGCACAGCATGATCTAGTCATAACGATTGAAAGCATCAAAGATAATATAACATTTTCGTTTATACCTTTATCAATCGGTAACCTCCATTGCGTTGTGTTTTCTGCTGGCTGCGATGAGCATAAAAAAGAAATCTGTAAAGTTATAGATGAGATATATGATAGTTCTATGAATATAGGTTTTGTAAAAAATGCTAAAGAATTTCTGAGCAATACTAAAAAAGCAATTGACTTAACTGTCAATGAGAGAGGTGCTGGATACACTGACTCTTGTGGAAGTGGAGCAACCGCAGCAGCTATATGTATGTTTAAAATATACGAACTTGAAAATGAATCTAAAGTTTTAAACTCTACTATCTCTATCAAACAAAAAGGAGGTACTCTACGTGTAAATAAAAAATATAATCCTGATATCTTCCAACTTATAGGGCCAAGTTCATATGACGGCGAGGGGAACCTTGAGTAGTGAAAAAACTTATATTTCAGAATTTGTAAAGTATTTACAATACGAGAAACAGTACACACAAGACACTCTTGTAAATTATAAAATTGACTTAAAGCAATTTTCACAATATTTGAAAAACAATAATTTTAATATTGATGATGCTAGTAAAGATAATATTGAACAATTTTTTATGAGTCTTCACAAGCTGGGAATTAGCGCTAACTCTTTGGCAAGAAAAGCATCAACACTTAGATCATTTTACTCCTACCTTTTAAAAACTTCACAAATTAGTATCACTCCAATGTCTGGTATAAAAACACCCAAACTTTCTAAAAAATTACCAAACATTTTATCGATAAGTGACATTGATACACTTTGCAATATATCTGAGACAACTATGGTCGCCTTAAGGGACAAGGCTATTATAGAAGTCATGTATAGTTCAGCTCTTAGGTTGAGCGAACTAACTCAGCTAAACATTGATTCAATTGATATGCTGTCTAAATACGTAAAAGTAATCGGAAAAGGCAGAAAGGAGAGAATATTGCCGCTAGGGGAACAAGCATTGCTTGCACTGAAAATCTGGATAGCTAAAAGGGCAGAATCTAGGGTTAGTTGTGATGCACTTTTCGTCAATAAATATGGTGATAGATTGTCGAATAGATCTATTCAAAATAGAATTAATTTCTGGGTAAAAAAACAAGGCTTGAATTGTAAGATATCGCCCCATACATTAAGACATAGCTGTGCAACTCACTTGTTAGAGGCATCTGGAGATTTAAGAGCTGTTCAAGAATTCTTAGGTCATGAGGATATTAGTACAACACAAATATATACAAATATGGATTTTGAACATTTGAATAAGGTATATAAAAATAGCCACCCGAGGGCATAAAGTTATGAAAAATGAGACATTTCATGGGACAACAATCATTGGTGTTAGAAGAAATAATCAAATAGTTGTTGGAGGCGATGGTCAGGTAACACTTGGCAATACTGTTATGAAAAACAACGCTAAAAAAGTACGTAGACTATACAAAGATAAAGTTCTTGCTGGATTTGCAGGAGCTACTGCTGACGCCTTCACATTATTTGAAAAATTTGAAAGCAAATTGGAGAAGTACAGCGGTCATTTAACAAGATCTGCAGTTGAGCTAGCCAAAGATTGGAGGACTGATAAAATACTTCGTAATTTGGAGGCGTTACTCATAGTCGCTGACAAGGATGTTTCATTATTAATTTCTGGAAACGGCGATGTTATAGAACCTCAAGACTCAATACTAGCGATTGGTTCAGGCGGTTCGTTTGCACAATCTGCTGCAAAAGCTCTGTATGATAATACAGATTTGTCTGCCGAAGATATAGTAAAGAAGTCACTAAGCATTGCATCAGATATATGCATATATACAAATTCAAATTTAACTATAGAGAAAATAAATGTCTGAAATGACACCAAGAGAAGTTGTCGAAGAGCTTGATAAGCACATCATTGGTCAGTCTAATGCAAAAAGGGCAGTGTCTATTGCACTAAGAAATAGATGGAGAAGGTTACAGCTTCCTGACAATATTAGTAATGAAATTACGCCGAAAAACATATTGATGATAGGACCAACTGGCGTAGGTAAGACAGAAATTGCACGAAGACTTGCTCATTTAGCTGGCGCGCCTTTTATAAAAGTTGAGGCCACTAAGTTTACTGAAGTAGGTTATGTTGGCAAGGAAGTTGATTCAATAATAAGAGATTTAACAGAAATTGCTATAAACCAAGCAAAGTCAAAAGCCATGTCTAGAGTTTATCGTAAATCTGAAGAGTTAGCAGAAGAAATAATATTAGATCATTTGCTGCCACGAAGAACTACTGACAGCTTTGAGACTGGAAGCTCTTTTGAATCGTCAGACAGTAGAGAGACTAGGCAAGCGCTTCGGAAAGAATTAAGAGAAGGGAAATTAGATGATAAGGAAATAGACATTAGTATTCAGGCAAACAATCCATCATTTGAGGTTATGGCTCCACCAGGAATGGAAGAAATGACGGATCAACTTCAAGGAATGTTCAAGAATTTATCAAATACTAAAACTAAAACACAGAAAATGAAAATAAAGGACGCTCTTTTAGTAGTTGCAGAGCAAGAAGCCAAAAAGTTAGTTAACGATAATGACATAAAGCAAGATGCTATCAAGCAAGTTGAGCAAAATGGAATTGTCTTTATTGATGAAATAGACAAGGTGTCATCAAGGGCTAATGCAAGTGGAGCAGATGTCTCAAGAGAGGGAGTTCAAAGAGATCTACTTCCTTTAGTTGAAGGAAGTACAGTTAACACCAAGCATGGCCCCGTTAAAACAGATCATATTCTTTTCATTGCATCTGGAGCATTCCATTTATCAAAACCATCAGACTTAATTCCTGAACTACAAGGGAGATTGCCTATAAGGGTAGAGCTTAGTGCGCTATCGGTTGATGATTTCGAATTAATTTTAGAAGAACCAGATTATTCATTAACCGAACAATATATTGCTCTGATGAAAACTGAGGGAATAGATGTTAAGTTTGATAAATCAGCAATTACAAGATTATCGAAAATTGCCTGGACAGTTAATGAGAAAACTGAAAACATTGGTGCTAGAAGGCTACATACTATAATGGAGAGATTGCTTGAAAAGTTATCTTTTGAGGCTAGTGATATAAAAGACACTAAAATCACAATTGATGCAGACTATGTTGATAAGCACTTAAATGAATTAGCAGAAAACGAGGATTTGAGTAGGTACATTTTATGATAAAACCAACAGAACTAAGATATATTAAAAAAACAAACACACTGTCAATTACATTTGAAGATGGTTTCAGTAATGATATTACTTCAGAATATTTAAGATGCTTCTCTCCTTCTGCTGAAGTCAAAGGCCACGGACCAGGACAAGAGAAACTACAAATAAATAAAGAAGATGTTGTAATTGATAAATTAGAACCTGTTGGCAATTATGCTGTAAGAATTGTTTTTGACGATGGGCATGATACAGGGCTATATTCTTGGGAACACTTATATAGTTTATGCAAAAACTATCAAGAAAATTGGCATAATTATTTAGAAAGACTGAAAGAAGCAGGACATACTAGAAAAAAGCCATGAGCAAAAAAGCGATTACATGCAATACCGCACCATCTGCAATAGGCACTTACTCTCAAGCAATAACTGTAGATAAATTTACATTTATATCTGGACAGATTCCTCTTGATTACAAGAACATGAGTATTATTGAAGGAACATTTGAAGATCAGGTAGTCGTTGTCCTTAATAATTTAAAAAACATAGCAATGGAAGCAAATTGTACTCTCGATGATTGTGTTAAGTTCACTGTTTATCTAAAAGACTTAGAAAACTTCTCAATTGTTAATTCTATAATGGAACGTCACTTAACAGAGCCATACCCTGCCAGAGCAGCAGTCGAAGTCAGTAGACTTCCTAAAGATGTTCATATAGAAATTGACGCTATATTATTTAAAGACTAGTACATGAGAAAATATTCTGACGAAATTTCTCAGAGTATAGGTTCATTGAAAGGGGTTGGTGAGAAAACTAAGTCTCTTTTATCTGAAATTGGTATTATATCATTATTTGATCTTTTATCTTACCCGCCAATTGATCTAATAGATAAGACTGAAATAGATAATATTGACGAGGTAAATAATGGCGACTCGGTGGTAATTTCAGGAGTAATTATAAAAGCTATAAAAACCAAAGGGTATAAGCCAAATTATATTTTAACGATTCAATCAGTATCTGGTATTTTCTATATAAGATTCATTCATAAAATTATAGTATTCATGAACTTACAAAAAGGCATGAGTATTAGAGTTTCAGGCACTGCTATACTGAAAGGCAAAAAATTAGAATTTATACATCCAGAAGTAGAAGTTTTTAAAGATAGTTCGTCTCTCGCAAATATTATCCCAAAGTATTCACTTAGAGGAAGAGTTTCACAATCAAAAATTAGAAAATTAATAAGACAAGCTTTTTCAACCTTTTCAAAGAACTACGAATTTACCTGTTTAGATGATTACTTTTATGAGGAATTTAATAGTATGTCATTATTAAAAGCTCTCAAGAAATTACACTTTCCCGATGGAAATTATTCTGATGCGATAAATGAATATATACTTGCCAGACAAAGGTTAGCCTTTGAAGAAATCTACTTACATAAACACGAATTTCTACAAACTATCGTAAAGTATAATACTAAACCTTCTTTTGAACTAAAGATAAATAAAGAATCAATGAATAGCTTCTACTTATCATTACCATTCCAACTTACAGATGGTCAATTATCAGCAATTGACAGGATTAGTATATCTATAAGAGATAAGGCGCCATCAAAAGTACTCATACAAGGTGATGTTGGATGTGGCAAAACGCTAGTAGCGATAATGGCTTGTTATCAAGCCCTTTCAAATAATCATCAGTGCCTAGTTCTAGTTCCAACAGAAGTTTTATGCTCACAACATTTTATAACCTTTACGGAGTACCTTGGTAAGTATGGGAAGATAGAAATGGTTAGCGGTAAATCCACAAAAGCAGAAAAAGAAAGTATCAAAAGAGAGTTGTATGATGGGAAAATATCTATCCTGATAGGGACACATGCTCTTTTATATGGCAACTATAAATTTAAAAGCCTGGCTATAGTTATTATTGATGAGCAACATAAATTTGGTGTCAAACAAAGAGAAAAGATATCCTCAGAATATGAAAAGCAACCACATCTTATTTATATGTCAGCAACACCTATACCAAGAACATTGGCCTTAGTTCTATATGAAAATATGAATTATATTACTATTTCAGATAAACCATCAAACCGAGAAATTATAAAGACAACTGTTTATGATGATGATTCTAGAAAAAAAATTTATGATAAAGTTGCAGAGCATCTAAAAGATGGTATGCAGGTATATTGGGTATGTACAAGAATAGAAGATACTGAAGACACTGACAAACAGTCGGTCAATGTATTTTCAAACACTATCAAAAAAATATACCCAAGTTATAAAATAAAAATACTCCATGGAAAGTTATTATCTGAGGAAAAGATTAGAATAATCAATGATTTTAGATCAGGAAAGATAGACATACTTGTATCCACAAGCGTTATAGAGGTTGGAATAGATTGCCCCAATGCTAACTGCTTAGTTATAGAAAATGCAGAATTATTTGGATTAGCCCAGTTACATCAGCTCAGAGGAAGAGTAGGCAGAGGTTTAGTAAATGGGTATTGTTATTTAGTACATTCTAGAAAAGCTACATCAGAATCAATAGAAAAGCTTGAGTATCTAGAAAAACATCATTCTGGCTTTGATGTTGCGGAGTATGATTTAAAAACACGAGGAACAGGAACATATTTGGGCAGTAAACAGTCAGGCATGCCTGATAACTACCGCATTTCAACCATCAACGACATTATGGATAACATTTCATATATAAAAAACTTCAAATTTGAATTATCATCAGCAAAGATCAGGGAACTGAAAAAACGTTGGAAGATAAAAAGTATAAATGAAATACAATTATAAACAGAAATGGAGATGCGAGCGAAAAATCAAAGATTTACCAAACAATCTCAGGAGAATCTTAATTGATAATTCTTCTCTAACCAAAAGGATAATTAGTAATAAGTCAGGTCGTGTGAAGTTTATCTCATCTCATATAAGTTTAACAAAAAGGCTTAATTGCTTATCAAAAAAATACTCATTTATCAGAAAAGTAGAGATCAAGGGCAACTTAGATAAATCGATAAAGGCTGTATCATATACACCTATAAGTAATATTAAAGGCAAGATAAAACATATAAAGCATCTCAAGGACAAATCTTTGGCAACTATATTATTTAATAACCACAGTTTTGTGAAACATGCTATAAACTATTGTTTACAAGAAAATCATGTGACAAGAGTTACTCTTTTTAAAAAAAACAAAACTATAATTCATGTTGAGGAAACATTCCCCATAGATAATAATTATGAAACGCTTTCTTTAATTGATTGCAGAAAGAACCTGATTAATTGATGATAGCTTAAGTATTTTGTCAGAAGCAGTATAGCCTTCATCACCTAGATATATAGCACCTGATATCCCAGCAGATAGCCCTACATTAATATTATTAATTGTATCTTCAATTAGAATCGTTTTTTTATAATCTAATTTATATTTTGAGCGCAACATATACCATAACTGTATATCCTCCTTGACGTAACACAGCTCATGCGCACAAACCATGTCATCAAAATAAGGAGCTAAATCATATTTTTCTAATTTGATATTCAGTGTTTTTCTATGGGCATTCGTAATTAGGATTATTTTTGATTTTTTTTTAAGTTCATTTAAAGTATCAATAACTCCATCATATAAACTTATTTTACTAAAGCTTTGCTCTGATCTTTTTTGAGCCTCAATATCTATGTCTAGCATATTAGACCAGTAATCGACATCATACCAATCTTTAGTATTTTTCTTATAATTAAATATCTGTATAGCAAGTTTTTTTGCGTCATCGAATAAGATTCCTTTATTTTGTGCGATAACTTCTGGAATTTGATTTTGCCAAAAGTTATTGTCATAAGTATTATCTAGAATGACCCCATCCATGTCTACTAGCATGCATTCTATATCTTTAAAAATCATAACTGATAATGTATCATCCTTGATAGTCAGAGTACACAATGCCAAAAATACTTAAGCAAAAATCAATATTTAAATCAAAACTATTTGATATCAAACAAGCAGACATAGAGTTTAATGGTATAACTATGAAGTATGAAATCATATCTGGAACGGGGAGTGGCGCTGTAATGGTAGTCCCTTTCATAGAAAATGATATTATTTTTATAAAAGAATATGCTGCTGCAATCGATGATTATATGATTACTTTTCCTAAAGGCAAGATTGACAAAGGGGAAACAATTGAGGAAGCTGCTAATCGTGAGTTACAAGAAGAAGTTGGTTATAAATCTAAGGAAATTAAACTTATAAAAAAACTTTATCTTGCGCCTGGTTATATAGATCATATGACTTATGTAATGGTTGCTAAGGAGTTATCTGTATCATCCCTTCGTGGTGACGAACCAGAAGAACTTGAGGTAATAAGAGTTCACAGAGATGATGTCATTAATTTTCTTGATAAAAATGAAATTATAGATTCGAGAGTACATGCCGCACTGAACATTATAGAAAATCATGAGTAATCACAATTTTCAAAAACACATTCCGGATCTTCTAAAACTTTGTCAAAATATAGGACAGATTCAATTAGATGGACAAAAAAATTTAAATATTAATTTAAAATCTGATAATACCCCTGTGACTAATATAGATATACGCTCTAGTGAGTTAATAGTTAGTTATCTATCTAGAACATTTAAAGGAGATACTATTATATCTGAAGAGAGCGATGATAAATCCAATAAAAAGCCTTCCTATTGGCTGGTCGACCCAATTGACGGAACAAAGAACTATATAAAAGGAGGTGAACAATTTTGTATATGTATTTCATATATACATAATAGCTATCCTTCATTTGGAATAATTTATATACCATCAAGTAAAGAGTTTTACTATGCATCTTCTGGTGAAGGTGCATTTTTGATAAAAGAGAATATGCCTAAAGTCAAAATTACGAATAAATCTCAAATCGATAATAATATATTTGTAAGCACAGTTATAAGAGATAGTGTTGTAAAATTATTGAACAATAATTTCAAACATTCAAAGCTAATTTATATGTCGAGTGCAATTAAATTTGTTAGAGTAGCAGAGGGTAAAGGACATTTTTCAATAAGACTAGGGCCAACTCATGAATGGGATACAGCAGCCGGGCAATGTATAATTGAAGAATCTGGGGCTCTCTTCCTAGACAAAAACCTTGAGAGATTCAGATACGGGCAAGGGTCGAAGTTCTTAAACGGACCGTTCTTCGTAGTCAATGGTCAGATGAAAGAACATGAGGATTCAATTAACCAGTGTCTTTCTTTGATTTGACTGAGTTATTGAATGCTTTTTTATTAAGTTTTTTCATAAGTTTGTATTTTCCTTGCAAACTTTTGCACCATGTAACCATAGATTTTTCATAGTCTCTTAGTTTATTTTCAGTCATAAAATTATTTGTATGCTATCATTTTTTATTAATTATGTTAAAAAAACTTTTTTCAACTATTTCACCCGAGGGTTATTATAAATTCACCGATGCAATTATACCATGGCTTTTGCTACTTGCTCTGATATTCATTGGCTATGGACTGTATGAAGGTTTATTTGTAGCACCGTCAGATTACCAACAAGGTGATGCATTCAGAATCATGTATGTTCATGTTCCCAGCGCATGGATTTCTCTTTTTGCTTATTCTGTAGTTTTCTTCTCTGCAATCATATCGTTAATTTGGCATATCAAGGTCTATGATTTAATTTTGCTAGCTTCTTGTAAACTTGGTGCTGTATTTACTTTTTTTACACTGATTACTGGTGCTATATGGGGAGAG
The DNA here is from genome assembly GCA_902605525.1 of uncultured Gammaproteobacteria bacterium. Lineage (GTDB taxonomy): Bacteria > Pseudomonadota > Gammaproteobacteria > CACLCV01. Next base: position 56,453 of record CACLCV010000003.1, read on the forward strand.
CCAATGTGGGGAACATGGTGGGCATGGGATGCTAGGCTTACATCTGAGCTAATCTTATTTTTTATTTACATATCAATATTGTTATTACATGGTTCTTTCGAAGATAAGAAAAAAGCTGCAACTTCTGTAAATATATTATCCATTGTAGGTTTTATAAATATTCCAATTATTCATTTTTCTGTAGAGTGGTGGAATACACTTCATCAGGGCCCATCTGTAATTAAGTTGAGCGCTCCTAGTATTGCAGGTGATATGTTAACGCCTCTAATAATAACAGCTCTTGGGTTTACATTTTTCTTTCTTGGTACTATGTTTAAATCATCTCAGAATATGCTTCTTGAAAATGAAAAAAACAAATCCTGGGCCAAACTAGTCTAAGCTATTTTTTAAACCCATCGCTGATGCGAATGGCGAAATTATTAAAAATAATATCAATAATAATAATAAAAACAATAATTCAGAATTATAATCAACTCCTGACATGGCATTATAGACAGAGCTCGTCCCGAAGATCAGTACAGGAATATCCATAGGCAGTACTATTGATGATAATAATAGATTGTTTCCTTTTATACTTAAAGTAAGAGAAGCAGCAATAGACCCAATTAATGAGATAGTTAAGGTACCAAGAAGTAAACTAATCAAAAGGACTATTGAAGCCGCCATATTAGATGTAAGAAGATAGTTAACAAGAAAACCAATGATTACCAATGGTATAATTGTAAAAAGCCAATAGGATATAACTTTGGCCAAAACATTAAATTCTAGTACATGAGAATTGATGACAATACCTTCTAGTGTTCCATCTTCAAAATCATCCTTAAACAAAGCTTCCATATTTAATAGACTTACTAGTAAACAAGCTAGCCAAATAATTTGAGGCAATACTTTGTCATAACCACCAAGGGTTGTATTTGCAATACTTATTGAAAAGAAGATTAGTATTAGTAAAAGATACACTATAGGCATGAAAATCTTTGTACCAGAGTTTAGAATTACTCTCATATCTTTGAAAATGATTGAAAAGAAAACGTTCATCATAGTTCTACATTAGTAAATTTATCTTTTGGATTATGACTAGTAATAATAACTGTTCCGCCGTCAGATATATGCAGATCTATTTTTTTTATAAAGATATCAATTATGTTTTGATCAAGACCAGTAAACGGCTCATCTAAAATCCAAATTTTATTTTTAAGTAGAGATAATTTCACCAGACTTACAATCTTCTTTTGCCCATGTGATAGATATTTTACTTTAGTTATAAACTTATCTTTTATGTTATATAAATCTAATTCATCAATAATATATTTTTCTTCTAAGTTCCGCTGATGGAATCCAAGAGTATACTTAATATTTTCAGCTACACTTAGTTCATTTTTTAAGCCATATTTATGTCCGATATAAAATAAATCTTCATGGATAGAAGTATTTTCATCAATGGTTACCTTGCCTGATGAAGGGCATGTAATTCCTGAAATCAATTTTAGTAATGAAGTTTTTCCAGTTCCATTTCTTCCAAAAATATTAATTTTTTCTCTGTAAGATATAGCTAGTGAAAAATCATTTACTATTTTTTTCCCTTGTTTAATTAAGTTAATGTTTTCAAGATTTATAAAAATATTATTCACTTTAAGATAATCTCTGTTGACGAGATAACAATACCGTCAGGATCAGAGTAAATAAATTGATTTTCCTTGAATGTTACTCCAGCAAAGTTTAGATCTAGATTATATCTTCCAACATCCTTTTTTTCACTCTTGTTGGGAACTAAGTTAATGGCTTTTATAGATATACCAATATTATTAATCTCGAAACTATCTCTTATACAGCCATTTACTATAATTCCTGACCAGTTATTTTCTGCTCCGAGTGCAGCTAAATTATCACCTATAAGAGCACATTTTTCTGACCCTCTACCATCAACGACCATTACACAGCCTGACCCATCTTCTTGTAATAGCTTCTTTACGTATGAGTTATCTTCGATAGCTTCTACAGTTTTAATTTTTCCATAGCAATGTGTATGAGAGCCAAAAGACTTGAAGATAGGTTTTGCTATAATCAAGTTATAATCGTCACACAAGTCAGCTGTATTAAATTTGTTCATCTTTAATAATAAATTTGATTTTTTTTAATATTAACAGAGCAGGTATTGCTATTAAAGAACAAAAAATAAAGTAGATATCCCAATCTAACATTTCAACTAAGAACCCTGAGGTCCCAGATAAGAATGTTCTGGGTAAAGACATTAATGCTGTCATAAGAGCAAACTGTGTTGCTGTAAATTGCTTTGAAGTCATATTAGCTATAAAGGCTAGGTAAGCAGTATATCCCATTCCTGCAGCTAAATTTTCAAGTGTAATGACACCAATTAGCATAACTATATTATCACCGGTGTAGAATAATACAGCAAAACCCAGTGTAGCGATTAATTGAAATACTCCAAAATATATTAGGGATTTGTATAAGCCAATTTTTAGTGATAGAACACCACCCACAAAAGCTCCTATCAATGTAGCGCCTAGACCAAAAAATTTAACTACGGTACCAATTTCTGTTTTTGAAAATCCTATCTCTAGATAAAAATTTGTACTTAGTGAGTGTGCCATCGTATCACCTACTTTATACAACAATACGAATAATAAAATTAGATATGGAACATACTTTTGAATATCATTTTTTTCAACTTGATAGCGATTAAAAAATTCTTTAAAAGGTTCAATTATAGATTCTTTCAGTGTGGTTGGCTGAGCTGTAATTTCAGGTTCGTTTGCAAAGAATGTTGTTACAACACCTAATAACATTATCAATGACATCAGTGTATAAACAAATGAGTAAGAATAAATATCCGCTAGAATAAGCCCCCCTGCTCCGGCAGCTAAAGCTCCGAATCTGTATCCTAAAACATAAGCTGATGCCCCAATGGTTTGTTCCTTTTCTAGAAGGCTTTCTCTTCTATATGCATCTATAACGATATCTTGAGAAGCTGAAAAGAACGTAACTGATAATGATAGAACAGCAACGTTATAAAGATTGATTTCTGGATTTGATTGTCCTAATAAAAATATAGATATTATTAATAGTATTTGTACGAATAAAAGCCAACCTCTCCTTCTTCCCAGAGGAGATATTACATACCGATCAAAAATTGGTGCCCATAAAAATTTTAAAGAGTAAGGTAAGCCAATCAATGCAAACAATCCAATAGTTGATTTGGATACATTGACGTCCGTAAGCCATGCTTGTAGAAGTGTGATAGTCAATAGCAAAGGAAGGCCCGCAACAAAACCCATTATCATTGAGATAATTATTTTTTTTTCAGAATAGGGTTTAAATATATTTTGTATAGAATCAAATATCATAATTAACTATAAGAGGCGCATGATCTGAGAATTTATTTGCTTTATATACTGAAGCACTTTTAATTTTATTACAGAAGTTATCAGTCACCATTTGGTAGTCGATTCTCCAGCCTACATTATTATTATAAGCATTACCTCTATTTGACCACCATGTATATATATCTGTTTTTTTACACTTTTCTCGAAACGCATCCTTTAATCCAATCTTATTAATTAATTTTGTCATCCACTCTCTCTCTTCTAGCAAAAAGCCAGAATTTTTCTGATTAGATTTCCAATTCTTTATATCATCTTTAGTATGCGCAATATTATAATCCCCACATACAATCAATGGCCTCTTCTCTTTGATGAGTTTTTTTATAAACTTCTCAAAATGTCCCATGAACTCATATTTTAGTTTTTGTCTTTCTTCTCCAGATGACCCTGATGGGAAATACACAGATATCAAAGAAAAGTCTTTATATTCAGTGAGAATAAAGCGGCCTTCAGATTCAAATATTGATTTAGAAAAAGAGGTTTTAATATTAAGAGGCTTGTGCTTTGTATAAATAGCTACTCCACTATATCCTTTTTTTTCAGCAACATTTAGATATCTAGTATAGCCTTTCAGAGAAAAAGAAGAATCCATAATTTGTTCCTCAAGAGCTCGGGTTTCTTGCATGCATATGAAATCCGCTTTAGTTTTTTTCAGCCAATCAAAAAGCCCTTTTTTTTGACTAGACCTTATTCCACAAACATTTATAGTTATAACTTTCATTTTACTTTTATCGTTATGTTATCATTAATTTATGGCTAGCCACTATGTTTAATAAGAAACGAGATTTCATAGAGTTTACTATTAATAAAAAAATTTTAAGATTTGGAGATTTCACACTCAAATCAGGCAGAAAAAGTCCTTATTATTTTAATACTGGTTTATGTCATGATGGCCAGCTATTGTCTGACCTCTCCTCATATTATGCTGATTATATAAAAAATAATAATCTCAATTATGATTTCATATTTGGACCAGCTTATAAAGGGATTACACTTTGCTCATCAATTTGTCAGAGCTTATATTCTAAATATTCAATCATTTCACAATATGCATTTAACAGAAAAGAAACCAAATTGCATGGTGACAAAGGTAACTTCGTAGGCTGCGATATAAAAGGAGAGTCCTTGATAGTAGATGATGTAATCTCCTCTGGGTCATCTATAATCGAATCATACAACCTAGTTTTAGAATCTCATGCTACTTGTAAGAATATTCTCGTGGCATTTAATAGAATGGAAATAGGTAAAAACTCAATGGCATCAAAAGAACTTAAAAAATATTATGATATACAAACGCATTATTTAATTAATCTTGATGACATTTATGAATATATAAAATCAAATTCAAAATATACAAAATATGTTCAAAATATGGATGTCTATATTTCTAAATATAAGGGTATTTAAAACAGAAGTTTATACGCAACTACGATTGTCACGAATTGATATGCAGCTTTGATGACCCTATTAGATTTACTAATAGCAATCATTGCTCCAACGTAACCTCCAAAAAAAGAGCCAATTATAAGTACCGGTAGGATTGTAAAATCTATCGTTGAAATTAGGTACAGAGTCACAGCTCCAATCAAGTTAAAAAACAGACCTACTACTAATAATGTATAACCAATTGCTTCTTTAAATGACATGCCATATATTTGAGTTAACATCAAAGTGTACAGTAAACCTGTCCCAGCTGAGAGTGATCCATTTAGAAAACCAATCATGAACAATATAAGATAGAGCACAGAGGGATGCATGCTATCACTTATGTTTCCAGTACGTTTTATAAATGATAATAGGAATACTATTAGTATAAGAACCCCAAGCAGTTTTCTTGCTAGACCTTCATCTATAGAGCTTATTGAGTATGCACCAATAATCACTGCTGGCAGACCAACCATGATTCCCTCTAATAATATTTTTTTATTAGGAATGTTTTTTTCAAAGAACTTTAGAGACGCACCTAAACCCAAAAGAACTGTTGAGACTTTATGAGTAGCAAGTGCTACTGGAAATGTTATTTCGAACAATAATAGAATTGCAGGAAGTTGTATTATACCAGCGCCACCTCCCGAGAAAGCAGAGAATAAATTCGAAATAAAAGATACAAAAAGAAGGAATATGTATTCCAAATCTTATATTCTGCGAATCATTGTTCCAACACCTTCGTCTGTAAAAAGCTCAAGGAGTAATGCGTGTTCAATTGTGCCGTCAATTATCTGCACGTTATGTACACCAGCAGATACAGCCTCAAGTGCAGACTCAACCTTAGGTAACATTCCTGAAGATATAGTACCTTCTTTTACAAACTGTCTTACCTGTTCAGCATTCATGGATTTAATGAGATTGCCATCATCATCAAAGACACCTGCAGTGTTGGTCAACAAAACATATTTACCAGCTTGTAGGATTTTTGCAATTTTTCCAGCAACTATGTCGGCATTAATATTATAGGTTTTGTAATCATCTCCTATACCAATTGGCGCAATGACAGGAATAAACGATGTCGAGTCCAGGAGATTTACTACACTTGGATCAATGCTTGCGACCATACCTGTGTTCTTGAAATCAAAGTTTTTATTTTTACCTTCAGAAACCATTTTTTTAGCCCTTATTAATCCACCATCTTTACCAGATAAACCTACGGCTCTGCCTCCATGGCTTGTGATCAAATTTACAATCTCTTTATTAATAGATCCGCCAAGAACCATTTCAATAAGATCTATTGATTTTTCATCTGTCACTCTCATGCCATCTACAAATTCACTTTTAATTCCCATTTTCTCAAGGTAGCTTGTTATTTGTGGTCCACCACCATGAACAATTACAGGGTGGAGACCAACTTGTTTTAAAAGAACAATATCACGGGCAAAGCTATTTTTAAGTTTGTCATCAATCATTGCATTACCACCAAATTTAATGACTATTATTTTATTAGATAGCTTTTGTATATACGGCAATGCTTCTATAAGCACGTCTGCCGTAGAAGGTATATTCGCAGTATCTTTTCTTAGCACAATTTCTTTGTTCATAATTTAGAACGGTAATTCTATCGTATTATCAATTTTAAGAATAGCATTTTTAATTTCATTTTTAATAATATTAAGGCTACTTTCTGACAATGATTCAAAACGGAGCGTTATTTTAGGGGATGTGTTTGAGGCTCTTATTAAGCCCCAAGAATCTGTATTAGATATTTTAATTCCATCTAAATATGATACTGAGTAGTTATGAAAATCACTATTTGCTCTAAAACTTTGCATAAATTCAAAATGATCATTTGCTGGAAATTCTATATCAATTTCTGATGTAGTGAATGTTTTTGGTAAACTTGATAAATGGTCAACAAGATTAGGCTCATTTGATAATATTTCTAAGAACCTGAGAAAAACATAAATTCCATCATCAAACCCATACCATTTGTCATTAAAGAATATATGACCACTCATTTCTCCACCTAGTTTTGCAGATTCTTTTTTAATTGTTTGTTTAATGTATGAGTGTCCGGTTCTAGATTCTATAGGTATGCCATTAGAATCCTCTATTGTTTTTTTTAGATTTTTTGTGCATTTAACATCGTATACAATCTTTGCATTCTGATTATCAGTAAGGATAGATTTTGAGAATAAAATCATCAGTTGATCAGGCCAAATGATTTCTCCATTTTTTTTAATAATTACAAGACGGTCACCGTCACCATCAAATGCAACTCCGTATTCTGCATTAGTCTCGATTATTTTTTCTTTCAGCATTTCTAGGTTAGATTCTTTTGTGGGATCTGGATCACAATTAGGGTAATTACCATCTACAACGCTATTGATAAATTCTGCATTAACATTAAATGCTCTGGTTACATTTTCTATTACACTTCCTGTAATTCCATTCATGCAGTCAATAACAAATTTGTCTTCAAGGTCAATTGATATATCTTCTTTTACTCTTCTAATGTATTTATCAGCTATATCACTAGATATGTTTGGCTTGTCATTATTAGCAACCTCCTCAACTATATTATTGGCTATCCAGTCTCTAAGAGCATATATGTCTTTATCAAATAGAGGGTTACCACCTACAATCATCTTGATTCCGTTATAATCTTTAGGATTATGACTACCGGTTACCATAAAGCCATTTGGTATATTGAGTATTTTAGTTGCAAAATAAAGCATTGGCGTTGGTAGCATTCCACAATCAGTAACTTCAATGCCATGTGAAACAAGGCCATTAATTAGTGATTTCTTAATATGTGGCCCACTTAGCCTTCCGTCCATTGCTACAACTGCTTTTCTATTGGTAGTAATTTTATCAGCTAAGGCAGCTCCAATTTTATATGCGGTTTCTTCATTAAGGTCTGATGGATAAAGCCCCCTGATGTCATATGCTCTGAAGATATCTGCGTTCATGTGCTATTTTTTTCCTGATGAACCAAAACCCTTTTCACCTCTTTTGGAAGTTCTAAATTCGTCGACAATCTCCAGCTTAGGATGTTCAACTTTTATAAATACCATTTGTGCAATCCTATCTAAGGGCTCAATTATGTAATTCTCTTTACTTCTATTCCAACAAGATATCATGAGTTCACCTTGATAATCAGAATCTATAAGACCAACTAGGTTACCTAAGACTATCCCTTTTTTATGACCTAAACCGGACCGAGGCAGTATTGTTGCTGCATAATCTTTATTTTTAATAAAAATAGATAACCCTGTTGGTATTAAAACTGTTTCCTCAGAGTGTAGTTTCATTTTTTTATTTATAGCTGCACGGAGGTCCAAGCCCGCCGAACCCTCTGTTGCGTAATCTGGCAATTCTTTAATAATATTATTGACAATTTTTACTTGAACACTATCAAGCATTTTTTATCTTCAACAGATTTTTTTTGTATATAGATACAATTTTATGAATGATAATCTTTGCCAATTCTTTTTTCGAATTAAGAGGTATCGAAATCGTCTCTGATTCATTTATGATAACTATTTGATTATAATCAGATTCAAAGCCCAAACCTTTTTTGTGATTTGCCTCATTAGCAATTATCATATCAATTTTTTTACTAACAAGCTTTGCTTTTGCATTTTGTTCAATATTTTTCGTTTCTGCAGAAAATCCAACAGCAAACATATTCTTATTTTTTAATTTAGCTGTTTTTAAGATATCTTCTCCACGGACGAGTTTTATATTAAGATCACCATCAGCACTTTTATGTTTTTCAGTTAAGGTATCAGAAGGCTTGTAGTCTGATATTGCAGCTGCAGAGATAAAAATATCACAATCAGATACACTATTTAAGACCTCTTCCAGCATTTCTGAAGACGTTTCAACAGTTTTAGTTGGTATTGCTTCTGGTAGTGCAAGTTTCACAGGACCGGTAATTAATCTAACATCACCACCTAAATCTCTAGCATATTCTGCAATAGCATAACCCATTTTTCCTGAACTGTAGTTACTGATGAACCGAACTGGATCTATTGGTTCTCTTGTCGGGCCAGCAGTGATTAATATTTTAATGCCATCTAAGATACCCTTGCCCATTGCTTTACTTAAGGTTTCGATAATGAAATCTGGAGATGACATTCTGCCATAACCAACATCCCCGCATGCATGATTGCCATAGTCTGGTCCAATTATCTCAAACTTATCTAATGATATATCTTTTAAGTTATCTTGCACGATAGTGTTATTCCACATATCTGGATTCATTGCAGGAGCTATAAAAATTTTTCTTTTAAACGCAAGACACACCGTAGATAAGAGATCATCACCGAGACCATTCGTAATCTTATTCAGTGAGTTTGCAGTGCATGGCGCAACAAGAATAATATCTGCCCATTTTGCAACTTCTATATGTAGAAATGATTCTTCTGTTTCAGACTCATCTACCAATACTTTATTATTTGATATTGATTCTAAAGTTCTTTCAGTAATAAATGATGTCGAGGCTTTAGTCATTATAACTTTTACATTAGCACCATTATTTTTTAAATTACTAACAAGCTGAGCCGCCTTATACGCAGCGATACTGCCAGTAATACCTACTAATATATTTTTATTATTTAGATTTTTCACAATGTATATTCTCTAGTGTATCAAGAAGTATATCAATATCTTTCTTCGTATGGTCTGAGGTTAAGGTAACTCTTAATTTATCATGTTTTCTGGGCACAGTCGGGTATCTTATGGCTTGAACCATTATTCCCTCCTTTAAAAGCTTATCTCTAATGCTAAGTGTTGAATGAGGGTTGCCTATCAGATATGTTTTTATTGGACTTTCTGTAAGATTGAATGGCATGCCCTTTTTAAGACTTTGCTTATTAAAATAAGATATGTTGCTGTGAAGCTTATTATATCTTGTTTTGTTTGTTGCAAGAATTTCTAAACTTTTCCTAGTAGCGTCAATAATACATCTTGGAAGCGCAGTCGAGTATATATATGGACGGCCTCTTTGTACAACCATATCAATAAGGTCTTTATTTCCACAGATAAATGCTCCTAGCGTTCCAACAGCTTTGCCAAAAGTCCCCATGTAAGCATCAATGTTTGAAATTTTAATATTAAAACACGAACATGAGTTTTCGATAGAATTATTTTTTATTTCACACTTTGCTACACCAAATCCATGTGCATCATCAACGAATAAAAAAGATTTATATTTCTTTTTGAACTTATAATGTTCTTTAATATTTGTTGCGTCACCTGACATACTGAATACAGACTCGCTAAAAATAATATCTTGCTTTCCATTTCGCAAATATTTTTCTAAATGAGTATTATCAAGATGTTTATACCGATTAATTTTTATTTTATTTATTTTAGAGGATTCAATTATCGAGTTATGAGACTGTCTATCTTGAACGACATTCATTTCTTGGTCAAAAATATTCAAAAGACAAAGGTTTGCCATATATCCACTGTTAACCACTAGGCAAGATTCTGCATTTAAATATTCTGCAATCTCTTTTTCAAGATAATGATGTGATTCACTATAACCAGAGATAAGAGGAGAAGATCCAGAGCCTATCCCATAAGTGTTAGCTGATTTCTTTAATTCACTTATTATAGAGCGATTTTTTGACATTCCAAGATAGTCGTTACTAAGGAATGATGTCACTATTCTATTGTTTAAATTTATTTTAGTGTGCTTCTCAACATTTATAACAGACCTTGTTCTTAAGTAGCCTGAGGAAGTTATTTTTCTTATTTGATTTTTAAAAGACGTCAAGATTATAGAGTTTTAATGCTAAGTTTATCCATCAGAACTTTATCATGATTAATAGAGGTATTTTTTGTTGTAAGCAGTTCATCACCATAAAATATGGAATTTGCCCCAGCAAAGAAACATAATGCTTGCATCTCATCATTCATACTATCTCTTCCTGCAGATAATCTTACAAAAGTCTTTGGCATAGTAATTCTCGAAATAGCTATTACTCTTATGAAATCAAAGTTATCAACGCTTTCATTTTCTGAGTATGGCGTCCCTTCAATCTTTACTAGTTTGTTCATCGGAACTGACTCTGGTTGTTCTTCCATATTACACAGCACCTCAATAAGTTTTAGTCTATCTATATTTTCTTCGCCAAGGCCTAATATACCCCCAGTGCATACTTTTATACCTGCATCTCTGACATATCTTAATGTATTGAGTCTATCTTGATAAGTTCTCGTTGATACAACTTTGCTGTAATACTCTTCCGAACTATCTAAGTTATGATTATAGTAATCTAATCCACATTCTTTGAGAGAATCTGCTTGCTCTTTTTTTAACATACCCAGGGTTAAGCAGGTCTCTAGGTTAAGATTCTTTACAGCCTTGACCATATCTTTAATCTTTTCTAGGTTACTATCGTTTAGATTTCTCCATGCAGCACCCATACAAAATCTAGATGCACCAGAGTCTTTCGCAGCTTTCGCCTGATCAATGACATCTTCAACAGAAAGCAATTTTTCAATTTCTACATCAGTATTGTATTTGATACTTTGTGAACAATATTTACAATCTTCAGGGCAGCCACCAGTCTTGATAGACATCAATGTCGAGACTTGAATTTTATTAGGATCATGATGCTCTCTATGAATAGTATGAGCTTTAAAAATAAGGTCATTAAAAGGTAGACGATATAGATTTTCTATATCATCAAGTTTCCATTTTTTAGTATTTTTATTCATAAAGGTAGCTTAATAGTAGTCCAAAAAAGATTATTAATCCAAAGTAATTATTATTTTCAAAAGCTGAGATACATTGATATGGTTTTCGACTAGATACTAAAATTTTCTGATAGATGCATATTAGTGTAGCTAAAAATAATGCAACATAGAAAATTAAATTCAAATTGTTTATCAGACCGACAATTATTAATAAAGTTATAGTTAACATTTGTAGCCAATAAGGTGCGTGAATGTCATTGTTTCCAAACAAAATTGCTGACGATTTATTTCCTATTTTTATATCATCCTGCTTATCTGCTATCGCATAGTAAGTATCATAAGATATCGCCCATGAAATTGTGGCCAGATAAAGCAGTATGCATGAAGTATCAACTTCTCCCATTTGCACTATGTAAACCATTGGTATGCTTGATCCAAAAGCTATGCCTAGAATTAACTGGGGAATTTTAATCACTCTTTTCGAGATGGGGTAAATAACAAGTAGACAGAATGAAATTAAGGCATAGATAAGAATATCAGCGCCAATCATTAGTAGAAGTAAGATACATAATGATATAAGAGCTATAAAAATAATTGTAGCTTCATTTGAGCTAACTTTGCCCGAGACTAACATTCTCTCTTTCGTTCTTTCTACTTTAGAATCAATATCTCTATCAAAGTAATCATTAATGACACAACCAGCGGACCTTGTGAGTACAGCGCCTATCATAAATAGTAATAAGTAAAATATATTTGGTTGTCCATTCGCAGATACCCAAAAAGCCCAAAGCATAGGCCACATAAGTAGATAAATGCCTATAGGTTTGTTCAATCGCATTAATAGAAAATAGTTATTCATTCGATTAAACATTATTATATTTTACCATCTAGGCCCATCTGATAATATTTATGAATCAGATTATCTTGATTTTCTAATAACCAATCTATCGACGGTTCGTTATTCATAGCTTTTTTAATAGCTTGATGTGTCGCTTTTCTATGAATATCAAAAAGAATTTTATGATCTAAATTATCATCTTTACTTACACTTGGATTAAGCCAGACCGATACAATAATTCCAAGATCATTTGCTTTATTTTTATCTATAGTGCCGTCTCTTACAGAATCTAAAACTCCATTTGCTATAGCGCCTTGAACCGTACCCATTAGAATATTAGTATATCTAGTATTATCAACTGAAACTTTACTGACCATAAGCGTTGCAGGTTTAACCATAATATCTGTATTCATAATTGCTAAGACTTTCGAATGTCCTTTGGCTTGGTCACCTAATAGATTTGCAAAGGCAGTACCGAAAGGCCCGTCAAGCTCACCTATAATTACTTCAGGCTCAGCAGCTGTGCCGGCAGGACCTCCAGCGACTAGTGATTCACCTACACGCATTGTCATTTTTTCACTCATTTCTACTCCTATTTTAATTTTTTGACTATGATATAGTTTTTAAGTAATTATTTAAACATACATTATGATTAGAAAATTTAAAGATTTTACCCCGAGCATAGGAAAGCGGGTATTTGTTGATGAGCAAGCTACAGTTATTGGTGATGTTTCTCTTGGAGATGATGTAAGTGTTTGGCCTCAATCAGTGATTAGGGGAGATATAAACCCAATTACTATAGGAGAAAGAACAAATATTCAAGATGGCAGTATTGTACATGTCACTCATAAAAGTCAATATTCAGAGGGTTATCAATGCCATATTGGGGCAGATGTAACAATAGGACATGGATGTATAATACACGCCTGCACTATAGAGGACATGGCCCTAGTCGGAATGGGTAGTGTTATTCTTGATGGCACGATAATATCAAAAAAAGTTATAATAGGAGCAAAGTCACTTGTACCCTCTGGTAAGACGTTGGAGTCGGGTTATTTATATATGGGTTCACCATGTAAGAAGATTAGACCTTTGAATGATGCTGAGCTCGAGTTTCTAAAATATTCAGCGACTCATTATGTGAATACTAAAGATGATTTCCTAAGTGAGCCTTAATTGTTCTTCTAGACTGTTTACATCAGGTATTTTATTATTCCAAATTGTGAAAGAATGTTTTGCTTGCTCTATTAACATCCCAAGACCATCATAACAAATTTCAATACCATTTCTAATTGACCATTCTTGAAATGTTGTTTGTTGATTACTGTAAAATAAGTCATAACATGTTGTAGATGGTTTAATAAAGTTATTTGGAAAAGTTACTTTATCCGCAGACATACTTATCGGTGTGGTATTTATAACCAAATCGTAAACGGAACCAGTTTTGTGGATTTGAAGATTATTGTTACTAAAATAATCAACTAATTTATCAGCATTACTTATAGTTCGATTTAAAATAGATATTTTTGATTCAATAGATTCTCGTAGTAGAGAATTTGCAATACTCATGGCGGAACCTCCAGCTCCTAAAATTAATATTGTTGAGTTATTAATGCATACATTTTTTTTTATTAAGTCATCTATGAAGCCTTGGCCATCGGTATTATATCCTTTTATTTTACCTAACTCACTTTTTAGAGTGTTCACACTGCCACACTGACTTGCCGTCTCATCTAATATGTCACATAAATTATATGCATCTACTTTGAATGGGACGGTTATATTTAAACCAGAGCCACCATTTCTAAAGAAATCATTTACAGTCTCCTTTAGATTTTCTTTAGATGATAAAATCTTTTTATAACTATAATTTTTGAAATCAAATTGTGCAGCAAAAAAATTATGAATTTGAGGTGACATGCTGTGAGCTACCGGTTTTCCTATGACAGCAAAATCTAGTTTAGCCATTGTGCAACTTCTTTTGCGTGATATGTAATGATTGACGATGCTCCAGATCTTTTAATGCAAGTAAGAGTTTCAATGACTATCAATTTCTCATCTATTGATTTATTTTTAGCAGCAGATTTTATCATTAAGTATTCACCACTAACATGATACGCAAATACTGGAATTTTGAATGTTTCTTTTATTAGTGAAATAATGTCCAAATATGGCAATGCGGGCTTAACCATCACTAGGTCAGCTCCTTCTCTAAGATCTAAGTCGACCTCTCTGATAGCTTCTGATTTATTTGAAAAATCCATTTGATATGTTTTTTTATCTGCTTTTCCTAAAGCTGATATTGAACCTACTGCATCTCTAAAGGGTCCATAGTAACTTGATGCATATTTAGCAGAGTAAGAAAGTATTTTTGTATTATAGAAACTTTCTTTTTCAAGTCCTTTTCTTATAATTTTTATTCTTCCATCCATCATATCTGATGGAGCAACTATATCAGAGCCAGCTTCAGCATGACTCAATGCTTGTTTTAACAAAACATCGTTTGTAACGTCATTTATAATGTAACCAGTAGAGTCAATAATTCCGTCTTGCCCATGAGAGGTATAAGGATCTAGAGCAACATCACTAATAACAATAAAATCTGGAAATTTATCTTTTATCTTTCTAATGCACCTTTGTATGAGACCATCATTATTAAAAGCTTCATTAGCGCTTTCTGATTTATTATTTTTTGATATGTTTGGAAATAGTGCTACAGCTATGATACCTAAACTTTTTAACTCTTTTACCTCTCTTAGTAGGTTATCTTCGGAATATCTATATATCCCGGGAAGTGAAGAAATTTTTTCAGCTTTATTTTTTCCTTCGGTAACAAAGATAGGTTGTACTAAGTTATCTACTGTGAGTTTAGTTTCACTTATTAACTTTCTAATACCACTATTGTTTCTTAGTCTTCTCATTCTTAAAGACGGGTAAGTTTGTTTAGATAACTTTTTCATTTGCCTTTTCATTTTAAGAGAAGATGATATATTAATCTATCAAGTTTTAACATATGAGGTATATAGATGAGAATTTGGCATGAAAACTA
Source organism: uncultured Gammaproteobacteria bacterium (assembly GCA_902605525.1). Taxonomy (GTDB): domain Bacteria; phylum Pseudomonadota; class Gammaproteobacteria; genus CACLCV01. The sequence goes on from CACLCV010000003.1 coordinate 71,886, forward strand.
TACGCTCGAGCATGTAATTGCTCTAAGAGATAACAATCTTAATAGACATCTAGGTATAAAATTTACTGAAATCAGCGATAACTCAATAACAGCAACCATGCCAGTTGAGGATTTTACTAGACAATCTAGAGGTGTCTTGCATGGTGGAGCATCATGCGTACTTGCAGAGGCTCTTGGAAGTATTGCATCAAACCTATGTTTAGATATGAAAAAACAAAAAGCTGTAGGCTTAGAAATAAATGCAAATCATATAAGGCCTGTGAAATCTGGATTAGTTACTGGAGTTACAAAGGCAGTCGCTTTAGGTAAATCTGTTCATGTATGGAATATTGAAATATTTAATGAAGTTGGCAAGATGAATTGTGTATCAAGATTAACAACTGCAATTGTAGATCTTAAAGAAGAAGAAAAAGAAAAAAATATCAAACTGTTGGACAGCTTATTTTCTAGCTAAGGTAAACATTTTTAATAGCTTCTGTTCATATACTTCGAAATTATAATCTTTGGACCAAGATACCTTTGGTGGCATAGACATTAATATTGATTCTGATCTACCACCAGACTGCAATCCGAATAATGTTCCTCTATCATACAATAAATTAAATTCTACATATCTTCCTCTTCTATACAGCTGGAATGCCTTTTCTTTTTTTGTATATTTAAGATTCTTTTTACTGTTAAACAGTTTTGAGTATGATTGAATAAAAGTCGCAGCACAATCTAAAGCAAAACTTTTACAAACATCGTAGTCTAAGCTATTAAGCTGATCAAAAAAGATGCCGCCTACACCACGGGGCTCATTACGGTGTGGTAAGAAAAAGTATTTGTTACAATTATCATTATACTTTTTGTAAAAGCCTTTATTATATTTATTACAAAGAGTCTCTGCAGACTTCTTCCAGAACAGCACATCACTTTTATTGATAAAGTATGGGGTTAGATCAAAACCACCACCAAACCACCAAATGGTTTTTTTACCGACAACTGCCTCAAAGAACCTAATATTTAAGTGCGAACATGGAGCTTTAGGATTCCAGGGGTGCACGATAACAGATACACCAGTCGCATTAAATTTCTTTAATCCTTTCATGCCAGTTTTTTCTAAAGCACTAGATGGTAGTTTTCCCCCTGTAATACTAGAAAAGTTAACGGCTGCTTTTTCTAAATATTTATTACCTGATATTTCACAACTTAGGCCACCACCACCTTGATTATGCTTCCATTTAGTAATATTTCTATTTGAAGAACTATCAAGCTGTTGTATTTCATCAATGATAATTCCTTGCACCTTTGAAAAGGATTTATATATATCTTTTGTTTTCATTTATTAGTGTCTTAAAATTTTATTTGTCAAAATATCCTTAATCGTAGAAGATTTTTCCTCATCACCTAATTTTCCTTTTACAATACAGTCAATTTTTTCCATCAAATATTTTCTCTATAGTAGTTATATCATTAATATATTGTTCGTTCGAATAATTAGCACTCGTTGAAATAATTGGCCCATTTAAATTTTCACATAGTTCATCTATAACAGGATGACTCGTAATTCTTATAGCTATACTATTATTGGACTCAAGCCATGGCGGACAATCTTTATTTATTGGAACAACCCATGTTGTAAAGCTTCCATCAGTTAATGCTTTATTTTTAAATAAACTTTTATCTATAATCTTTTTTAAATAATTTATATCTGAGGCGAGAATGATAAAGTTTTTAGTTAAATCTCTACCTTTAATATTAAAGATATCTTCTACACTTGATTTATTGAATGGATCACATCCAATTCCATATATGCCTTCAGTTGGATAAATTGCATTTCCACCATTTTTGATAATCTCTGAGGCAGCAAAAGGATCAAGTTTTGGTATCATTTTTTTGCTCGTGTTCTACGAGCGCGTCTCTTAGGTGCATTTTTTATCATTTCAATACATGTAAGTTCATCTAGGGATTTTGGGTCAACATCTTTTGGTATACGCACATTTTTCTTGCCGTCAGTTATATACGGCCCATACATTCCATTGAGTACCTTTATTCCTGATGAATCAAATATATTAATTTCTCTATTTGCATCAATTTCTCTTTTTTCTTCAATACGCGTAATAGCCTCGGCTTCTGATAGAGAAAAAATATCAATATCCTTCATTGATACATTAGTTTTACCACATTTAACATAAGGTCCAAATGGACCAATATTTATAAGTATTTCCTCTTTTTCGAATTCCCCAATCTTTTCGGGCAGCTTAAACAGTCGAATTGCATCATCAAGCGTTATTGAATCAATATTCTTTTTCTGATCAGGTGTCAATGCTGCCCATTTTGGTTTTTCTTCATCTTCTTTTGTGCCCATTTGAATTGTTGGCCCATATCTAGTTAGTCTTACGGTCACAGGCCTTTTTGTTTCTGGATGGATTCCTAAGTCTTTGAGTTCTCTTTGTTCAGAGATATCAACAGTTTTAATCTTTTCATCAAGATTCTCCTTAAATGGTTTATATGTTTTTTCAACACATTCCATATATTCTTTTTCGCCATTTGCTATTTTATCTAAATCTTCTTCAAGACGGGCAGTAAAATCATAATCAACTAAGTCATCTCTAAAATGGTTTATGAGAGTCTCATAGACAACCTTAGCTAATGCTGTCGGCTGAAAATTACTTTTTTCTGGATCAACATAATTACTCTCCATTATTTTATTAATAATAGTCACATATGTTGACGGTCTTCCAATACCTAATTCCTCCAGCGCTTGTATTAAACTCGCTTGATTGTATCTAGCAGGAGGCTGAGTAAACTTTTGTTCCGCATTAACACTATCAAGATTTAGCTCATCATTTATTTTCAAGCTTTCCAGTATTTTTTTATTCTCTTTTTCTTTTTCATCATTATCACTAAAACTATAAACTTCTTTGAATCCAGGAAACTCTAGATATGAGCCAGAATATTTAAATGTGAAATCATTTTCCATAGATAGGTCTATTGATACTGTTTTGCTAATAGAGTCTTTCATTTGAGATGCCAATGTTCTTTTCCATATTAAATCATATAGCTTATAATCATTTTCTTCGAGATACTTTTTCACAGCACTAGGTGTGTTTGACATAGATGTCGGCCTTATTGCCTCATGGGCCTCTTGTGCATTTTTTGATTTACCTTTGTATATTCTTACTTGATCCTCTGCTAGTATTGGATGATTTTTTTTAAGATATGATGAAATATCGGATAAAGCATCTTTTGACAAGTTTGTTGAATCTGTTCTCATATAACTTATCAAACCAACGGGTTGACCACTCCCTATATCCATCCCTTGATAGAGTCTTTGTGCTATTGCAGAGGTTTGTTTAACAGAAAGCCCAAGACTTGTATAAGCGGTTTGTTGTAAAGATGCAGTTGTGAATGGGGCCTTAGGTTTGG
>CACLCV010000004.1 GCA_902605525.1 uncultured Gammaproteobacteria bacterium
ATAAAAACTATTAATCATGAAAAAGTTGATAGAACGCCTATATGGATTATGCGTCAAGCTGGAAGATACCTTCCAGAATATATTAGAACTAAAAATAAAGCGGGCGGATTTATGGGGTTGATAAGAAATCCTGAACTAGCCTGCGAAGTCACAATGCAACCGCTCGCGAGATATCCATTGGATTCTGCAATTTTATTTTCCGATATTTTAGTTGTTGCAGATATATTTGAAATGAATCTTAGATTTGAAGATAAAGTTGGTCCGATATTTGATAATCCATTAAGAACAGAGTCTGATTTAAGTGCTCTACCAAATGAACTAGATGTATCAAAACTATCTTATGTAAATGAGACAATTAAGAATATTAAAACTGAACTAAAGGATTCACTTCCTCTTATAGGATTTATAGGTAGTCCTTGGACAGTTGCAACATACTTAGTTGAAGGTAATTCAACAAAAAAATTTACCTACATTAAGAGTATGATGACTGCAAATCGAAATCTTCTTGAAAAAATCTTACAAATGGTTACAAAAGGTAGTATCGATTATGTAAACGAACAAATTAAACACGGCGTAGATGCTCTAATGATTTTTGATACTTGGGGAGGTCTTCTGTCTAAAGACGAGTACTACAATTTTTCTATAAAATATATTGAAAATATCATCTCATCGACAAATTCAAGTCATGTCCCTATAATTTATTACAGTCGATGTAAGTCTAATTTTGATATGTTAAGAAATATGGGCATAGATTGTGTAGGTATAAGTTCTGAGAACAATCTTGGAGATATATATCAATCATTAGATAAAAAGATTGCGGTGCAAGGAAATTTTAATCCCGACATACTACGAGAAGACAAGACGCTCATTAAAAAAGAGGTGATCAGAACTCTTGAGAGTTTTCCATATGAATCTGGACATGTCTTTAATTTAGGCTCCGGCATAACGCCTGATATTGATCCGGATAAGGTTTCCTACCTGGTAGAGCAGGTTCATGAAATAAGCTCAAAATGAATAATAAAATTTACATGATAGGTTCAATGGGCTCAGGCAAATCAAGTATAGGTCGTCTGTTAGCCAAAAAACTTCATTTGCCTCATTATGACTTAGATAAAACAATTGAGCATAATGAAGGCATGTCAGTAACAGATATTTTCAAAAAATATAATGAGGAATATTTTAGAGATAAAGAATCCGTAACTTTAGAAAAATACTCTACATTCAAAGAATTCGTAATTTCAACTGGCGGTGGAGCAATCTTAAGAGATAAAAATCAAAAAATATTCACTAATGGTTGTGTCATATACCTAAAAATATCATTGGATGCTCAATATGAAAGAATTAAAAATAGATCTCATAGACCCTTACTAGAAAATAAAGATATAAAAGCAACCTTAGAAAACCTTGATAAAACAAGAAATGTTATTTATGAAAAAGCGTCTGATATTGTAGTCGACGTTTCATATTTAAGTAAAGAAGATGTAATATCTAGTATTATTGATAAGTTGAAAATGAATTAAATGAAAAAAATAAATCTAAAGACATCAAATACAAATGTGCCGATATATGTCGGGGATGGTATTTTAAATAATTTTGAAATCTCAAAATATGTTTTCAATAAAGATGTGTTAATAATAACTAATACAAAGGTTGGTAAGCTGTATTTGAATAAAACGAAGAGACTCTTCAAAGAATATAAAGTTAATTCGCTTGTATTACCAGATGGTGAAAAGTACAAAGACAATGAAACATTAAAAAAAATATATGACTTCCTTGTAAAAAATCACTATGACAGATCACTAACTATTGTTGCATTAGGTGGGGGTGTTATTGGTGATTTGGTAGCATTTGCTGCAGATACGTTTATGAGAGGAGTTTCATTGATACATATTCCTACAACATTGTTATCTCAAGTAGACTCATCAATTGGAGGTAAATGTGGGATAAATCATAAATTAGGTAAAAACCTAATCGGATCATTTAAGCATCCAAATTTAGTTTTAATAGATACTTCTGTCTTGAAATCTTTACCAAAGAGAGAATTCCTGGCAGGTATGGCAGAAGTTATAAAGTATGGCTTAATTAAAAATAAAACTTTCTTTAACTTCTTAAATAATAATTATAAAAAAATATATAGACTAGATGAAGATTATATTATTAAAGTGGTTACAACTTGTGCCTCTACAAAAGTTAAAATAGTAAAAGATGATGAACTTGAAGGTGGTATAAGAGCATTATTAAATTTTGGTCATACTTTTGGACATGCTATCGAAGCATCTAAAAATTATAAAGGGATTCTTCATGGAGAGGCAGTTAGTATAGGCATGAATATTGCTTCAGCAATATCTGCAGATCAAGAGTTGATATCTCATGAAGATTATTGTGAAATAGAAGATATGATTCTAAGATTAGGTTTGCCCACACAAATACCTAAAAAAATTACCTCAGTATCGATAATGAAACATCTTGGACATGATAAAAAGAGAGTGTCTGGTAAAAATAGATTCGTTCTTTTGAATAATATAGGTAGTGCTTTTATATCGGATCAACTTGAAAATAAATATCTAAAAGATTTATCTAAAAACTTCATCAGTTAATTCTAAAATTAATATTTATGGTAATATGTTATTACTATGACGATAGGACATAAATTAAAAAACTCGCTGTATTCTCCTACTTTTGAAAGGGATAATTGTGGTTTTGGTTTAATTGCTAACATGGATGATAACCCGTCCAACTGGGTAATCGATACAAGCATAGAAGCTCTCAATAGATTAAAACATAGAGGTGCAGTATCAGATGATGGTAAGTCTAGCGATGGGTGTGGTCTATTAATAAAAAAACCTGATGAATTTTTCCATCACTGTGCACAAGAAATGGGCATTGACCTTGTTGATAATTATGCATTTGGAACAATTTTTTTACCTAAAAATAAATCTAAGCACAAAAAAATTAAAGAGACTTTTTTCTTTCAAATAAAAAAATTAGGAATGGAAGTCCTTGGCTGGAGGAGTGTTCCCATAAATAAAAAAGTGTGTGGTAAAGATGCCCTAGCCTCACTTCCCGATATTCAACAAATAATAATATCTGCATCAGAAGATCTACATGAGAATGAGTTTGAGAAGAAATTGTATATCGCTAGACTTCAGGTCGAAAAAATTCTTAATGAGCCTGATCTATATATATGTAGTATGTCCTCGAAAGTAATCTCATATAAAGGATTAATAGTTTCGGAAAATATTCAAAAATTTTATCCAGATCTCGTTCATAAAAAAATGAAAACATCTTTATGTGTATTCCATCAAAGATTTTCAACAAACACTTTACCACAGTGGAAGTTAGCTCAACCATTTAGACATTTAGCGCATAATGGAGAAATTAATACTATACAAGGTAATAGACATTGGTATATGGCAAGAAGAAATAAACTTGATATTGCAGACTTACCTGAACTTAAGGACATGCACCCGATTGTTTCTATGAGTGATTCTGATTCTTACTCTTTAGATAATATGCTTGAGTATTTATTGGCAGGTGATATGGGTATATTTAGAGCTATGCGTACTCTCTTACCTCCAGCTTGGCAAAACAATAATCAGATTGATAAAAAACTTAAAGCTTGCTTTGAATATCACTCAATGCATATGGAGCCCTGGGATGGACCAGCGGGTATTGTACTTACAGATGGGAGATATGCAGCCTGCGCACTTGATAGGAACGGTTTAAGACCAGCAAGATATATTATAACAAAAGATAGGCATATAACTCTAGCATCCGAAGTAGGTGTATATGATTATGATGACTCAGAAGTTTTACAAAAAGGAAGACTCGCTCCTGGAGATATGCTGGCAGTAGACACATTGAATGGCGAAGTTTTACTTTCTGATGATATTAATAAAATATTGAAAGACAGGCATCCGTATGATGAGTGGTTAAATAAAAATTCAACTAATTTAAGTGAATATGATTTAAAAAAAGAAACTCCTATGAAATATGATAATGAGAAGCTAATAGCTTATAAGAAGTTCTATGGGGTCTCACTTGAAGAAGAAGTTGATGTAATTCTACCACTAGCTAAACTTGCTGTCGAAGGAACTGGATCTATGGGAGACGATACTCCTATGCCTGTATTATCAAAGCAATCACGATCTCTTTATGATTATTTCAGACAGCAATTTGCACAAGTAACCAATCCACCAATTGATTCCCTAAGGGAGACAAGCGTAATGTCTCTTGAGACTTGTCTTGGAGTTGAGAGAAATTTATTTGATGAATCATCTCTTCATGCAGGAAGACTTATTTTAGATTCTCCAGTGTTGTCTAACCAGGTATTTAAAAAATTAATTACTTATAAGAAAAAAGGGTTTTCAAACGACACCCTAAGCCTACACTATGACAAAAACATTGACCTTGAAGAAGCTATTAATACAATTTGTGACCGAGCTGTTCGTAGTGTGAAGAAGGGAAATGTTCTTATAATATTATCTGATCAAGATCTTAATATGGATCAACTTACAATACCTGCAGCAATGGCTGTCGGTGCTGTTCATCATAGACTTATTAACGAGGGAGTGAGATGTGATTGCAATATCATCGTTGAGACAGCATCTACATGGAATTCACATCACTTTGCAGTCTTATTGGGTTATGGTGCATCTGCAGTATACCCTTACCTCGCATTCAATATTATAAATGACTTAATTATAAGGAATAGTTTTGACAGAAAATCTTATGCCTCTCATGTACAAAATTTTATAAAAGGTATCAATAAAGGATTATTAAAAATAATGTCTAAGATGGGAATATCTTGTGTATCAAGTTATAGGGGTGCACAACTGTTTGAGACAATAGGAATTGATTCTGATGTTATTAATCTTTGTTTTAAAAATAATACATCAAGAATTGAGGGTGCAAGCTTTAAAGACATTGAAAATGATTTGAGAAAAAATAAGGAATATTCTCTAAAGAAATCTGAGGGTATCACTAAAGGTGGACTTCTCAAATTCACAGCTGGAGGTGAATATCATGATTACAACCCGGATGTCGTTAGAACATTACAAGCCTGTGTAACTAGTGGTGAATATGAGGATTATAAAAAGTTTTCTTCTTTAGTCAACTCCAGAGATCCAAGTTTTCTTAGAGATTTATTTATTTTAAAAAATAAGGATTCTATACCTATAGAACAAGTTGAATCATCTAAAAGTATACTAAAAAGGTTTGATACTGCTGGAATGTCACTTGGAGCTTTATCTCCAGAGGCTCATGAAGCTCTTGCTATTGCAATGAATGCCATTGGTGGTCGATCAAATTCGGGTGAAGGTGGTGAAGATATTAAAAGATATAACTCCCCTAAAACATCTAAGATTAAACAGGTGGCTTCAGGCAGATTTGGAGTTACACCACACTATTTAGTAAATGCTGATGTTATTCAAATAAAAATAGCGCAAGGCGCTAAACCAGGTGAAGGTGGTCAACTTCCAGGTGATAAAGTAGATCAGTACATAGCTAAACTTAGATATTCTGTACCGGGTGTGACTTTAATTTCACCACCACCACATCATGATATATACAGTATTGAAGACTTAGCTCAACTTATATATGACCTAAAGCAAGTAAACAATAAAGCTTTGGTATCGGTGAAATTAGTGTCGCAAAAAGGAGTTGGAACTATAGCTGCAGGAGTAACTAAAGCATATGCGGATTTAATTACTATATCTGGATATGACGGCGGGACTGGTGCAAGTCCATTAACATCAGTGAAGTATGCTGGTGCTCCATGGGAAATGGGTATTGTAGAAACACAACAGACGCTGATGCTCAATAAACTGAGACATAAAGTACGAATACAAACTGATGGAGGACTTAAAACAGGTTTAGATGTCATAAAGGCAGCAATTTTTGGAGCTGAGAGTTATGGTTTTGGTACTTCCGTGATGGTTGCATTAGGTTGTAAATATCTTCGTATATGCCACCTTAATAACTGTGCCACAGGTGTTGCGACTCAAAATAAAATACTGAGAATGAAACATTTCTCAGGTAGTCCTGAAAGAGTCATAAATTACTTTAAATTTATTGCCCAAGATGTAAGAGAAATTTTGGCGTCAATCGGAGTTAAATCAATTGATGAACTTATAGGACAAACTCAATACTTATCAATAAGTAAAGGAATCACACAAAAACAAAAATCTTTGAGTCTCAGAAAAATGTTAACAGTGTCAGATAAGAATTCTCCAAAGTATTGTGAGGTAAGGTCTAATAAGCCTTTCGATAAAGGAATATTAGCAAATAAAATACTTAGGGATTCAAAAAATGCTATATCGGAGCGTAAAAGTATAAGTCTAAATTATAATATCAAGAATCTTGATCGCTCAATCGGCGCAAGCTTATCTGGTGCGATAGCTAAATTATATGGAAACCATGGATTTTCAAAAACGCCAATTAAATTAAACTTTTTTGGGACAGCAGGTCAAAGTTTAGGTGTATGGAATGCAGGGGGTGTAGAAATATATCTGACAGGTGATGCTAATGATTATGTTGGAAAAGGAATGTCTGGTGGAAAAATTATAATTAAAGCATCATCAGATTTTAAAAATATAGCTGACAAGAATAGCATTATTGGAAATACATGCCTGTATGGAGCCACAGGTGGTAAAATGTTTGCTGAAGGAAAAGCAGGGGAACGATTTGCTGTAAGAAATTCAGGAGCAACGGCTGTCGTTGAAGGTGCAGGTGATCATTGCTGTGAATACATGACTGGTGGTTGTTCGTTAATTTTAGGGGAAGTAGGCAACAATTTTGGTGCTGGAATGACAGGCGGCATAGCTTTTGTGTATGATAAGAATAATGCTCTTACAAAGAATCTTAATGCTAGCTCTGTTGAACATATTGATTTATCAACTATAGATAAAACAACATTAAAATACTTCAAAGAGCTTGTTAGAGACTATATTAAAGAAACAGGAAGTAAAAAGGCTAAAGCAATAATGAAAAATATTAATATTGAACTTAAATACTTTAAATTAGTAAAACCAATTAATGCATCAATGGAAGATATAATAAAAAATACTATCAACAAAGTTGCTTAGAAATGGCAAACATTGATAGAGCGTTTATTGATCAAGTTTTAGCTTCTACAGACATAGTTGAGCTCATAAAAGAGAAAGTGGCTCTCTCAAAAAATGGAACAAACTATAAGGGTCTCTGTCCATTTCATAATGAAAAAACTCCATCTTTTAACGTATCGTCTAATAAACAGTTTTACCATTGCTTTGGTTGTGGAGCATCTGGTGACGCTATAAAATTTTTAACTGAACATGATCATTTAACATTTATCGAAGCTCTAAGTAAACTAGCACAAGCTGCAAATATTGAAATGCCTGATAGTACAAAGAAAAATGACATGACATATAACCTTTTCATATCAAATAAAAAAGCAGCAGATTTTTATAATAAAACTTTAAACTCTAGTAATAATGCAAATGCATATTTATCAAAGCGTGATATTAATCAAACCATGATTGAGACTTTTCAGATCGGCTTAGCTAATGATAGCTGGGATGATCTGACAAAGATATTTACAAAAGAAAAAATAACAGAAAATGCGCTCGAGGCAGGCCTCTTAATTAAAAGTAACAGTAAAATATATGATAGGTTCAGAAATAGAATCATGTTTCCTATTAGGAACTCTACTGGGAATATTATTGGATTTGGCGGAAGAATATTTAACCAACAAGATGGTGCAAAATATCTAAACTCCCCTGAAACTAAATTGTTTCATAAAAGCTATGAGCTATATGGCTTGTATGAAAGTAAGAAGAGTATCAGTCAAGAGGATAAGGTTTTAATTGTTGAAGGATATACAGATGTAATCGGATTACATAACTGTGGTATTAAAAATTGTGTTGCCACTTTAGGTACTGCATTCACAAAATTCCACTTTAAAAAACTTATAAGATATACAAATAATATAATCTTTTGTTTTGATGGCGATGTTGCAGGTAAATCTGCAGCATGGAAAGCAATAAATAATTGTCTGCCAGAATTAAAAGATGGGGTGCAATTAAGTCTTATTTTCCTTCCGGAAGATACAGATCCAGATGCTTTCGTGAAAGAAGACAAAGATGAGTTTTTAAATTTGATAAACAATGCAATGCCTTTATCACAATTCATTATTCAATCTTTAAAATCAAAGTTAGATATAGATTCTGTAGAGGGTCGTACTACATTCCTAATAAATGCTAAAAAAATAATCGACCAGATGCCTGATATTACATACACCACAATTTTAAAGAAAGAATTTGAAAATATCGGCGGTAATATTATAAAAAAAAATATTGCCCCAAAAGTAGAATCAGTAAATGCCGAAATTAGTATCCAAAAAGATCACTTCGATATCAAAGAACTCACGTTAATCAACATACTATTGGAGTACCCTAACCTCCTTAAAGATAGGACTTATGCCAAATATATAAGTAATAGTGTGCTAAAAGATATTTATGAGTCTGCATTGAAAGAGAAAAAAATGAATCAAAATTTTAAGGCTGCTCACATAATCAATCGATATACTGACGATCATATTATCCATAAAATAATGACCATGGAATCAAATGAAAAATCTGAAGATTCAGCAAGATTAACAATCAATGAAATAGCTTCTCAACTTGAAAAGAATTCAAATGAAGATATATATTTTGACCTATTAAATCGCTATTCAGATGGTGAAAAATTATCTGATGATGAAAGACAATTCATCAAAAACTTCAAAAAATAATACACGTACTTCAAAATAATACTCTTTATTATAAGGTAATAGTCGTATAGACTGCTCTGATGTATTATTTTACATCTGAAAGTGTATCCCCTGGTCATCCTGATAAGTTATGTGACCACCTCTCTGATACCATTCTTGATCATGTTTTAGAACAAGATAAAAACTCTAGAGTAGCTTGTGAAACATTTGTTAAAGGTAAAGAAAATCAGCCTGGAACAGTTGTAGTTGGTGGCGAAATAACCACGAAAGGGAATCTAAATGTAGATGAGTTGATTAGAAAAACAATTCTAGAGATTGGTTATGATTCGAATGAATTAGGATTTAATGGTAATGAGTGTGAAATTATAAAATTATTAACTAAACAATCGCCTGATATACAAATGGGAGTTGACCGAGCCGAACAAAAAAAACAAGGTGCGGGTGATCAAGGGTTAATGTTTGGTTATGCGTCAGATGAAACTGAGTTTCTAATGCCAGCTCCTATTTATTATTCGCATCGTCTAGTGGAAAAACAAACTGAGCTACTTAGGTCAAAAAAAGTGTCATGGCTTAGACCTGATGCTAAAAGTCAAGTTACTTTTCAGTATGAAAATGATAAACCAAAATTTATCGACACAGTTGTTCTATCTACCCAACACTCCTCAGATATTTCTTTAGAAGATCTTCGAGAATTTGTAAAAAATGAAATTATATTTAAAGTTATACCAAGTTCACTTATTAATAATACAACAAGAATTTTTATAAATCCTACAGGAAATTTTGTAGAAGGTGGCCCTTTAGGCGACTCAGGATTAACTGGAAGAAAAATTATCGTTGATACTTATGGAGGGATGGCAAGACATGGTGGAGGTGCATTCTCAGGAAAAGACCCATCTAAAGTTGATAGGTCTGCAGCTTATGCTGCTAGATATATAGCAAAAAATATAGTCGCTGCAAAATTAGCAACAAGATGTGAGATTCAATTATCTTATGCGATTGGAGTAGCTGAACCTACATCAACATTGGTTAATACATTTGGTACTGGTACAATTTCTGATGAGAAAATATCCAGTATAATTAGTAATGTTTTTGATTTAACTCCTTATGGAATTATAAATTCATTAGATTTATTAAACGTTAAATACAAACCAACTGCTGGATTTGGGCATTTTGGAAGAAATGATAAGAATTTTACTTGGGAACAAACAGATAAGATTGATATACTACAATCTGCAATTTAAATACGAGGTTAATTATGGAATTAGATAAAGTTAAGAGAATTAAGGACGACTACAAAGTTGCTGACATGAGTCAAGCAAGTTTTGGACACAAAGAAATTAGAATTGCAGAGACAGAAATGCCTGGATTAATGGCGCTTAGAAAAGAATATGGTTCATCCAAACCTCTCAATGGTACTAGAATAATTGGTTGTCTTCATATGACAATTCAAACTGCGGTATTAATAGAAACATTAGTTGAATTAGGGGCTGAAGTTAGATGGTCATCATGCAATATATTTTCAACTCAGGATCATGCGGCAGCGGCTATTGCTGATCAAAATATTCCTGTATTTGCCTGGAAAGGTGAAACTGAAGAGGAGTACATTTGGTGCTTAAAGCAATCGATTGAGGGTAATCCTGAGTGGAAACCAAATTTGTTGCTGGATGATGGTGGTGACTTAACAAGCATGATTCACAAAGAATATCCACATCTTATCGATGATATTAAAGGTGTCTCAGAAGAAACAACAACTGGTGTTCTTCGATTATATGATATGGCGAAAGAAGGATCGCTGATGATGCCAGCAATAAATGTAAATGATTCTGTTACCAAATCAAAATTTGATAACCTCTATGGTTGTCGTGAGTCACTTGTAGATGGTATAAAAAGAGCAACTGACACAATGATAGCTGGCAAGCACTGTATCGTATGTGGATTTGGTGATGTTGGAAAAGGCTCAGCTGAGTCATTAAGAGCGCTAGGAGCTAAAGTTATGATTACAGAAATTGATCCAATTTGCGCGCTTCAAGCATGCATGGAAGGTTACGACGTTGTCAGACTAGAGGATAAGATTGCAGAAATAGATATTTTTTGCACAGCAACTGGAAATTATAATGTAATCAATCATGATCATATGAAGAATATGAAAAGCGGAGCGATAGTTTGCAATATTGGACATTTTGATAATGAGATAGATGTTGCTAGCCTTAAAGATTATGAATGGGATAATATCAAACCACAAGTTGACGAAATAACATTTCCTGATGGCAAAAAGATTGTCTTATTAGCTGAAGGGAGGCTTATTAATCTTGGTTGTGCTACAGGTCATCCAAGTTTTGTTATGTCATGTTCATTCACTAATCAAGTAATGGCTCAAATCGAGCTATGGGAAAATAACTCAAAATACGAAAAACAAGTATATGTTTTGCCTAAGCATCTTGATGAGAAAGTAGCGTTACTTCATCTTGAGAAACTTGACGCTAAAATTACTAATCTTACTGAGGAACAAGCTGACTACATAGGCGTGAATACTTCAGGACCATTCAAAAAAGATACTTACAGATATTAATTAGTTAAGACTAATTATGAATTGCTCTAGATTAGTAAAAAAAGATCTAAAAACTGTGTGGCATCCGTGTACACAGATGAAAGATCACGAAAAGATTCCTATGATCCCAATAAAATCAGGCAAAGGAGTTTGGTTATATGACTATGATGACAATAAATATCTCGACGCCATAAGCTCTTGGTGGGTGAACATCTTTGGCCATTCAAATACTTATATTAATAACAGCATTAAAAAGCAATTATCAAAACTTGAGCATGTACTTCTTGCTGGCTTTACTCATGAACCGGCGATAAATCTTGCTGAAGGATTAATGTCAATCACACCCAAAAAAATTACAAAATGTTTTTTTACCGACAATGGATCATCGTCTATCGATGCTGCGATGAAAATGAGTTATCACTATTGGCAAAATAAAGGTAAGAAATCTAAAAAGGGTTTTATTGCCCTATCTAATAGCTACCATGGCGAAACTTTAGGTTCTTTATCAGTAAGTAACATAGATCTATATAAAAAAACTTATGAAAGCATACTTAAAGATACAATCATTGTTGATTCGCCTGATAGTTATCGTAAGAAAGAGAATGTGTCTGAACAAGAACATTCTGAACAAATGTTCAATAAGATGTTTAAAGCTCTAAAAGATAACCACAGAAATGTTTGTGCGGTGATTGTTGAACCATTAATTCAATGCGCTGGATATATGAGAATGTACCATTACAAATACTTAGAGTTACTTAGAGAAGCTTGTACTAAATTCAATGTTCATCTTATAGCTGATGAAATCGCAGTTGGCTTTGGACGAACAGGAACTATGTTTGGGTTTGAACAAGCTAAGATAACACCAGATATTATATGTTTATCGAAAGGTATCACAGGCGGTTATATGACTCTATCAACCATACTCACTACTGATGATATATATGATGCCTTTTATGATGAATATGAAAAGCTCAATGCTTTTCTCCATTCACATAGCTATACTGCTAATCCTATCGCTTGTTCAGCTGCTAATGCAACCTTGGATTTATTTAAAAAGAAGAAGGTTATTGAAAATAATAAAAAGTTATCACTTCATATGAAAAAATGTTTTGAGTCTTTAAATGACCATCCGCATGTATCTGACGTAAGGCAGAAAGGCATGGTGCTTGCAATAGAGTTAGTTAAGAATAAAAAAAAGAAACTTGCTTACGATTGGAAAGAACGAAGAGGTATCAAAGCATATCTTCATGGCTTAAAGAATAATGTTCTCATGAGACCTCTCGGTAATGTACTTTACTTTATGCCCCCTTATGTTATTACAAAAAAAGAGATATCATTTGTATCAGAAATTATGAAAGAAGGCGTAGATGAAGCAACAAAAAAAAATTCATAGATTATTTGTTAATTCGGAACTAAAAAAAGATACTCACACTTGCTCTAGTGAGCTATCTCGTAGGATAATGAATGTACTGCGCATCAAAGAAAGTGATGAATTAATTATATTTAATAATCATAAAAATCAATATTTATGCTCTCTTGACTTTGAAAACAAAATAGTCACGCTCACATTTAAGAAAAGTATGGCTTCCGATACATTCCTGAAAAAGAAAATTTCTCTTGCTGTATCTATCGTAAGTATGAAAATGATGGATTTAATAATCCAGAAATCTGTAGAATTAGGAGTAACTGAATTTCATCCAGTTTATACGAATAGAAGCCAATATAAAGATATAAGTAAAAAAATATCTCACTGGGAAAAGATTATTATTCACGCAAGTGAACAGTCAGGAAGATGTGAATTGATGAAAATTTATCCACCTTTAACATTAGATGAGTATATTATTTCTAATAGTAAAGGTCCAAGATATATACTCCATCAACATGGTGAGGTTTTTTCTGATAATGAATTATCTGGTGACCATATATCTTTTTTCATAGGACCGGAGGGAGGCTTTGAGGATATTGAACTAAATACTTTTATGAAAAATGAATGGAAAATGAAAAAAATTAGTGTGAATATACTTAGGACTGAAACTGCATGCATATCTGCGATAACATTAATAAATAATTATGAAAGCTTTTCAAGACATAGTTTATAGCAATAGAAAGAACCATGAAAATATTCATGAAAAAATAATTGCTAGCCACCAACAAATTGAGGGTTGGTTCAGAAATCAGTGGCTCAAATATCCTGCTCCTTTTTATTCCTCTATAGATATTAGAAATTCTGGATTTAAAATATCACCTATTGATACAAATTTATTTCCAGCTGGTTTCAATAATCTCAATAGTGATTTTCAATCACTTTATGTTACTGCTGTTAAACATTCATTAGACATTCTTAAAACAAAAATTAATAAAATTCTTATTATCCCAGAGGATCACACTAGAAATGAGCGCTACTTGGACAGCCTTGGGTATCTATCAACGCTGATTGAAAAAGCAGGTTATGAAGTAAAAGTGTCGAAACCAAGTATCACGGACAATAGTAAATTCAAAAATATAAATTCTTTACTAGAATATGATGGGTTTATTCCTGATGCAATTCTTCTTAATAATGACTTATCTGCAGGTGTACCATCATTTTTAGATAATGTTAAACAAGTAATATTACCATCGAAAAATATTGGATGGACGAAACGTTCTAAAACAGATCACTTTAACTACTACAGTGATGTATGTAGTAATTTTAGTAATCTTTTAGAGATAGACTCTTGGATGATTGATCCTGAATTTAGAAACTGTGGTGAAATTAATTTTAAAACAAAACAAGGTGAAGATTGCTTGGTATATAATGCAGAAAAGCTATTTAAAATAATTTCGGAGAAATATGAAAAATATGATATTGATGAAAAGCCTTTTATTATTATAAAAGCTGATTCAGGAACTTATGGAATGGGCGTTATATCGATTGATTCTATTGATCAAATTAAGAATCTCAATCGCAAGCAAAGAAATAAAATGTTATCAACAAAAGGCAATGTTTTATTAAATAAAGTTATACTTCAAGAGGGAGTATATTCATTCGAGGAAACCAAAGAGTCATGTAATGTGGCAGAGCCAGTTATATATTCTTTCTCTAATTTTCTTATTGGTGGTTTTTATAGAACTCATGAAAATAAAGCAAATAATGAAAACTTAAACTCTCCTGGTATGATATTTCAACCGATACCCTTAAATGATATATGTATTTCTCCCGATTTAAGCCTTGATATAGATTCACAAATAAATAAGTATTATGTGTATGGTGTTGTGGCTCGCCTTGCAATTCTTGCAGCCGCTAAAGAACTGTTCAATCTTGATTAAATATGTATGTAATCGGTATCTTAATGGACCCTATTGAATCTGTAAATTTCAAAACAGATTCATCAATTAGTATTATTAACTCATTACAAAAAAAAGCTCGTATCAAACTTATTTTACCAGATACTATTTTTACTGAATCAAATTGTGTTTATGCAAAGGTGTCTGATTTTTGCATTAACTCTCTTAATAAAAGAAAGTATAGACTGAGTAACAAAAAAATTATTAACTTAAATAAGTTAGATTGTATTTTTTTTAGAAAAGACCCTCCTGTAGATCATCACTACCTAACATTAGTACAAATAATTAAAGAACTTGAATTCCAAAATACTCTTGTTTTAAATTCACCGGATTCTTTACTAAAATTTAATGAAAAATTACTTGGATATCAATTGTCTAATCCAAAAATACCAACAATTATAGGAGATAACCAAAAAAAAATATTAGATTTCTTGATTCAGCATAAAGAAGTTGTTTTAAAGCCAATAAATTTGATGGCAGGTAGTGGAATTATAAAACTTCAATATAATAAACATGCACATACACTAATAAATCAATATATAAAGAAATATAAAATTATAATTGCTCAAAAATATCTAAAAGAAATTAAAAATGGCGATAATAGAATTATAATATATAACGGTATAATTGAAAAAAATGTCCTTACACGCTTTCCTGCAAAAGGTGACTTCCGAGCAAATCTAGCATGTGGCGGTAGTTATGAAATAACTAAACTGAATAATAAATATCTTCCTCTATTAAATGAGGTAGCATCATTTCTAAAATATTATAGGATATTTTTTGCGGGTGTGGATATGATAGGTAAATATATTACTGAAATAAATATTACTTCACCAACTGGTGTACAGCAAATACGAAATAGATTATCCACGAAAATATCAAATGAACTTTTAAAAATAATTAATAAATATCACGGGTCTTGATAATTAAATGAATAATTGTTTCTTACTTGGTATTGATTATGGTTCTAAAAAGACAGGTTTAGCGATAGGCCAAAGCATTACAAGAAATTCACGACCATTAAAAGTTATATATTGTAATTATATAGATGAAATAAAAAAAGTTATCTACGAATGGGATATTAAAAAAATAGTCATTGGATATCCTGAATATAAGAAAGAAAACAATGTTCACAAAGAGATAAAATCTTTTGCAGAGGATATTCAAGGGTCATTAGATTTTGATATAGAAATTATATTTCATGATGAGCTCCTAACTAGTGAGATGGCCAGGAATAGTTTTGCTGAGATGAGAAACAGTGGTGTAACTAAAAAGAAATCCTCAGATTATGATGATATATCTGCATCTATTATCTTGCAAAGCTGGATTAATGAAAATATTATTGATTAGATGAAAATAAATCATAGTATTCAGATTCAAGACAATAAACTCAAGCACTTTCTGAATATCAAGTCCTTACCCAAAGCTCATATATTAGAGTTAATATCAAAAGCAGAGGATATTCATAATAATAACAAAATATCAAAATACCCAAATAAAGTAGTTGCTAGCTTATTTTTTGAACCGAGTACTCGTACAAAAACAACTTTTGAATTAGCCTCAAAAAAGATTTCAGCAGATTTTATTAATATTGATATATCTAATTCTTCAACTTCAAAAGGCGAATCTATATTGGATATGATTAAAACAATAGAAGCAATGAGCTGTCAAATGTTTATAGTTAGACATTCTGTTCCTGGCACAGCGCATTACATTGCAGAATCAGTAAGTAATAATATCTCTGTAATTAATGCCGGAGATGGGTCTAATGAACACCCTACTCAAGCAATGCTTGATATGTTTACTATCAAAAAACATAAAGGGCGTTTCGACGATCTAAAAGTTTCAATAGTTGGTGATATTCTTCACTCTCGTGTAGCAAAATCACTTATATATTCACTAAATATTTTAGGAACTAAAGAAATAAGTATTATTGGTCCTAAAAGCTTAATACCAGAGAACTACAGCAAAATGAATGTAAATTATTTTTCTGATATGAACAAAGGCATTGAGGATGCAGATGTTATCATTATGCTTAGATTGCAAAAAGAAAGGATGCATGATGCATTAATATCTATGGACTCATACTATGATGATTATGGATTAAATAAAAATCGACTTGAATACGCAAAAAGTGATGTAATAGTTATGCACCCTGGGCCAATCAATAGAGGAATAGAAATTGAATCTTCTGTAGCAGATGGACCAAATTCAGTTATATTAAATCAAGTTTCATATGGTATATCTGTAAGGATGGCTATCATGTCTATGTTGTTTGATAATAATTAAACATGCATTTAAATTATATTGATAACTATAAAAGTATAATTGAAATTATCAATGAACATAAAAAAGTTAATAATAGAGATATTCGTCTTATAGTTGTCTCCAAAACGCAAGATTATACAAAAATAATTGAACTTGAAAAGCTTGGACAGAGAGATTTTGGGGAGAATTATTTAGATGAAGCTAGAGAAAAAATTATACAAGTAAATAATCCAAACATTGTTTGGCATTACATTGGGTCAATCCAATCAAATAAAATAAAAAAGATATCTGAAAACTTCTCATGGATTCATACTGTTTCATCCGAAAAGCATGCTCATAAAATAAATGATGTTTGTAGTAAACTGGATAAAATTATGAATATATGTATACAAATTAATATTGATAATGAAGAAACGAAAGGTGGTGTAGACATAGAGGAATATAATAATCTTTCGTTAATTGTTCGGAACATGAAAAACATAAGATTAAGAGGAATAATGGCAATACCAAAGGTTAGTCAATCCTCTGTAAAGTCATTTGCTAAAATGAAAGATTTGTATGATAGACATCAATATTTAGATACACTGTCTATGGGAATGAGCAAAGATTACATTTCTGCAATTGAATATAATGCAAATATGCTTAGAATAGGCCAACAAATATTTGGTAAAAGAACATGATAAATCGAGTGACAATAATTGGAGCAGGTAATCTTACTAGTTCGCTGCTTACAGCAATTCATAGAAATAGATTTTCATATAAAATAGATGTTATTGATACTAATAAAAAAAAGAAGTTTAGTTTAAAAAAATTTAATGTAAATTTCTTTTCATCGTATACAGATGTTGTGACTAGATCTAACCTAATCATACTTATGGTAAAACCAAATAACTATATTGAGGTTATCAAGGAGATAAATCCTCTCTTATCTGAAAAAACGATCTTAGTTAGCTTTATGGCTGGCATCCGGTGTACTTCAATAAAAAATAAACTTAGTCAAGATATTCCTGTAGTACGATGCATGACTAATATAACTATTAGTGATTCTGAAGCACATATCTTTTATCATATGAAGCCTTTTTCAAAAAATATAGCTGATATACTTAATAAATTTTTCGGCACTTTCTCTAAATTAAAAAAATGTATTAATGAAGGTGATATTGACAAAATTACAGCACTCTACGGCAGTGGCCCAGCATATTATGTCTACTTCAATAAAATTATAAAAGATGTGTTTATTAATATGGGTTACAGCGAAAAAGATGCTACTATTTTTACAAATGATCTAATGCGTGGAACATCAAAAATAATAAAAAATAATAAAAACTCTGATGATATTATATCAGCTATCGCCTCAAAAGGGGGTACTACACAAGCTGCATTAACTGAATTAAAAAATAATAAAGTTGACAGTACGATTCTAAAAGCTATAAAAAAGGCATATAAGAAATCAAAAAATATACTTAAAAAATAATGTCAGGATCAGCATCAATAATTTATTTATTCCTAAGTGCTTGTCAATTCATTATCTTGCTAAGGTTCTTTTGTCAGGCATGTAAAGTTAATTATTATAATCCTGTAACACAATCAATCGTTAAACTGAGTGGATATCTAGTCAAGCCTTTTGAATATATTGGACTTAATCTCACGGCTTATTTTTTATTTATAATATTATTTCTTTTCACATTTTTAAAATTATATCTTCCTCTTATATTCAACAGTCAGACCTATCCATTAGATAATTTATTAATTATATCTCTAGGCTATCTACTGCGTGACATAATTAATATCTACTGGTACCTAATAGTAATCTCAGCTATTAAAAGTTGGTTTAATGTATTTGTAAACCACCCTGTTTTTGGCCTTGTAGATGAATTATGTGAACCTATTTATCGTTATATCAGATCAATAGTACCCACATTATCCGGAATTGATTTTTCACCTATAATAATCCTTGTGTTATTACAGATATTAGAGATAGTATTAATTCCTAGAATTTTTAACTTAACGAGCTTACTATAAATTGGATATTATTAAGGAACATAAGCTTTCAATAGACATACCATTGAAGCTAAAGTCTGGCAAAACATTAAATTCATATGATTTAGTTTATGAAACATATGGTCAGCTCAATGATAATAAAGATAATGCTGTTCTAATCTGTCATGCTCTGTCTGGCAATCATCATGTAGCTGGTTATCACGAAGGTGACAATAAACCTGGCTGGTGGGATAATATGATTGGCTCAGGCAAACCTATTAATACCAATAAACTCTTTGTTGTATGTGTAAATAACATAGGCGGATGCCATGGTTCAACCGGACCGGCAAGTATTAATATAGAAACAGGAACAAATTATGGTTTTGATTTTCCTGTCGTTACAGTACAAGATTGGGTAAATAGTCAAAAAGTTCTAATGGATAATTTAGGTATTAACAAATGGCAATTCGTTGTTGGAGGTAGTCTTGGAGGTATGCAAGCTTTCCAATGGACACTTGATTATCCAGATTATATTGACAATGCAATTATTATTGCTGCTGCCCCGAAATTAACAGCTCAAAATATTGCATTCAATGAAGTCGCTAGACAAGCAATCATGAACGATCCAGATTGGTGTGGAGGTAATTATTTAAAAGAAGATAAAATTCCAAAAAGAGGATTAGCTTTAGCTAGAATGCTAGGCCACATAACATATTTATCTGATAAGTCTATGGCTGAGAAATTTGGGCGTGATTTAAAGCAAGAAAAGATTGGCTTCAATTTTGATGTAGAATTTCAAATAGAAAGTTACCTGAGATACCAAGGTGAAAAGTTTGTTAACTCATTTGATGCGAACACATATCTTTTGATGACTAAAGCTTTAGATTATTATGATCCTGTTAGTGATAGTGAATTTATAGATAAAATATCTTCAACAATGACGAAGTTTTTATTAATATCTTTTACATCTGATTGGAGATTCCCCCCTAGCAGATCAGAAGAAATTGTAAAAACTTTAATAAGTTATAACAAAAGTGTTTCATATGCATGTGTCAAATCTGACGGAGGACATGATGCATTTTTAATGAAAAATGATAATTATTTTGATGTTATGAGAAATTTTATCGAGAATAATTAGTATGGCAAGAAAAGACTTTAAAGTAATTTCAGAGTGGGTGAAACAAGATTCTAGAATACTTGATCTAGGCTGCGGCGACGGCTCTCTTCTTAAGCTTCTTTCTAAAGAGAGGAACGGGAACGGTTATGGTGTGGATACATCCATAGATAAGATTATAAAATCTCTAGACAATAATATAAATGTTATTAATGCTGATATAAACAACAAATTAGATTACTTTAGTGACGATAGCTTTGACTATGTAATATTAGCTCAATCTTTACAAGTGGTTAACAATCCTGTGGATTTGATAAAAGAAATGCTAAGAATCGGAAATGAAGTTATTATTTCGTTCCCTAACATGGGTTACTGGAAATCAAGATTTTACCTTTTTTTGAAAGGCAGAATGCCTGTAACAAGTGAATTGCCATATAGCTGGCATTCGACTCCAAATATACATTTATGCACTATTAAAGACTTTAAACAGATGTGCCATACAAATAACTTTACAATTGTTGATGAGGTAATTAGCAGCGGCAAAGGTAGCACTGTATCTCCAAGTCTGAGTAATTTACTAGGAGAGTCTGCAATTTTTAAAGTCAGATAGCTCTCTCATTTTTCAGATTAATAAAATCTTGATGTTTAACATAAATTAAGTCGCAAACTTTCCTGATTGTGTAATCTTCATACTTATCAATTTTGGAATCTATATATGCTATATCCCACATAAAACCAATAATAACTAGCTTTTGCTTGTAGCTACATTCTTTGTTAATAATATCTGTCCATTCGTACAGGGATATCATTTTATTATGATGATTATTACTAGCAGAAAAAACCTCTGCTATCTCGTCATCCGTAAGAGAAAATTTATCTTTAATTAATGATATTATCTTTTCTTGCTCTTCTGGATCATAATCATCATCGCTTTTAGACACCTCTATTAGGAGAATGCATGTAGCTAGTTGCAGTTGATGAATATCTAGATCATTGTCACTTTTAGGTTCACTAGATTTTTTGAAAAGCTTGTCTAGTAAATTCAACTTTTAATTAAATGTTTGTTTTAGTGAGTACGAGCCGCTGTTGTCATATTCATAAAAGAATATATCTACAAATGGGTGATCAACTGGATCTATATTTTGATCAGATGTTAGATTAGATTCTGCAACATATGTCTCATTGCCTTGTCCATGAACAAGTACATGGTACCAGGGTTTGTTTTTATCAGGCTTAGACTTAGCTACTGATTCATACCATTCATCAGTTCCTTGAAAGTTTGGATCTGCATCAACTATTACACCACGATACTTGAATTTTGAGTGATAAACAATTTGTCCGAGACTGAATTTAGCGTTTTTTGGTGATAATTCTGACATACTTCTATTATATGTCTTTAATCATTCTTTTTAAAGCAACTTTGTAAATTATGAATAAAGAAAAGTAACATTTATTCTACGGTTTATATATTTGTTATCAAAGTTTATGTCATCAGTTGCATGATATAGCTTAGAGTTGAATATAACAGCTCTGTTAGCTTTATAAGGGATTCTTATATAATCAGATTCACTTACATCAAGTAACATTTTTTCTGAATTTATAGAAGAATTATAATCAGAAAAGCTAGAAGTCTCGTTAGGCTTTTTCTTCCAAATAATCATTCCCCCAGAGTGATTATCTAGGTTTGCATTCTCAGAAGTTAGCCATAAATTAACATTCACTTTAGCGTCGTCAGCATGAATCCCTATTCCTTTTTGTTGACTATCATATTTAAAGGCCCAGGCTTGAGTTAGATGATATTTATTAAATATATTTGGTAGTTTTAAAGTTAAATCCTTACTAAACTGCAAAATTGGTTTGTTTGCCATACCTGTCCCTAAAAATGTTCCAACATATCCACGTGGGTATGGTCTCTTAAAAATATTTGCACATCTGAAAAATATTTTTAGGTCAATTAGAAATTCTTTAGATAGTATATCATCAACAACACAAATTTCAGGTTGTGATGATGTATATACAGATTGAATATTTTCATAGTCAAGATTTTCATTTAAATAAGGAGGTTCTGTTTTAACTGGTTTGTTATATTTAATTTGATGTAAAGTTGAAATAAACTTTAAATCACCTTCCTTATAATCTTTAGAATCCATATTATTAACTTTTTCTAAAGTATTAAAATAATCTTGAGTAATTTTCATATTTCTTATACCGTCAACGTCTGAGTCAATATGACAAATCTGTTCATATTCATGCTTTACTAAATACTCTAATACTTTTCTATCTTTCATATCTAAGAGCGTTTTTATATTAGGAGATATTTGTGATTTCTTCTCAGCTATTTTAAATAAAGATGATGATTTATCCAGATTATTATTCCATAGATATGCAAGTGCATAATTACAAATTATTTTTTGGTCAAATGATTCATTTATATGGATACTATCTAAGACTTCGATACAGTCATTTAAATCTGATGATTTTTTATCTTTATTGTAGATTTGAAGATATATACCAATGATATTTTGATCAAAGCGGATATTTTCTTTATCGAATTTTTTACCATCTTTAAGTACCTTTAGTGCATCATGATATTTTTCTTGAGCTAGGTAACAATTGGATAAATTTAAATAAGATTTAGTGAAGCTTTTTTCATGGCTAATTGCTTTTTTTAGCATTAATTCACATTGCTCATAATCGTTTATATTTCTTAGAGATATTGCATAATTATTTAATAGTTCACAATTTTTAGGTTTGATAGAAAATGCTTTTTCATAATATTTAATAGATGATTTATAATTTTTATTCTGACTCAGTACAACACCATGTAAATGATTTGAATCAAAATCATTAGGATATTCAGTTAATATTTTAAGATAAATTTTATCAGCCTCATCAATACTGCCTTTTTTATGGCAGTCTAAAGCTTTCGTTAATAATTTATTTAAATTCAGTGTTTTCATATTATGTGCCCAGGGACAGAATCGAACTGCCGACACGAGGATTTTCAGTCCACTGCTCTACCGACTGAGCTACCTGGGCATATATTATTTTTCTGGAGTAAAACCTTGAGGAGCTTGCGAGCCGTCACCGAAAAAGAATTTTTCCATTTCTTCTTCTAAAAATTTTCTTGCTTTAGGATCCACTGGGGTTAATCTCATTTCATTAATAAGCATTGTCTGATGACTAACCCATTGTTCCCATGCCTCTTTTGATATACTTTCTTGTATTTTTTTACCAATATCTCCAGGATATGGAAGATAGTCTAATGCTTCTCCCTCTTTTTTTAACTTTTTACACATTATTTTTTTCATACTCAGACCTATATATGTCTAATGCCTTATCTTGATATTTTGGCACACCAACATTAATGTTTGCTAGATTATACCAATTCTTACTTGATAAACTAACTTTTTTGTCATTTTTCAAAAAATAAAAGAAGGTATTAAACATTATTTTTTTATCCGTTACTCTGTGAATTATATTACTTCTGTATATTGGCTTAATATCAGAAATATTATTACGTAGCATCCATTTACTTGTATGTGAATTTAAAGTGAAGATTGGACTAGAATATAATCCCTGCCAGAGTTTACCAACTTTAATTTTTTCTAAATATATTTGATTGCTTTGATTTATTATCACAATAAGATTCATTTTGATATCGTTGATTTTTTTCTTTATTTTTTTCTCTTTTTTATGAGTTGGATTGTAACGACAGCCTACTGATTTCAATGGGCATCTACAACATTCTGGGTTAGTTCTTTTACATATAACTGAACCAATATCCATCATGCCTTGAATAAAGTCTGAAGTGTATTTTAATGGTGTTATCGAGACTGATTTATCCCATAATTTTTTTTCTAAGATAGTTTTGTTTTCTTCTACTATTTCATAAAAACGACTTAATATTCTTTTGACATTACCGTCTAGTATCGCCTTATTTGAAAACCCAGAAAATGTGGAAATTGCAGACGCAGTAGTTCTTCCAATGCCAGGCAATGATAAGATATCATCATATTTATGTGGAAAGTTATAGTTGTGTTCTCTTGCTATAATTTGAGAACTAAGATGTATATTTTTTATTCGACTGTAATAACCAAGCCCGCTCCATATGAGCATCAAATCATCTAAATCTGCTGATACAAGACTCTTGAGATTAGGATATTTCTTTATGAATTTTAAATAATATGGAATAACAGTATTTACTTGTGTTTGTTGAAGCATTATTTCAGATATCCATATCTTGTAAGGGTCTTTAACTTTCCATGGAAGATTATTTCTTCCATGTTTTTTATACCACTTAAGTACTAAATTAGATAAATTTGATGACACTGTCTAAAATGGAAGTTTAATATTAATTTCTGATTGAATTTTTTCTTGAATTTTATCTTTTATGGACTTAATGGCCTTGGATTTAATTTCTTCTTTAAGTCTCTTTGTTATTAAATCTGATATTTTAATATCTATTTCAGGGGCATTATAATTGCCTGATATAAGAACAGGTAGCTCAGTTTCGAGTAAGTATTTAGGATAAAATTTATTATATTTTTTTTTGACAATCTCATCAGTTCTTATTTTCGTAGACGCACTAATATTTACTGTCTCTTTAGAAGGATTAATTTTACCAAAGCCTACACCTTCAAGTAATTCTGTCTTAAGTCTAATATCTTTGATTTGTAAAATATCATCTTGGAAATAGCCTTTTGTTTCAATAAGTTCGATATCAGAATACTTAGTATTGTTTATATAATAATTTCTCCCTGCAAGAAGGTTGTAAGATTTAATTATAGATTCATCTATATTAATGCCATATAACTTTGAAGCCTTTAAGCTTAACGAATCGATATCAAACCGTCCTGTTAAAATTTTTGATACTGATACAGAAGCATTAAATTCCTCAGATTGTAGTATTAAAATATTGTTTTTTTTAACAGATAGTTTTTTAGCTTTAATTTTTGTATTGAAACCTAAGTCTAAGCTTAAATCTCCCAATATTTTGAAATCAATATTTGCTTGTTCTGAAATCACTTTTTCAAGATTAACCTTATGATCATTTATATCAAATAAGACTGTCACGTAAAAAAAGGTTATGATTATTATAGAAGATAAAATATAGATAATATTTTTGATCATTTATTTTTTGATGAAATCCCCAGACTTCCCTCCAGTTTTTGATAGCAACATAATATTATTAATCTGCATACCTCTATCTAAATATTTACACATGTCATAGATTGTCATTAGCGCTATTTCAACACCAACTAGCGCTTCTATTTCAACACCTGTTCTACCTTCCGATTTGACCGTTGCGTAACAATGAATTTTACTTCGACTTTCTTCAATTTTAAATTCTATAGATACTGCGCTGATTGGTATTGTGTGAGCTAGAGGAATAAGATTAGATGTCTGTTTGACAGCATTTATACCTGCAATTCTCGCAGTATTTAGGACATCACCTTTTTTGTTATTTAATTGTAGTACAGAATCAAATGCCTGTTTATTTAATATAATTTCACCAGAGGCTTTAGCAGTTCTGAAAGTTATCTCTTTTTCACTGATGTCTATCATATGTAGATCACCAGATTGATTAATATGATTATTCTTCATTGTTTGTCAACATAAGTATATTACAATAGTATAGCAAATATATTGTCTTGAAGTTTTATGAAAATATTCTTAGCCACTAAAAATAAAGATAAAATAACTGAGTTTCAGGAAATACTTTACAATATGAATGTTGAATTAGTTACCTGCCATGACATTGACATTCCAGATGTTGAAGAGACAGGCTCTACATTTGTAGAAAATGCAATACTAAAAGCTAGAAGTGCTTCGAATTTTACCTCTCTACCTTCTATAGCTGATGATTCCGGTATAGAGGTTGATTTTTTAAATGGTCGTCCAGGGGTGTGGTCTGCAAGATATGCAGGTGAAGATGCGACTAATAAGGAGAATAATAATAAACTTTTAGAAGAACTGGATGGTGTTCCTGATATTAAAAGAGGGGCATGTTATAGATGTGTCATAGTTTTCATGAGATTTTCAAATGATCCGTTTCCATTTATTGCACAAGATTCATGGAGAGGGAGAATTAATGATAAACATCAGGGTACTAACGGCTTTGGATATGATCCTATTTTTTTCTTGCCTGATAGAAATATAACTTCGGCAGAACTAAGGCCAAGTGATAAACATGAAATAAGTCACCGAGGTAAGGCTCTTCTAAAATTTTCTAATTATTTTAAAAATTATGTTAAAAATTCTTAAATCAAAATTATATTTTTTACTGATACTAACTTTCATTGCCTCATGTGCAAAAAATCCTGTTTCAGGTATGCCAGATTTTGTAACTATTACTGAACAGCAAGAAGTAGAAATGGGAAGAGCTTATCATAAAGAGATACTTAAAAATTCTAAAGTGCTAGATAATAAGGAGCTTACTAAATATTATGTTGAACTAGGAGAAAAAATTGCAAAATCTAGTCATCGTCCTAATTTGAATTGGAAGTTCACTATAATTGATGATCCAACTTTTAATGCTTTTGCTACTCCGGGCGGGTATGTTTATTTTTATAGAGGATTGCTTGCACATTTTAATTCGGAAGCTGAACTTGCTGGTGTGCTAAGTCATGAAATTGCCCATATCACTGCAAGGCATGCAGTAAGGGGTATGAGTACTGCACAAGTAACCAACTTACTTATAGGTCTTGCGGCATCAAGCGTCCCCGGAGGATCAATTTCGAATAGCGGATTTAATTTACTTAATCAAATTGTAAACAAGGGCTATAGTCGAAAATATGAATCTGAAGCAGATAATATAGCTAAGGAATATCTTGGTAGAAATGGATACAACCAAAACGCCATGGCAAATTTTCTGAAGACTATGAAGAGTGCAGACGATCTTGAAAATGAAATTGCAAAAAAGGAAGGTAGGCCGATTAGCGCTGGATATCATAATATTTTCTCAACTCATCCCTCTACTGAAAATAGAATTGAAGCGATGAATCAAACGGAAAGCATGGCTGGCAAAAAAAATAAAGATGCCTTTCTTAAAATGATTGATGGGCTTCCTTATGGCACAAGTGATGACGAGGGCTATATGAGATACAATACCTTCTATCATCCCTTTTTTGCTATAAAATTTAGTATTCCTAAGGGATGGGAATTAGAAAATCTTCCAGATAAATTAATTATTACAAATAAGGAATCAGAAATAGTTCTAATAGCAGATAATCTTTTAAGAGATGATATTGAAAATGGTTTTTCTCCTAAAGACTACCTAGATCAGAACATTGATAAAACATCATTCTTATCTACTAATGAACTGATTGAACAAAAACCTCTTAATAAAAATAAAATATCTGGCTATACTTATCTATATAAAACTTCATCTATAGTTGATATTACTTATACTAGATACTCTGTCTTTTTTGATATTCATCAAGAAGATAAAAAACCTAAAGCATGGATATTTATAAAAAAGTTTAAGGAGATTAACGATGATAATACTTCGAAAATTATAGAAACATCATTTCAAAAGATGACTGAAGAAGAAGTAAGTAAATCTCAGGGCTTAAGAATCAAGGTGGTAAGATTCAGGGAAGGAATGTCATATAAAGAATTAGCTGATAACAGTCCGCTTGGAAGATATGCTGAGGGTAGACTTAGATTATTGAATGGACATTATCCAGAGGGTACACCAGAGGTGGGTACTTTAATCAAAATAGTGGAGTAAATATGAAAGGAAATATATTTTATGCGCAGTCTGGAGGCGTAACACCTGTGATTAATGCTACTGCTGCTGGAGTTATTGATGCATACAATAAAAATAAAAAAAGTTTTGGAAAATTATATGTAGGAAAAAATGGAATACTTGGAGCTTTAAATGAAGAATTGATAGATATATCTAAAGAGGATAAAACTCAATTAGCCCTTCTGAAACAAACACCTGGGGGAGCTTTTGGTTCTTGTAGACTTAAACTAAGTGATTTTAAAAAATCGAAAAAAGATTTCGAACGCCTATATGAAGTATTTAAGAAACATAACATAAGATATTTTTTTTATAATGGGGGAGGTGATTCTCAAGATACAACTAATAAAGTCAGTAAATTTTTTAAAGAAAGAAATTACTCAATAGTTTGCATTGGTTTACCCAAGACGATTGATAATGATTTACCTGTAACAGATAACTGTCCAGGATTTGGCTCTGTAGCCAAATACATAGCTACATCGACACTAGAAGCATCCTTAGATGTAAAGTCTATGTGTGAAACATCTACCAAAGTTTTTGTCTTAGAGGTTATGGGAAGACATGCAGGTTGGTTAGCTGCATCAGCAGGGGTTATTAAAGAAAAAGCAGGAGATGCTCCTCATCTTATTCTTTTTCCTGAAATTCAATTTAATCAAGGTTCTTTTTTAAAAAAAGTAAAAGAGACAACTATGAAATATGGATATTGTGTAGTCGTTGCATCTGAGGGAATAAAAGGTAGTAAAAATAAATTTCTCAGTGATAGTGGATTAAAAGATAGTTTTGGGCACGCTCAACTAGGTGGTGTTGCGCCAGTACTGTCATCTATCATAACTAGTAAACTTAAATACAAAGTTCATTGGGCAGTTTCTGATTACTTACAGAGAGCTGCAAGACATGTTGCATCAGCGGTAGATGTAGAGCAAGCGTATGCTCTTGGGTTAGAATCAATAAAAGTTGCCAAGTTAGAGAATAACATTATGCTTACAATTAAAAGTACTACAATCAAACAAAAGTATAAATGGTCTATCAGCTCAACGAGTCTTGATAATGTTGCAAATGTAGAGAAAATGTTACCTAAAAATTTTATTAAGTCTAATGGATTTGAAATTACTAGATCATGTAAAGAATACATTTCAAATCTTATTCAAGGCGAAGATTACCCGAGCTACGATAATGGATTCCCCCAATATGCAAAACTCGAATGTAAAACTATTAAGAAGAAACTTCCGGCTTATAAATCATAATAGCTTGGTATCAGGGACAGTTTGTATATCCATTAAAGCTTTAATAAATTGTTCATCACTATTCAAACATGGGATAAAAGTAAATTCTTTTCCACCATGTTCAAAATAATCTTCCTTAGATTCTCTCCCAATTTCATCTATAGTTTCTAAACAATCTGACGAAAACCCAGGGCAAAATACATGTAAATTTGTTATACCTTCTTTTGGAAGTTCTTCTAGCCTAGATGACAAGTAAGGTTTTATCCATTCAGCTTTTCCAAATCTAGATTGAAAAGCAATCTCATACTCATTCTCAGTTAATTTCAATTCATTAGCAATCAGATGTGCCGTATGTAGACATTCTTTTTGGTATGGCTCATCATCACCTATATATGATTCGGGAATACCATGAAAGGAAAACAAAAGTTTATCTGGTTTACTGAGTAACTTTTGTGATGATCTTATTTTGTCTGCACATGCTTTAATATACAAATTATTATCATGAAAACTGGATACAGCATTTATGCTGACCCCTAAAAA
This sequence comes from uncultured Gammaproteobacteria bacterium, assembly GCA_902605525.1. GTDB lineage: Bacteria > Pseudomonadota > Gammaproteobacteria > CACLCV01. The sequence goes on from CACLCV010000004.1 coordinate 29,497, forward strand.
ATAATTTTTATCCTTTTTAATTAAGTGTCGGATAAGTTCAAAAATAGATAGGGTTGTTGTTGTTGAATATTGAGGAAACATAGGCAGAATCGTTATATCTTTGTATCCTTTTTCAATCGATTCATAAAGAATTTTTTTAATGGATGGATTTCCATATCTCATTGCCGTATCGAAATATAATTCAGAGTCAAACTCTCTTGCCATATCTCTTAGGTGACCAGTTTGTGCATAAGTGTGGAAAAGTAATGGGGATCCCCATTCAGTCCAAACTTTGCGATAAAGTTCAGCGCTTTTTTTTGGTCTTGTCCTAAGTATGACTAGATTTAATAATGTTAACCAAAATAATCTAGGCAATCGTATAACATATTTATCAGATAGGAATTCTTTTAAATATGTTCTAACTTCTTTTTCATATGGCTGATCTGGAGTCCCCAGATTGACCAAAATAGTTACTTTAGACACTTCTCATCCCTTTGTAAATCTTTTGCGAATTCTGCTTGTTTTAGGGACATGGGACAATAGGAAGTCCATTTGGTCTGCAAGAATTGTTCTTCCTCTTAGTATTAAATATTCAACCCTGGATGGTATAAATGGTACAGCTAGCAATGGCATACCTGCTTGTTCGGGTGTTCTGTCACCTTTTTTATTATTACAGACTTTGCAAGCAGTGACTAAATTTGTCCATTTATCCTCACCCCCTTTAGACAGTGGGATTACATGATCTCTAGATAAGTTTTTAAGAGTAAAGGTTTCACCACAATACATGCATGTTTTGGCATCTCTATGGAAAAGGGTGAGATTTGTAAGGGGTGGAGTGTAATCTGAGTATGATACCTTGCTATAATTCTTAGTTGCAATTATAGAATTTACTTCAATTTTGCTTCTCAAGCCCGTTACTCGGTTAATACCCCCTCTCACTAATAGGGAACTGTTGCCACATTCATAAGTTACCTGATCGTTATAATACAATCTCACAGCAGTCTGGTAGGTGATCCATCCTATTGGCAGCCCGGCATAATTTAGCCTGAGGATCTGTCTTGATATATCCATATATCCTATATATTACATGAAAATGTCGATTAAGAATCTTAAATTTAAATGAAAAAAGTTTATATTTAATGCACTATATTGGACATTTATTAACAGGACAAAGCTTTCAACGTTTCCTGTCGAATATCATATGTTTATGTCAATGAATATGAAATAATATAATTCTTATTTGGATATATATATGATATATATGCATATTTTATTTCGACCATAAGTTGAACGATTTGAGAAAGGTTATGATGCAGTTAAGTTTCGACATTTTATATTAGATTTATTCACAGAATTATCCACAGAAGCTGTGGATAAACTATAATTGTTTTATAACAAAAGCCTCATAAAACATAGTTTATAATATTGGGTATGCAAAAACTTATATCTGTGGCATTAGATGTGCCGATAAATCAACTGTTTGACTATATTGCTGAAAATCAAGACATTAAAATTGGTTGTAGGGTAAAGGTACCCTTTAGGAGCTCTACCAGAACAGGAATAATTGTAGAAACTAAAAAATTGAATACAGGCCAGACTGCCTACAAGATAAAAAATATACATAAAGTGCTTGATAAGAGTCGCGTTTTGTCGATTGAGATGATGGAGACGTGTAAATGGGCTGCAACATATTATCACTATCCTATAGGGCAAGTATTATTTAATGCTCTAACTCCTATTCATAGAAAAGGTTCTCCATCACCTGATAGAAAACTAATCTTTAATGAGAACAGTTCAAAGTATCAATTGAAACTTAATGAAGAGCAGTCAAAAGTTGTTATAGATATTTACAAGAATATCAAACAACATCAAGTACACCTTTTAAGAGGAGTTACTGGATCAGGTAAAACAGAAGTCTATACTCAATTAGCAATTGATTTGTTACAAAATGATGCACAAGTACTTATAATGGTACCTGAGATAAACCTAACCCCTCAAACAGTAAATAGATTTAAAAAATATCTTGATCTAGAGCCTTTAGAATATCATTCTAATCTAACACCACTCCAAAAATTTAAAGTTTGGAGAGCCTGTAAAGAGGAAGATAGGCTTATAATCATAGGAACAAGATCGTCAGTTTTTTTACCATTTAAGAATTTAAAGCTATTGGTTATAGATGAGGAACATGATCAATCATATAAGCAGACAGAAAAATTTAAGTATAATGCTAGAGATATTGGTATTGTTAGAGCTAAATCTTTTGACTGCCCCGTTGTACTAGGTACAGCTACACCCTCTTTTGAGACAATTCATAACGTCAGTATAAAAAAATATAAGCAACATTTACTAAAAAGTAGATATTTCAAGTCAATGTTACCGCTTGTGACAATAGTAGATACATCAATTGATAAACCAGATGAAGGTCTATCAAAAACTCTAAAAGATAAAATGAAGATAGAATTAAATAAGAATAACAAAGTAATCCTATTTATTGGGAGAAGAGGGTTCAGTAATACAGTTATCTGTAGTGAATGCAAGACAATTGTTAAGTGTCCAAAATGTGATTCCAATATAACATACCATAAAAATGTTGAGAGATTGATATGTCACCATTGTGGATTTAGTCAAAACTTTGACTCGGTAAAGCCTTGCTGTGAAAACCCTTGCTTGGTTCCTCTTGGTATAGGTACGCAAAGAATAGAAAATAAAGTCAAAAACTTGTTTCCAGATAAAAATACACTAAGAGTTGATAGTGATAATATTTCATCAAAGAGTGATCTCAAAGATTTCATTAAAAAAGCAAATAACAATGAAATTGATATATTTATAGGAACACAAATGATTGTTAAAGGACATGATTTTGAGGATGTATCATTAGTTGGAATTATTAATATTGATGCAGGGTTATATAGTACTGATTTTAGAGGCTTAGAAAAGACAGGTCAGCTGATAACTCAAGTATCAGGTAGAGCCGGTAGGCAAAAAGTTAGGGGAAACGTTATAATACAGACTAATAATCCTAAGCATGAATTACTTCAAAAAATACTTAGAGAGGGATATGAGAAGTTCAGTAAGGTAGCGCTTAAACAACGCAAAACAGTTAATCTTCCGCCTTATAGTCACATAGGAGTTGTTAAAGTTTCTTGCTCAATTAGACAACTTGCAAAAATGACGCTGGTAAACGCAGCAAAACTTAAAAAAAATAAATCTATATTTGTATATGGTCCTGCACCATCACAAACATCAAAAAAAAATAATCAATACTTTTATCAGATAATCATAGGGTCAGAAAGCTCGAGTCTTTTATCAAAACATATAACAATAATTAAGTTATACTTATCCAGCATAGATAAAAGAATAAAATGGTACATTGATATTGATCCTATAGAACAATGAACAAAAAAATAAAATCTAAAATAGTTGATACTTTAAATAAGCTCTATAGCTCTTTTGAAAGTATAGATAGCCTAACAATAGAAATAAACCGAACCACTGATGCATCTCATGGAGACCTCTATACAAATGTTGCTATGAAGTTAGCAAAAATACTTAAAAGAAGTCCTATGTTAATAGCTGAAGAAATAACGAAAAACTTAGAAGCAATGGATAGTATCGAAAAAATAGAAATTGCGACACCTGGATACATAAATTTTTTTCTTACAAAGTCTAATAAGTTTAACGAAATAAACAGAATCATGACTGATGACTTAATAGTCTTGAAAGAAAATAATAAAAAAAATGTACACATAGAATTTGTATCAGCAAACCCTACAGGCCCACTTCACATCGGTCATGGAAGAGGTATGGTTATTGGAGATACAACTGCAAGGTTTTTATCATATCAAGGGCATTCTGTTAATAGAGAGTATTATGTGAATGATGCTGGTAGGCAAATTGACCTACTACTTGTAAGTGTACTATTAAGTTACCTTAATAAAGAGGATCATGTATTCAGTGATGAGAAGGAGAGTGATGAGGGTCTTTTAGTTACCTATAAAGGATTATATATAAAGGATGTCTCAAATATTGTTTCGAATGTTCTTAAAGATATTGATAGTCAGAAAGTTTTAAGTTTACTTAACGAACCAATAGATATTCTAATAAAATTTCTCAGAAAACATAAAAATTATTTAAATATTAGAAAAACATTAGTTGATGTAATTATAAATGATTATATCAAAGAAGATTTATCATCAGTTAATATAGCGTTTGATAACTGGTACTTTGAAAGTGAACTATATAAAACAGGTCTTCTCAAACAAATACTTGTCGATTTAGATAATAGAAATTTAAGCTATAAAAAAGATGGCGCTCTATGGTTTAAAAATACTAAGTATGGTGAAGAAAAAGATAGAGTGCTAGTAAAAAGTAATGGGGATATGACATACTTTGCCACAGATATTGCTTATCATACGCATAAGTTTAAACATTATGATTTATTAATTGATATCTGGGGAGCTGATCATCATGATTACGCAGCAAGGTTGAAAAACGCGATGAAAGCTCTTGGATATGATGTCGATAATAGATTACAAATACATTTAATTCAATTTGCTAATTTAATTAAAGGTGGCAAATCTATTTCTATGTCAACTAGAAGTGGTGATTTTTATCCGCTGCAAGATTTAGTCAAAGAAATTGGATGCGATGCAACCAAGTTTTTTTACTTGACTAAAAAAAAGGAACAACATCTCGAGTTTGATGTCGACCTTGCAATTGAGAAAAATAAAAATAATCCTATATATTATATTCAATATGCTCATGCCAGAATAAAAAGAATAATAGATGATTTGAAGCAACAAGATATTAAAAAAGAAGCTTTAAATAATTTAAATACTAAAAATGAAAATCAACTTATAGAATTAATTAATCTGTATCAAGATACGATAAATAAGTCTATTAGAGAAATTAGACCAGATATAATTACAAATTATTTATATAAGCTTTCACAAGTTTTTCACTCATATTATGCTGAAACTAAAATTCTCTCCTCAGAAATTAAAGGTGAAAAAATTCTACTTATCAAATGTGTAGATAAAATTATTCTAAATGGATTTCAATTACTTGATATTGAGCCAATGGATGTAATGTAATGAAGCAGAACACGATAGCTCTGGTCTATGATTTTGACGGAACACTTACCCCAAAAACAATGCAAGAGTACACAATCATTCCTAGATTGAAATTAAATTCTAATAAATTCTGGGCAGATATTCTAAATGAGGCTAATGCAACCGATGGAGAAATTATGATGATATATATGAGACAACTCATTAGTCATGCTGAATCCTTAGGTATTAAAATTACGAAAGATGAATTTACATTTATGGCAGATAAAATTAAATATTTTAGAGGTGTAAAGGACTGGTTTACAAATATTAATGATTACATTAAGGAAAACCATAAGAATATAAAAATTACTCATTATGTAATATCTGCTGGGCATCATGAAATCTTACAAGCTACATCTATTAGAAAAAATTTAACTAATGTATTTGGTTCTCAGTATTATTTTGATAAACATGGTAATGCAACATTTCCTAAAATTGTTGTTACTGATACAACAAAAACACAGTTTCTTTTCAGAATTAATAAAGGTAAAGAGAAGTTTTCTGAATCAATTAATAGTCATATGCCTGAAAACAGTCGTCCTATTCCATTTGAAAATATGATATACATTGGAGATGGTCTTACTGACGTGCCTAGCATGGCATTAATTAAAAAACAAAACGGACATGCTATTTCTGTTTATCCAAAAAAAAGTAATCAGCAAAAAAAAGTCTCTAATGACTTACTATCTGCAAATAGAGTTGATTTTATTGCAGAAGCTGATTACACAAAAAATAGTCCTCTCTACAAAAAAATGTGTCTTCTGATTGATATGATAAGCGCTAGAATTAAGTATGAGAACGCAGTAAGTTGATTTCAACTCTGATCAATGATTTTCATACCTGAATTTCTGTCTAGAAATTTATATTGTATATTTATAACTCTAAAGTATTGCTTAATATGATCCAAGACAACATCTAATTTAAATTCTTTACAGCTGTATATGTCTAGTTGGATTATACCAGGGTCTGGCTCATCCCATATATGGATTACTATGTGACTGGTTTCGATTAAAGCCATGCATGTGGTACCTCGATTGCCTGGTTGATCAACGTAACTAACAGCTGGTCCCTGCATTAATTTCATATCAATTTTTTCAATGAGTTTTTTCATCCATTCAAGAACTTCATGAAGAGATTCCTCAGCAGGACAGTCACCTACTTCAGCTCTTAAAACAAGATGTTTATGGTCTAATTGCATAATAATAAAACTTAAATATAATCAAAATTAATATATTCATGGATAAAAAAACTTATGAAAACTAAAAATATATATTATGAGCATGATGACACCTCTGGGACATCAATTGGTGTAAAGTATGAAAAATATTTATATAATTGTCAAAGTAAATTTCAAAGTATTGAAGTTGTAAAAACATTAAAATATGGCAATGCACTCTACTTAGATGGATGCTTTATGCTCTCAGAGACTAATCAAGATTATTATCATAATACATGCCTAAATTTGACTACTAAGAAATCAAAGAATATTTTAATAATAGGAGGAGGAGATTATGCTATTGCAAGTATGTTAGTTCGACGAAACAGTAATACTAAAATAACTATTGTGGAAATTGATGAAAAAGTAGTGCAGGCCTCCAAAAAATATTTTCCAAAACATTTTAAACTTACTAAAAGTCAATTAAAAAATATAAAATTGGTTCTAGATAATGGGATGACTTTTTTAAAGCATGATCTAAATAAATATGATTGTATAATAATTGACTCTACCGACCCAGTAGGTCAAGCAAAAATATTATACTCTAAAAAATTTATTAAACTTTGTAATGCTTCACTTATGAGAGGAGGGACTCTAATTCAGCAATCAGGATCACCCATAAATGATATGAAAAGTTTAATTAAGCCGCTGGTAAAGAAGTATGGTGACATTGGAATGAAAAAGATAGTTTTATCAAGCTTTCCTATGCCACTATATCCTACTGGTACTTGGTCTTTTATTAGTGCTAAAAGAGCGTAGCTTGCACTACGCTCCCTTAGGATATGCTTGTATTATTGCTCTGGGTAAACTGAAGGTTTAGCACCAGAAGCTTTGCTGAATTCTGGATATGCTTCTAATCCACATTCAGAAATGTCTACACCCTCTGATTCTTCATCTTCGGATACTCTTAAACCAAAGAACATTTTGATTAATGACCAGAAAATATAACTAACTATGAAAGTCCATAGGAATATCATAAGTGCGCCATAAACTTGAGCACCAAAAGATCCTCCAGTTAGTGTAACAGCTAGAAGTCCCCATATTCCACAAGTTCCGTGAGCTGAAATTGCTCCAACCGGATCATCGATTTTCATCTTATCGAGCATAACAATTGACATAACAACTATTAGACCACCAATCGCACCGATGATAAGTGCAAGCCCTGGTGTTGGCGCCAAAGGTTCAGCTGTTATTGAAACAAGTCCACCTATAGCTCCGTTTAATGCCATTGTTAAGTCTGATTTACCAAACATTAGTTTAGAAATAATTAGTGCTCCCATTACGCCACCGGCTGCTGCTAGGTTGGTATTAACAAATACCATTGATACAGCATTAGCTTCTGCAACGTTTGAGATGATTAGCTCTGATCCACCATTAAAGCCGAACCAGCCTAACCATAAAATGAATGTTCCTAGAGTAGCTAGAGGAAGGTTTGCACCTGGCATAGCATTTACTTTACCATCTGTGTATTTTCCTTTTCTTGAACCAAGTACTAACACACCAGCTAGTGCAGCAACCGCTCCACATAGATGTACTACACCAGAGCCCGCAAAATCTGAGAATCCAGCTTCGTCTAAGAAGCCGCCACCCCATTTCCAATAGCCTTGTACTGGATAAATTATACTGGTCATAACAACACAGAATAATAAAAATGGCCATAATTTCATTCTTTCAGCAACTGCACCAGAAATGATCGAGCAAGCTGTTGCAACAAACACTACCTGGAAGAAGTGATCTGAAATACCTGAATAATAAATGTCGCCACCGCTGGCAATAGCTGCCTCGGCAGTATTATCAGCCCCTAAAAAGAATGAGAGCTCAGGTATCACACCTGTACCTCCACCTGGATACATCAAGTTATATCCGACGACCATATACATGATGACCGATATCGAATATAAAGATATATTTTTTGTAAGAATTTCCGCTGTATTTTTTGCTCTGACGAGACCAGATTCAAGCATGGTGAAACCTGCTGCCATCCACATGACAAAGGCTCCCATAACTAGAAAGTAGAATGTGTCTAAAGCATAAGCAAGTTCAATGACTTTACCTTCTAAAGCTTCCATTGCAATCTCCTAATTAATAACGTTAATTAAAGAGCTTCTGGACCTTTTTCACCGGTACGAACACGTATTGCTTCTTGGATATCAAGAACAAAGATTTTGCCATCGCCAATTTTACTTGTACTCGCAGATGACAGTATTGTTTCAATTGTTTGTTCAACAAGATTATCATTAACAGCAATTTCAAGCTTAATTTTCGGTAGAAAATCAACCACATATTCAGCACCTCTATAAAGTTCCGTATGGCCCTTTTGCCTTCCAAAACCTTTAACTTCAGTTGCGGTAATACCTTGCACACCAATTGATGATAGTGCCTCTCTTACCTCATCTAATTTAAAGGGTTTGATAATTGCTATTACTAATTTCATTAACAAACGTCTCCTATCACTAACTATAAACTAAAATTCTTAGAAACTATACCCTAAGCTGAATGTAGCGTATGTAGTATCTTTATCTGCTGCTGTTGCTGCTGTTGAGTTTTCAGAGTTTCTTCCAAGAACAACGCCAACGTCAACACCACTTACAGTAGCACCATATGAAAGTTCATATGCAAATCCAGACAATTCATCTTGGAAAGTCTGATAACTGAAATCAAGTGGTAGTCCTACAGGTGATAGAGGAACAGTAATTGTATAATGTTCATAATCCAGATCTCCTGATGTTGGTTCATATGTACCTGCGAATGCAACATCTAATGCCATGAAACCCATATCAATACCCGCATTCATTTCTTCGTAGTCACCATCAAAATTGTCTGAGTAGTAGTAGCCAGTTGCACCTAAATACATTGGCATACCCATCATTTCAAAATTGAATCCAGCGTAAACATCATACTCCACTCCTGTGTCTACATCAGCCCACCATGTACCAGCATAAAAGCTACCTGCTTCATAATCTGCACCAAAGCTTGCTGCTGCATCTGATTGGTAGACGCCTCTGTACCAATATTCAGACATGAATCCAACATTGTAGCTTACAGAGCTTGCATGATCATCTGCCACTGCTTCACCAGCATGTGCGAACATAGATAGTGACATCAATGCAGCCATAGCTAATGAAAGTGAAGATTTTAATAATTTTTTCATTTATATTTCTCCTTTCGTAAAATGGTTATATTTTAGTTTATTAGTGATAGTCGACATTCATCTATGACAAATAGTAAAGCTATCATTAGTAGATATGCATAAACTGTGCCAACTTAAATATTATATAATTTAAGCCATAAGCTTTAATCCCTGTATAATATTGTTTGTATATAGTATATAAAAATATCAATTTAAAAAAGGTTTAGGTGTGTATATTTGCAAAATATTTGTAATAATTTTGTAATACGATAGGTTTTTTTATTTTTGTGCACAATATTAGTGCGTTAAAGGAGTGCAATATGGAATCAAATAAAATTAAAGAATTAATAGAAGGAATTTTAAATATACTTCCTCAAAATACACAAAACATGAAAGATGATGTAAAAGATAATCTTAAAATCTTACTCAGTGATTATTTGCGAAAAATTGATGTAGTCACGAGAGAAGAATTTGATGTTCAAAAAGAGGTTTTACTGAAAACGCGTGAAAAATTAGATGACTTAGAAGAGAAGTTCAAAAAATAAATTATTATTTAGATTGGTCAATCATATAATCTACAGCAAGCTTTACATCATCATCACTTAATGACATGAGGCCGCCTTTTGCAGGCATAACACCTATTCCATTAATTGCGTTGTTATAAAGAGTATCATTGCCTTTTACAATTCTTTCTGACCACTGGTCAACTTTTCCTGTAATAGGTGCTCCTGCAGCTCCGCTCATGTGACATGACATACAAACAGAATTATAAATATCTTTACCTGATTTAGTTGATGAAACTTCAATAACTTCAGTTTTAAATGTAGGGTTACTTGCTAGGTTGATTTTTTCAGAGGATAACAAGCGTTCTTCAGTAGCTTTTTCTTTCACAGCATCATAATTATCATTTGTTACAGATGATGCAAATACTTTGGAGAGTATAGTAATAATTATTGCTAATAAAATAATGAAAAGGGTTATATAGCCGAATAACTTATAGAAATCTTTATCTGATGTGCCGCTCATTTTTCTCTCATATTTTATCTTCAGTAGATTATACTTGAAAAGTAATTTATTTGAATAACTATTTGCGTCTGTAGCTCAGCTGGATAGAGCGTTAGCTTCCGAAGCTAAAGGTCAGAAGTTCGAATCTTCTCAGGCGCTATGTATTCTCTCAGCTGCTAAAATTGTATTCTCTATTAAAGCACAAACAGTCATGGGGCCGACTCCTCCAGGAACAGGAGTTATTGAAGAAGCTTTTTCTTTTGCTGATTCAAAATCAACATCCCCACAAAGTTTTCCATCAATATTATGTATGCCCACATCAATAACAACGGCACCTTCTGGTATTTGGTCTCCCGAAATAAATTTCGGCACACCCACAGCCACAATAATAACATCCGCATCAGAAAGTTTATGATTCAAATCTTTAGTGCGTGAGTGACACATAGTCACTGTTGCATTCTCAGACTGACACAATATCGATACAGGTTTACCAACAATGTTTGACCGGCCAATAACGGTTACATTCTTACCGTTTAAATCAGTACCAGATATTCTAAGCATCTGCATAATACCTTTGGGAGTACAAGAAACAAGGGTATCCTCACCTAAAAATAATTTACCAACATTAGTAGGGGTGAAACCATCAACATCTTTCGATGGGTGAATTCTATTAAGCACTTTTGCTACAGAAATATGATCTGGTAAAGGTAATTGAACAATTACGCCATGGATCAATGCATCATCGTTGATCTTATCAATTTCTGATAATATATCACTTTCACTTATCTCTGCGTCAAATCGTCTTACCTCAGATTTAATTCCAGCTTTTGCAGCAAATTTTTCTTTTTGTTTTACATAACTAGCTGATGCTTTCATTTCTCCTACAAGAATAACGACTAGGTTAGGAATGATATTCTTAGCTTTCAAAATCTCAACTTTTTTTGAGAGTTCCTCTTCAAGAATGTGCTCTGCGACCTCTCTTCCACTGATAATATTTGCTGTCATATTTTTCTCCTATAAATCGTTTCTTTCACGTTCAACCAATAAATTTACAACGCCGTATAACTCATCATAACTTGAAACATATGAGCCGCTAGTTAAAAACTTTCCATTAATAATAATTGTTGGTACAGAATCAATTTGATATTTTTTAGCTAGGTTACTAGCTTTATTTACTCTTGCTTCTGTGCCAAAGCTATTATATTTTTCTATAAATTCTTCAGTATCAATGCCATGTTTGCCAAGAAAATCAGTCATTTGCTGTTCTGTATTCAATCGATTGTCTTCTAGATGTATTTCCTCAAAAATCAAGTTATGAACTTGATCAACTTTATCCATTTGTTTTAGAGCATAATAAAGTTTAGCATGGGGAATCCAAGAATCCCTAAGAGCAACAGGTAACTTAACTACTTTGGTATCCTTTTCTAAATCCGCTTCAATCCTATCCATAGTTGGCTCTAAGTTATAACAGTGAGGACACCCGTACCAAAAAAACTCATAGATGATAATATCTTTTGATTCTTGCTGTTTTTCAGTTGAAATTTGAACATACTTTTGTGCAAATACATTCGATGGTGTAATTAAGATTAAAAAAAGTGCTAAGAAGGTAAATTTAATTTTAAGCATTAGTATAAACCTTCAATATAACTTGCCACAGCCTTCATTTCTTCGTCGGTCATTCTATGAACTATATTTCTCATCATTTTATTATAATCATTTGATCGAGTAGATGTTTGGAAATTTTTTAACTGTTGATATGTGTATTGTGAGTGTTGACCAGATAACATTGGAATCGCTGCTGCATAATTACCTTGTCCATTAGGCCCATGGCAACTTATGCATGCTTGCATCTTAATATCCATATTCCCACCTCGGTAGATATTTCTCCCAAGCTTGAGGTAGTCATCTTTCACAACGCCAACAGTTGGCTTTAATGAAGCATAATAATCAGATAAGTTATTTATATCTGAATCCGACAACGTCATTGCTATGCCATACATAACAGCATTATTCCTATTACCATCTGGACCTTTTTTAAATTCATGTAGTTGAGCTGCAAGATATTTTGGATTCTGGCCTGCTAGTTTAGGCCATACTGGATTCAATGAAATGCCGTTATCACCATGACATGCAACGCATGATGCAGAGAGCTCTTTGCCTTTTGCAACATCAGAATAAGCAGGGTTTATAAGGGCTATAAAAAAGAAACTAACTATTAGTAATTGACGTTGAAATTTCATTGGGGACATTATAACGAAATATGAATTTAGTTCAATCTATCTACAATTATCCCTCACTCCAATTGTAACCATTAAAAGTGTTTACTATTAGAGGGACATTTAGCCTCTCAGCATGAATCATTAAATCACATATTTTTGGACCTATACTTTTTAGATCAGATTCTTTAATTTCAAAAACAAGCTCGTCATGTACTTGCATTATCATATAAACATCAGATATTTTTTCTTTATCTAGCCAGTTTTTTATTTTAATCATTGCAAGTTTTAGAATATCTGCAGCAGTGCCTTGTATAGGTGCATTAATAGCTGTTCTCTCGGCGCCACTTCTTACTTGAAAATTAGAGTGGTTGATATTGGGAAGGTATACTTTTCTGCCATACATGGTTTCAATGAATTCTTGTTCTTTTGCTTTTTCTTTCAATTCATCCATGTATTGTCTCACCCTTTTATATTTTGCAAAGTATGTATCGATAATACTTTTAGCCTCTATGTTATCAATTTTAAGTTGACGTGCTAGACCATAAGCCGATATTCCATATATGAGACCAAAATTAATTGCTTTTGCTGCTCTTCTCTCATCTGAGCTGGGTTCGCCTTTTGTATTAAAAACTTTTCTAGCAGTTGATGAATGTATATCTTCCCCATCTACAAAGCTTTTTATCATTTCTGAATCGTCGGATAAGTGAGCCATGATTCTTAACTCAATTTGTGAATAATCAGCTGAGAATAACTTGAAACCTTGTCGTGGAATAAATGCTGATCTAATTTTTTTTCCGTCTGTAGTTCTGATTGGTATATTTTGTAAATTTGGTGAAGATGATGACAGTCTTCCTGTAATTGTGATTGTTTGATTATATGAAGTATGGAGTCTCTTAGAAACAGAGCTGACTTGTACACCTAACTTGTCAGTATAAGTATTTTTAAGTTTCAAAAGGTTTCTAAATGATAAGATTAAGCTTGGTAGCTCATGGTCCTCTGCAAGCTGGGTCATAACGTCTTCATTAGTTGAAGGCTGGCCTTTTGGCGTTTTCTTGAGTACTGGAAGTTTAAGTTCATCATAGAAAATCTCTTGAATTTGTTTTGGAGAACTTATATTGAACTCTCTTCCTGAAATACTGTATATTTGCTTCTCAATTTTTTCAATTCTCTTTTTAAGATTATTTGATTGCTTATCAAGTTCTTTGTTGTCTATTGATACACCAAGATATTCCATCTCAGCAATTATCAACATTAGCTTAATTTCTATATTTGTGTATACATCATGTAATCGTTTGTCTTTTAATAGCTTAGATTTTAATTTCCCATAAACTAATAATGTCAGATCAGAGTCCTCGCACGCATATGTAACTGCTTTTTGTATATCTACATCTGCAAATGTAATTTGGTCTTTGCCTTTACCAACGACATCTTCATAAGATATTGCCTCATGATCAAGGAACTTTGATGCCAATGTACCTAAATCATGTTTGCCACCTGAATTCAATACATATGACATTAGCATGGTGTCTTCGATAGATGTTTTGAAATTTATAGAATATTTTTTAATGACATTCATATCGTATTTAAAGTTCTGGCCTACAACTGTCAACTCTTTATGTTCAAACAACTCTTTTAACATGCTAATCGCTTTATCAAATGGTATATTTTTATCTGCGTCGCTATTATGGCCTAGGGGGCAATAAAAACCATGATTATCCTTGTAAGAAATACTAAAGCCAACAAGTTCAGCTTCATTAAAATCAAGAGATGTTGTTTCAGTATCGAATGAGAATATTTTCATCCTGATGCATTTATCTATTACTTGTTTAAGCATGTTAATTGATGTAACTAATTCATAATTTTTTTTCGTTTTTTTCTTAACAGTTTTTATTTGAAGTTGATTAGATAAAGACTTAAGTTCATATTTATTTATTATTGCCTCAAGAGAGTCCATATCAGGAGGCTTAATTAGAAACTCATTCACATCAATATTTATTGGTAAATCATCTTTTAATGCAACAAGTTTTTTTGCAAGCTCAACTGTTTCTAGAGAAGTCTCTAAATTTTCTTTTAATTTTCCTTTTAGTTCATGAGTATTTTTAAAAATACCATCAAGATTTTTATACTTTGTTAATAGTGATACAGCGGTTTTAGGCCCAACTTTTGGAACCCCTGGTATATTATCCGATGTATCGCCAACAAGGCACAAATAGTCAAATATTTGTTTTGGCTCAACACCAAACTTAGCAACAACACCCTCTATATCTAGTACTTTCGAATCAAAGTTATTCATTAGTACAACGCTTTTAGTCACAAGCTGTGCCAAGTCTTTATCACCGGAAGATATAATTGTTTGAGTTTTATCTAATTTAATTTGATTAACAGCTGATGCTATAACATCATCTGCTTCAACACCATCTTCCTGAATAACTTTTAAACCATATGCTTTAACAAGATCAATTATAGGTTTTGTTTGCTCAGATAGCTCAGACGGCATAGCATTCCTGTTGGCCTTATATGAGTCATAAATTGAGTGCCTAAAGTTTTTACCTTTTGCATCAAAGACCATTAGCAAGTACTTCGGATCATATTCACCAATGATACGATTCAGCATATTAGCAAAACCATGAATAGCCCCAGAATGAAGGCCCGTAGATGTTTTTAGATTAGGTAAGGCAAAAAATGCTCTATATAAATATGAAGAACCATCAATGATAATAAAATTATCTTTATTTTTTGCTTGGAAAACCATTTGAATTTAGATATCGTTTGTTCATTAAAAGTTATATATCATAATTACATGTCTGTATACACAAATCTAAGCACTAAAGAAGTATCCCTATTATTATCTAAATATAGCATTGGCACATTGAAGTCTTTTCAAGGAATATCCGATGGGATAACTAATACTAACTATTTCTTAAATACATCTAAAGGCAAGTACATAATCACAATTTTTGAGGATATTACAGAAAGTAAAGTGAAAAAATATCTAAAATTAATGAATTTCTTCTCAAACAACAACATGTGCTGTCCTGAAATAATGCTGACAAAATCAGGAGATATTTCGTCAAAAGTTAAATCAAAACCATGTTCAATAATGGAAAAGTTGTCAGGGAAAACTATAAATATAACAAATGTCTCCTTGTGTAAATCAATTGGATCCATAATAGGTAACTTTCATAATACTGGAAGCAAATATAACTACAAGATATCAAACACTAGAGATATAAAATGGGTGAAAAAGAATATTGCAAAAATTAAAAATCATATTAGTAAAGAACAATTAGATATATTGAGCTACTCTAGCAAGGTATTTAGAAAAATATTTGAAATGAAACTACCAAATGGAATGATTCACTCAGATTTATTTAGAGATAATGTTTTAGCCCGAGGCAATAAAGTCACTGGTATAATTGACTACTATTACTCGTTCAACGGGCCTTTGATATATGAATTAGCAGTAATAATTAATGATTGGTGCGTTAATAAAGATGGGTCTATTAATTTAATGAAATATAATAGCTTTTTAAACAGTTATAATTTAGAAAGAAAATTAATAGCTATTGAGAAAAAACAAATGAATAATGCAATGATAGCTGCGGGTCTAAGATTTTATTTATCTAGATTAGTAGATATGATTTTTCCAAAAGTTGGAGAAATAACACATGTAAAAGATCCCTCCGCATTCGAAACAATCATTAAGAAAAGAATTAATTCAGCATGAACTTCTCTAATAGAGTCTCAAGGTTAACAGAATATGTAACTATTCAATTCTTTTATATCATGTTTATAACGGTGATTATAAATATTGTTCTTCGATACTTATTCAATATAAATTATATATTTCTTCAAGAATTAGTTATGTATATGCATGCGTTTATCTTTTTGTTTGGGATATCTTTATGCCTCAAAGAGGATACTCATGTTCGTATAGACATATTTTCAAGTAAGCTTGATACAGGTTATCGTAATTTGATTGATCAGATAGGTTTAATAATTTTTATAATACCTTTTTGTTTATTTGTCGTATATGAGAGCACGTCTATGATAACACGATCGTGGGCTATGCTGGAGGGTTCGAGTGAACCAGGTGGCTTACCTATTGTTTTCATTTTAAAATCATCAATTTATTTATTTTCTTTTTTAATATTTATACAAGCTGTAAATAAAGTTTTCAATAAGAGATAAGAATGGATATAGTAATAATTTTTTTAATTGTTACGTTCTTATTTCTTTTAAGTGGTTTTCCGGTAGCGTTCATCTTATCTGGGATATCCTTATTATTTGCATTTATAGGTATTTTATTTGGTTTCTTTGATTATTCATATTTAATGGCATTTCCAGCTAGATTATTTGGCGTTATGGGAAATCAAAATCTTCTTGCTGTCCCACTATTTATTTTTATGGGTTTGATTTTGGAAAAAACAAAAATTGCTGAAAGCTTAATTCAAGACATGAATATCTTATTTAATAATTCAAATAGTGGATTAGCGATTTCAGTAGTTGTTGTTGGAGCACTTATGGCAGCTAGTACAGGAATTGTAGGTGCGAGTGTAGTGACACTTGGTTTACTGACTTATCCGGTACTTATTAAAAATGGATACTCACCAAGTGTTGCTTCAGGGACAATTTGTGCATCAGGAACTTTGGGGCAGATTATTCCACCTTCTCTAGTATTAATATTGCTTGCAGATGTATTGTCATCCTCATATCAACAAGCTCAATTAAATATGGGTATATTTAATCCAGAGAGCATAACTATTGCAGATTTATTTTTAGGAGCAATTTTACCAGGTTTAATGCTACCTATTTTTTATATCATTTATTTAAAATCATTAAAAATTAAAACTGTGAATAAAGAATTATCGAATAAAAAATCAAACATATTGTCAGTCATATATCCATTAGGTTTAATGTTTATAGTGCTTGGATCTATAATCTTTGGAATTGCTACTCCATCAGAAGCTGCTGGTATTGGAGCACTTGGAGCAATAATTTTAGCTTATTCTAAAAATAATCTATCAAAATTAATTTTAGATAAGTGTGTGTTTGAATCAATTAAATTAACAAGTATGGTGTTTATGATTTTAATAGGAGCTATATTATTTTCTCTAGTATTTAGAGGCCTTGAAGGTGAAGAATTCATTCATAAGTTTTTAGTAGAAATGCCTGATAATAAATTCATAACACTATTTATTGTTCTATCAATAATGTTCTTTTTAGGATTCATTCTAGATTTTATAGAAATAACTTTTATTGTAATTCCCTTAATAGGACCTGCTCTTTTTACTCTTGGTTTTGATCCTTTATGGATTGGTATATTGATAGCACTTGTTCTTCAAACATCATTTATTACACCTCCTTTTGGTTTTTCACTATTTTACCTAAGAGGTGTTCTACCAAGGAATATAAAAACTACAGAAATATATAAAGGTATTATTCCATTTTTATTGATACAGATACTTCTAGTAATAGTGGTGTTTATTTTTCCTGATCTGGCTACAGCTTTACCAGAAATACTACTCTAATGAACTTAGATAACCATCTTCAGATATAAGGGTCCATGGTCTTACCCGTTTCAGAAAGTTTGTATATGAATCATAAACTTTGTTTGATAGTTGATTTTTCTGACTCAACTCAATTAAAACCTCATTACTAATTTTATTTAATTTAGCGAGGACTTCTTTAGGAAATTTTTTTATTTTTATTTGCTCTTGTTTGAAGTATTCAAGAGCTTGATAATTTTTAGACATATAATCTGAAATCATGTCGATATTAGCAGCTTTACATGCAATATCTATGATTGATTTGTGTTCATCTGAAAGTTTATTATAAGCTTGTCGATTAATAATACATTCAAGGGTAGGGCCAGGTTCATGCCAACCGGGGTAATAGTAATACTCTGCCGCTTTATGTAAACCAAATGCTCTATCATTATAGGGACCAACCCATTCTGTAGCATCAATTACACCTGTTTGAAGGGATGTGAATATTTCAGAACCCGCAAGTGTAAATGGAGTTCCGCCCGCTCTTGCAAGTACTTCACCTCCTAAACCAGGAATACGCATTTTTAAACCATTGAGGTCTTTTGTAGAATTAATTTCTTTATTAAACCAACCTCCCATTTGTACGCCTGTATTTCCTGCAGGCCTTGGTATTAAGTCAAAATCTTCGTACACTTTTTCCCATAATTTTAGTCCATCCCCATAATACAACCATGAATTCATCTCTTGTGCGGTCATTCCAAATGGTACAGATGAAAAAAACTGTGCTGCTTCAGTTTTACCTTTCCAATAATAGGCTCCTGAATGTCCCATTTCCGCTCCACCTGATGAGACAAAATCAAATACACCTAAAGGTGGGACTAGCTCTCCGGCTCCAAATACTTTTACGGTTAAGCTACCACCAGATAATTTGTTAATATATTTTGCAAGTGTTTCCGCTCCTGCACCAAGTCCAGGGAAATTTTTAGGCCATGAAGTGACCATCTTCCATTTTATTTTGTCACTTGCATTAGATTTTTTTGAATGTAACCCGGCTACAACTGCACCTGCTGCAGCCAAACCCAAAGATTTAAAGAATTTCCTTCTATTATTTTTCATATCATAAAAATTCTAAGTGAGCATATGTCAGTACTAACCATTTAGAACCATAATCCTCAAAATTAATATACAATTTTAAATTATCATCCTCACCTTCATAGCTTAGCACAACGCCATTGCCAAACTTTTGGTGTTTTACTCTTTGTCCAACTTTTAAACCAGAGCTATTATTTGTTTGACTTCTAAATGATGATGTTTTTTTATTCTTTTTGTGCTGATAACTATCTGATTTAACGCTATCTAGTAGTTCGGAAGGAATTTCATTAATAAATCTTGATGGCATTAGATAGTTGTATGACCCATGAAGGTATCTTGCATTTGCATGCGTGATGTACAATAATTTCATAGCTCTTGTGATAGCCACATAACAAAGTCTTCTCTCTTCTTCTAGGAAGTCATTGCCACTTTTTCTATTTTCGTTTGGGAAAATGCCTTCTTCAAGACCTGTCAAGAATACTACAGGGAACTCTAAACCTTTTGCTGAATGTATAGTCATTAGTTGAACAGGATCCTCATCAAGTTTAGACTGATAGTCACCGGCTTCTAGTGCTGCGTTATCAAGAAACTCATCTACAATATTCTCACTATCAATATTGTTTCTAATGAAGTTTTCTGCTGTAACAAAAAGTTCATCAATATTTTCTTGTTTAGATATTGATTCTTCACCTTTTTGCTCAGAAAAATATGTTTGCAATTTTGAATCTTTATAAATCCTTACTAGAATCTCATCTAATGATAAGTCGTTAATATCTGAGGCAATATCTTCAATCGTTCCAATATAATTTAAAAGTGATGTTTTCACCCTCGTTGTTATATCTTTAGACTCTTTGTCTTGAAATAGTTTTATTGTTTTCCAAAGTGATAAATTACTTTCTTTTGCATGACCTCGTATAATATCAATTGTTTTTTGACCAATACCTCTTGGTGGATTATTTATAGTTCTCTCAAAAGCTGCATCATCATCTGGATTGACTACAATTCTAAGATAAGCAATCATATCTTTTATTTCTGCTCTTTCGAAAAAGCGGAAGCCTCCATAGATAATATATGGTATTCCGCGTCCATTAAGTTCTTCTTCAAGTCTTCTTGATAAGAAGTTATTTCTGTAGAGAATTGCGATTTCTGATTTTTTATATCCATCACGTACAAGCATTTTAATTTTATCAACAATAAATGATGATTCTTCATCATTATTGTAGGCTTCAAATATTTTAACTTGTTCTCCTCTGTTTGAATTTGTCCATAGTTCTTTACCAAGTCGATTTTTATTATGTGTAATTAAGCTATTGGCTACCTTAAGTATCTTATCTGTGGAGCGATAGTTTTGTTCCAATTTAAATATTTCTACATCAATAAACTGATCTGTAAAGTTTTTGATATTTTTACTTAATGCTCCCCTCCATCCATAAATTGATTGATCATCATCGCCCACGGCATACATAGAACCTGTGTTATTATTCAATAGTTTTAAAAGCTTAAACTGCAATAGGTTTGTATCCTGGAACTCATCAACCATTATGTGTTTAAATCTTTTGACATAATAGGACAGAATATTTTCATGTTTCAGTAAAAGTTCATATGTTTTAAGGATAAGATCTGCAAAATCAACAGAAAATGTTTGCTTTAAGATTGACTCATATTCTTTGTATATGAGTATATAAACTTCATCGTCCTTCTCACTAGTTTGATTACTTCTAATCCCATTATCTTTTTTCCTATTTATAAATGACTGAATGCTTTTTGCATCATATAGTTTTTCATCAAGATTATTTGTTTTGATTATTCTTTTTACAAGCCTAAGTTGATCCTGAGAATCTAATATCGTGAATCTTTCTGATAGCTCTGCTTCTTTCCAATGTATTTTTAGAATTCTTCTACAAATTCCATGAAATGTTCCAAACCACAATCCTTGAGATGAAATTCTAAGAAGGGACTCAATTCTCTCTTTCATTTCTCTGGAAGCTTTATTGGTGAACGTTAATGCCAATATATCTGATGGCCTTATATTGAAATGTTCTATAAGTTTTGCAACTCTGAAGGTGAGAACTCTTGTTTTGCCGCTACCGGCTCCTGCGAGCACAAGTTTATTTCCATCATCACAATTAACCGCGGAAAGCTGCTGCTTATTTAAGGAATCGTTAAAATCTATCCCATTCATTTAGGTTTTGTGAAATACATTAGAGATGCTAACAATATAAGAACTTCATTTTTATAGATATCAAGAGCACCAAGAGGAGCAACGAAGATACCAACAAGAAGAATAATAGAAAAATAATAATGGTTCCTAATTTTATTTGCTTGAAGTTTTTGTTCAATAATTTTCAATTGATCAAAGTTCTTGGTTAAATCTGAAGAATTTCCGCTATAGTGATTTGAAATTCTTCTAAAAAAAGAGGGGATCTCAGGAAGAATTTCCATGTAGCTATCTAGATTATTAAATACTTTTTTTGCGATGACCTTCGGTCCTTTTTGCTCTTTCATCCATCTCTCAAGTATCGGTCTTGATGTTTTCCATAAATCTAATTCAGGGTTAAATTCTCTTCCTAATCCTTCTGTATAGAGAAGGGTCTTTTGCATAAGAATTAATTGTGGTTGCACCTCCAGCTTAAATCTTCTAGCTGTATCAAAAAGATTGACAATAATATCACTAAGCGACACATCCTTAATCGGCTTATCAAGCATGCATTCACAGTTTTCTCGAATTGCACTTTCTAATGAAGGCATGTTTGTGTCTTTCGGAACCCATTCGCATTCTACATGAAGTTTTGCAACGCTTGCATAATCTCGATTAAAGAATGCTATAAAGTTCTCTGCTAGATATTTTTTATCAAATTCACTTAAAGAGCCCATAATACCAAAATCTACAAGGACAAATCTAAATGTATCATTATGCTTTTGTATAAAAATGTTTCCTGGGTGCATATCAGCATGGAAGAAGTTATGTTCAAAAACTTGAACGAAAAATAATTCAACTGATTTCTCCGAAATTTCTTTAAATGAAATTCCCTCTTTAGCTAATTTATCTTTGTTATTAATAGGTACACCATAAATCCGCTCCATAACCATTACTCTACTGGTTAAATATGTACAATGGACAGTCGGTATATAGATGAAGTTAGTTCCTGAAAAGTTTTTTTTAATTTGTTTAGCACTGGCTGCCTCTTTAATAAGATTCAACTCATCATAAATTACCATCTCATAGTCATTTACAATATCGATTAGGTGCATTCTTTTAAAGTCACTAGATAGTCCATCTAAATAAGATGCTATCTTTTTCATGAGAGAAATATCTTGAATTATTTTCTCTTTGATATCAGGTCTTACAACTTTAACAATTACTTCTTCACCAGTTTTTAGTTTTGCTGGATGCACTTGAGCGATGGATGCTGATGCCATTGGCTTAGTCTCAAAAAAAGAAAAAATTTCATCCGTGCTTTTGCCTAATTCTTTTTCAATTATTTTTTTCGCAGTATTACCATCAAATGGAGTAACATTATCCTGAAGCTTTACAAGCTCATTTGCTATTTCCTCGCTAAGTAAGTCTTTTCGAGTTGATATCGTTTGCCCAAGCTTTACAAATATAGGTCCTAAATCCTCACAAATTAATCTAATGTTTTGAGCTAAATTTACCGACTTATTAAAAGTTAAAAGATTCCAAGGCAATAATAAAAATAGATATTTTTTATAACCCATAATATTTGATCGCATTAATGATTTATCAATATCATATTTAAAAAATAAATAGATAATTTTTAGTGCTCTTGTAATGTTGGTCATTTTATTTTACTTATGAGCTTTTCTGTTCTACTTTTAATTTCATCCACATCATCAATATATTTATTTATATCATCTTTTGTTGGTACTAAGCTGATATCATATTTTAGAAAATCAGATAAAGCACTTTTATTTTTCTCTGATGATTTATCCATTTTTTCTTTTATTGGGTCTAGAACAGAAAAAAGTGAAGATGATGCTTTTTGACCTATAACTTCCATAATTATTCCTCTAAGCAAATCTGTCTCTTTGAAAAGACTATTTAGTGAATTTGCTGTCTCAACATCACCACTAATATTGATTTTTGAAGAATAGAGTTCATTACCACCAACTGCACTATAAAAGATAAAGGATGATAAAGTTCCTGATATTTCTACATCTTGTTGATTCTCATCTATAGAAACAGTCATGTTTTCGTCTTTAAATTTTATATATAGTTCAAGAGTGATATCAACTATGGATATTTTTACTACTTTATCATGCAGTTTATCTTTGAAATAATTACTATATATATTTTTAAATGAATTAGTCTGAAGGATAGTATTAATTTTCTCTATAATTTTATCATTCATATTTTTCTTCCTATATGTATAGAGGCGACATCTTCTGGTAAATTAACTATTTCAATCTTAGAGAAGCCGGCCTCAATAAGCATACCTTTAATTTCATCCGGTGAGTAATAAGTTTGAATTGACTCACCAAGATACCTATAGCTTGATTCATCCTTTGCAATGAGTTTACCTATGTTAGGTATAATATTTAATGTATAAAATTTAAATAGTTTTGAATAAAGCTGATTTCTAGGTTTTTTAAAATCCATTATAAGAAATAAACCACCTGGCTCTAAAAGCTGAATTATATTTTCAAGGGCAATTTTGTGATTAGTAAAATTTCTAAATCCGAAAGTTACTGTTATCAAATCAAATTTTTTGTCTTCAGGTTTATACTCTTCTATACCTTTAATTTGGTAATCAACATTTGTAATACCTTTATTTATGAACTTCTCTTTGCAGATTTCAATCATTTCTGTATTAGGGTCAAGACAGGTAAGCTCTATTGAAGGATTTTTTTTAATTAAATCTAATGCAATATCTCCTGTCCCACATGCTACATCTAAAACCTTTTTTTGAGATTTAATATTGCTAAGTCTTATAAACTGCTTTTTCCAAAGTCTGT
>CACLCV010000005.1 GCA_902605525.1 uncultured Gammaproteobacteria bacterium
TAATATTATTATATCCAATAAAAATCGCAGGAGACCACGAGGCTAATTTTATATGTACTCTATCCATAAATTCATAAAAGGATTGTTCACGACTTAGTTGTTCTAAGTCAGTTTTTGTGATGAGCATTGCAACAGGTGATGGAATAACACCGTCTCTTAATCGACATTTTTCGTTGAACTCATCGATAATATTAAAATTCTCATCAACTAGTTTTGCTGCAAGTTGAATGGGCTGATCAAAGTACCAACTTAATCCAGAAGTTTCAAAATCATAAAAAACATAATTCATTTATATTATATGTTGGATAGTGTAATCTTATTATACACAACAATGGTAAAAAAGACATACACCGCATCTGATATTGAAATTCTAAAAGGAATAGAGCCGGTTCAAAAAAGACCTGGTATGTATACCGACACATCTACACCTAATCATTTACTACAAGAGGTATTAGATAATTGTGTTGACGAATCTATTGCAGGATTCTGTAATAATATTGATATTACTCTAAACACTGATGGGTCATATACAGTCAAAGATGATGGACGGGGTATGCCAGTAGATATTCATCCAGAATACAAAAAATCTGGAGTAGAGGTTATTATGACCAATTTACATTCTGGTGCTAAATTTAGTAATAAAAATTACAAATATTCTGGGGGACTTCACGGGGTAGGTGTATCTGTAGTGAGTGCATTATCTGAATCTCTTATTGTTGATATTGAACGTACAGGTGATCAAAATCTTCATCAGATTTCATTTAAAAATGGAATAATCAGCAAAAAATTGTGCGCTATTGCTAAAACTACAAAAAATTCTCATGGTACCTGTATAACTTTTAAGCCAAATAAAAAATATTTTGATAGTGAAGACATTCAAATTACTAGATTACATAAGCTTGTAGAAGCGAAAACTATATTGAAGCCGGGCTTAAAGATAATAATTAATGATTTAAAGTACAAAACTGGTAATAAAGTATATTGTCATACTGGATCCTTAGATTTATATTTAAAAAATAACCTAAAATCTCAAACTCTACTTCCAATAGACCCAATTCTAATAGAACTTGATGATGATTTATTTGAAGTCTCTTCAACCGTTTGTTGGATAGAAGACATTGAGGAAATTATTCAAGATAGTTATGTAAACCTAATACCAACTTCTGATGGTGGTACCCATGTAAACTCTTTAAAGTCTGCAGTTGCTGATTCTTTACGAGATTTCATGATTACACACAAAATTATGCCAAGAAACTTAAAAATTATCCCAGATGATATATGGAAAAATACATCTTATTTGATCTCAATTAAAATTTCTGACCCTCAGTTTGTTGGTCAAACAAAAAATAAATTACAATCCACATCTATTGGATCGAAACTATCATCTCAATTAAAGGACAGATTAGAATTGTGGCTCAATAACCATTCTGATACTGCTGAAGAAATATCAAACCTTGCTATACAGAATGCTTATCAAAGGTTATCTAATAATAAAACGAAGAAGGTAAAGGCTTCAACAAAGAGTATTATAATGCCAAGTCGTTTATCGGACTGTTCTAGTAAAGACAACAATGTGAATGAATTATTTCTCGTAGAAGGAGACTCTGCTGGAGGTTCTGCAAAACAAGCCAGAGATAGAACCTTTCAAGCTATATTGCCTTTGAGGGGAAAGATACTTAATACATGGGAAGTTAGTTCATCAAAGATACTTGAATCAAAAGAAGTTCAGGATATATCGACTGCAATAGGTGTAAAACCTGGTGAAAGTAACCTTTCGTCATTGAGATATGGAAAAATTTGTATATTGGCTGATGCAGATTCTGATGGTTTGCATATCGCAACATTACTTATTGCTTTGTTTGTTAAGCATTTTCCTGATCTTATACTTAATGAACATATCTACGTTGCTCTTCCACCCCTCTACCGCTTAGATTATAAAAATAAAACCTACTATGCTATTTCTGATGCTCATTTAAATAAAATACTTAGTCAATATAAAATTAAATCTACAGATAGTAATTTAAGTATAACTAGATTTAAAGGATTAGGTGAAATGAACCCATCTCAGCTTAGAGATACAACTCTGACTCCAGCATCAAGAAAACTTATCCTATTATCCCTCGACCATAAAAGTAAAGATATAAAGAAATTAAATATGATGCTATCGAAGAAAACAGCTCCCGACAGAAAAGTATGGTTAGAAAAAAAAGGTAACCTTGCTCAAACAAGCTAATGACAAAAAATAGAGATTTATTTTCATCAAATATAGAAAAAGTATCAATAGGAGACTTTAGTGAAGATGCGTATTTAAATTATTCTATGTATGTAATTTTAGACCGAGCGCTTCCTAGTTTATTAGACGGCCTAAAACCTGTTCAGAGGAGGATAATTTATGCTATGAGTGAATTAGGGTTAAAACACTCTACCAAACATAAAAAATCCGCTAGAACAGTTGGAGATGTATTAGGAAAATTTCATCCTCATGGAGATACTGCATGTTATGAAGCAATGGTGATAATGGCACAATCATTTGCTTATAATATGCCGTTGGTTGACGGACAAGGTAATTGGGGTACACAAGATGACCCTAAGTCTTTTGCAGCTATGAGATATACAGAATCAAAGCTCACACAATATTCAGAATTATTACTTAACGATTTAAAAAATGGTACATCAGATTGGATACCCAACTTTGATGGCACATTAAATGAACCTAAATTTTTACCATCTCAAATTCCTAATATTCTTATAAATGGAAGTTCAGGTATAGCTGTAGGTATGTCTACCGATATTCCACCGCATAATCTTGGCGAGATTATATTGGCGGTTCAATATATTATTAATAACCCTAAGTGTAGTATTAAGGAACTTATGGAATTCATCCCAGCACCTGACTACCCAACTGGTGCAGACTTATTGCAAGATGAATCCGATATAGTTGCTATCTATAATGAGGGTACGGGTAACATTAAATTGAGAGCCGAATACAGTCATCATGGGAAGACTATAGAAATAACATCCTTACCTTATCAAGCCTCGACTACAAAAATTATTGAACAAATTCAGTCACAAATCATTGATAAAAAGATTAGTTTTATAAACTCAATCGAAGATCAATCTGACGAGAAAAATCCTGTAAAAATCATTATAAAAATTAAAGGAAATAGTCATAACTCAAATGATGTTATGAATCATTTATACTTCACGACTGATCTAGAGAGAAGTTATAGAGTAAATCTAAATATGATTTCAATGGATGGTAAACCGAAGGTTATGAATTTGAAAGAAATCTTAACTGAATGGGTCTCATTTAGAATCAATACATATAAAAGAAAACTTAATCATGAGAACAACAATATACTTGATAGACTTCATATTCTTGAAGGGTTTTTAATTGTATATAAGCATCTAGATATGATTATAGAAATACTGAGGAATGAAGATAATCCAAAACTAAAGATAATGAAAATAGGAAAGTTTTCTGAAAAACAATATGAATCTATTATTAATATGCGATTAAGAAATATAGCTAAACTTGAAGAAGATAAAATAAAAGATGAGTATAAAAAACTTCAAAAACGAAATAAAGAGATAAACTCTATTCTTAAATCTAAAGCAAAACTCAATAAATTAATCATTCATGAACTTGATGTTCTTAGTGAAGAGTATGCACATGATAGAAGAACAAATATTTTGTATAATACAGATTCATCTAAACAAATCATACAAGAAATAAAAATATCAAGTGAGCCTGTATCTCTGATTTTATCAAGTAATGGATGGGTCAAAACTAACAAAGGCAGTTCTGTATCAATCGATAATTTAACATTCAAATCAGGTGATTCATATCTTGCTCATTTAGATATAGAAAATAATAAGCAAGTATCTTTTTTAGATCAAAAAGGATTTATATATTCAATGATGGTCAATGATATTCCTTCTGGAAGAGGTTATGGTGAATCTTTAAAAAAATATTTCAATATTGATGACGGAGTACATATCACTGGAATGTTGGATACCTCTAATGATTTACAGACCCTGTTTACCTCTGGGTCAGGTTATGGGTTCTTGTGTAAGAATAAGGAACTTTTATCTTCAAACCGAAACGGTAAATCAATTGTAAAAAATAAACAATCAAAAATTATTAAGCCACTTGAAGTTGATGCGAAAATTTTTGATTATTATTTACTTGTGACTAACAACCAATATCTTATCTTATCTAAGATTGATGATATTCCAATCTTGACAAAAGGTAAGGGTGTGAAATTAATTAACATCCCTAAATCCGAAGATAGCGAAAAGGTTATATTTTCTGGGGTAATTAGAGCAGGTCAAAGACTTGAAATATCTGCAGAAAATAAAAGAAGTAAATATATTGAATTTAAGGAACTTCAATCATATATTATGAGTAGAACAAGGCGTGGAAAGAAAATTGAGCAAAAATTTATCCACAAGAATATGAAATTAAATTATAATATAGGATAACCATGAAAAGAATTTTTTATTTTATTGTAGTCAATATCGCAATACTATTTGTTTTAAGTATCTTTTTATCACTCACAGGCTTTACCGGCATTCTTCAGTCGAATGGTGTGGATCTTGATTACGATTCACTTATGCTATTTTCACTTGTTTTTGGTATGGGCGGTTCATTCATATCCCTATACATGTCTAAGTGGATGGCTAAATCCATGGCAGGTGTCAAACTAATTACTAATCCATCAAATGAATTTGAAAGATGGTATTTAGATGTCGTAAAAAAACAATCAGCACAACTCGGATTAAAAATGCCAGAGGTTGGAATGTTCAATTCCCCCCAACCGAATGCTTTTGCTACTGGCTCATCCAAAAATAGTTCATTAGTTGCACTAAGCACAGGGCTTGTTAGCGCAATGAGTAGGGATGAAATCGAAGCTGTAATAGGTCATGAAATGAGCCATGTTGCAAATGGTGATATGATAACGCTCACACTTATACAAGGAATAGTTAATGCCTTTGTAATATTTTTCTCCCGAGTAATCGGTCATTTTGTAGATAGAGTTATCCTAAAAAATGAGAGAGGATATGGTATAGGTTATTTTTTCACTGTAATATTCGCACAAGTGGTACTAGGGATCCTTGCATCAACTATAGTATGTTGGTTCTCAAGAATGAGAGAATTTAGAGCAGATATTGGCGGTGCTCAACTAACTTCTAAAACTAAAATGATTAATGCTCTTAAAGCACTTGAGCGCCAAGTAGCTGCACCATTACCAGATCAAATGTTAGCATTCGGTATATCTAATAAAGGACAATCTAGTACGTTAAAAAAATTATTTTCTACTCATCCACCTTTAAGAAAAAGAATAGAAGCTCTAGAAACTTCTGATATAGAATCTGTGCGACAAGAACAACTTAATTAATGGTCGATCATTCACTTCTTAGAAATGGCAACAAAGTACTTGTTGATAATCAACCCTATGTAATTATGGATACAGACTTTGTTAATCCAGGTAAAGGCCAAGCGTTTACAAAAATTAAGATAAAAAATCTGCTTAATAAGAAAACTATTGAAAAGACTGTTAAAATTGGCGAAGAACTCAATGAAGCAGATGTTCTTAATACCTCAATGCAATTTCTCTATCAAGAATCAAACACTTTATTTTTTATGAATCTTGAATCTTATGAACAGATTGAATTAAATGTATCATCAATAGATTTCGATCCTAGATGGTTGAATGATGGTGATGAATGTAACGTAACAATCTGGAATGATGCTATTATTGATGTAGAGCTTCCTAATTTTGTTGTATGTGAAGTTACATCGACAGAAAGTGTTGCAAAAGGAGATACTGTATCATCCACACTTAAAGATGCAGAATTAGATAATGGCATCACTGTAAAAGTTCCTGCATTCATCAAACAAGGTGAGGACATTAAAATTAACCCAAGTACATGTGAATATTCGTCTAGAGCAAAAAATGACTAAAGCGCAAGAACGTAGAAAAGCTGTTGAACAAGCTATACAAGAACACAAAGCAAAAAAAAATAAATACATAATAGCTGCAGTATTTTGGTTTTTATCAAGTTTATATGTTTATTCAAATGATGCGGGCTTTTCTGATGTTTACTCATTAAAACCTTTTGTTTACTTTATAGTAGGTCCAGTCTTTGCATCTATTGTATTCGGTAACATCATGTTCTTCATGCAAAAAATAATAGAAAAAGGCGTAATTGGTTTTTTTGGACAGAATTCTCAAAACCTTGTTTTACCGGTGATCTCATTCATATTCTTTTGTGCACTAGTTGGAATGTTTATCGTAATATTCAAATTTGCAGAACTACTACAAACTATTATCTAGACAAAATCAGATAAAACTAATCTGTTTTTATTCATCAATTAAATTAATAGATACAATAATATCATAATCATGTATTATGATTTTTATGCCTATACTTATGAGAGACATATTATTGCCCGTACTTATATCAACTATCTATTGGCTAGCATTATATAATGGCGTCTTATTTCTTAACCTTATTGTCTTTGTTGTTTTATCTATTGTTTATGTTTATTACTGCAAATGGGTTAATGCAAATTATGAGCATATGTTTTCTAAAGAGTCTGTTGATGAAAAACTCAAAGACATGAATGGCTTCTCAAGACGTATTATTACAGGTATATGGGTATCACACTTTGCATTCTTCTTCTTCGGCGGGATAAGCTTAGGTGTTTCAGTACCTTTTATCATCTACTTCAATTTGTAAATAATAGTTAATATTATCAATATCGTAATAAATCATGACTGAAATTTATGAACAAGCAAAAGACAAATTAAATAACTTTATAAAAAATGATATTCTTACTTACTCTAAAAATAGAAACTATGATTATGGACCTAAAAATAGATCCAATGTATCTCATTTATCAAAATACATAACCCATCGTGTCATCAATGAATATGATGTTATTAATTTAGCACTATCAGAGTACTCTTTATCAAAAATAGAAAAATATGTTCAAGAAGTATTTTGGAGAGTTTATTGGAAAGGATGGCTAGAACATAGACCACAGGTATGGAACGATTATTATGAATATTCAGACAACAAACTAAATAGTGAAGACTATAAAAAAGCAATCGAAGGAACAACAGGAATTGTATGCTTTGATGATTGGGTAGAGGAATTAGTAAATGAAAACTACTTACATAATCACACAAGGATGTGGTTTGCAAGCATATGGATATTTACGTTAAATCTACCATGGCAATTAGGTGCTAATTTTTTTATGAAACATTTACTGGATGGTGACAGCGCTTCGAATACTCTCAGCTGGAGATGGGTAGCAGGTCTTCAAACAATTGGAAAACATTATTTAGCAACAGCGTCTAATATAAGTAAATTCACGAATAATGTTCATAAACCACAAAACTTAAATGAAAATGCATCACCACTTAATGAAAACAAAATCTATGACTTAATAGATATTAATTATTCTAATGCAGAACAAAGTAGTGATACTCTTTTAATGTGTGACAATGACCTTTCTTTTAAAGAAAGGGAAGGAATGTATGCAAAATATAAATACATCTATTTGGTAAAGCTTTCTAACGAATTCAGACGTATTGAACTTAGTGATAATGTATTAAATTATAAATATTTAATACTCGAAGAATTTTCTAATAATTACCCACAATCCAAAATACTTAATGTAAATGATTTAAAAAAAGAAATTAATACAAATAAAAACTTTGATGTAATTTATCCATGTATTGGAGAAAATCTTTCATTTCTTGAAAATAACAAAAATAATTCAAAATTAAATTATATTTATAGACAAGAAGATTTATTCTGTTGGAAATATGCAAAAAAGGGATTTTTCAATTTTAAAAAGAATATACCATTAATTATTGAGAAAATTATCAAAACAAAAGATTTTTTTATCTAGCACTATTTCAGCATCAATGTAAGGATAATCCCTGTAAACATCACAATGGATAATGACGCTAAAACAGGTAATTTTTTCATTATACCTTTTCTCCAAAAATCTGGCTCTTTTCTCCAGGTATCAGTGTCTTTCCAAAATTCTGAGTCTTTTTTCTTTAATGACATTACAATTAATCCCTAGTTATCTCCTTCTTTAACAAATATCCCATCAATCATCTTACCTTTTCGATTTTTTATATCGTCATATGCAACCTGAAGGCAGTCTTTCATGGTTAGATTATTTCTTACCATTATATTGATTAAAACAACCATCATATCTCCAACATCGTCACGAATATCTTTGCCTTTACATAAACTATCAGATAATTCGCCTGCTTCTTGAATCAGCTTGAGATATTGATCTTTATCAGTACTGCCTTCTATAAGGTTTCTATCCTTATGCCACTGTGCAATTAAGTCTTCATAGTTTAATTCTTTCATAATATTTTTTTCTCTTCTGTCTGCTTATATTTATAATTAATAAAGCTCAAGTATACAATATTTATACTATCAATGAGGAATGATGAATCTTAATTTTTAAACCAGACTCCGTAGTTTTCAAAATAAAGGTAAATGCAACTCTCATATGTTCAGCTGGACTCAACAGTTTAAAATCTAGGATACCCATGATTGCAATAAGATCATTTTCTATAATTGTATTTGTTTCATCAATAGTCACACTCTCAAATGCTTTTAAAGCAAAGCCAGTATCTTCTGAGTATTTGCCACCAATGAAATATGAGAGGGCATCATCAACTGAATTTCTAAATATTGTCTTATTGGTCAATGTAGGTTTAAATAAAACCAACTCTTCATTAAATAGATAATGTTTATTGATGAACTCAAGTGCCATATTCTTATAATCTTCGTTTTTTTCATAAGCAGTTCGAATCATTGAAAGACCATCTATCCATGATTTAATAAACTCAAATAATTCTTGTTTTGTTGGCATAGTTATTAATCTCAGTCCTTTAAGTATCAGTTATTAAAACATTTTCTTGATTCTTGGTATTGTCCATACTCATTTTATTAGAATCATAGTAAATAAATAAATCACTCCAATAACAAAGCTAAATGAAACAGCACCAGCAAGTATATAGCTAGTTCCTTTATTTAAATACTTATTATTTAATAAAGCAACAGCACTTATGAATATTAAAACTAAAATAAAAGCTAAAGTCATATTTTTAAAATGTATATTTAGTGTTTATTACAATCCAGTTAAGATCTCTTCCAACTGATTTCATTTTACTACGATAGTTAACATTTAGCTTGAGGGAATTAAAAAATGTCCTTGTAACACCAAATCTCAGATAATCATATGAAGCACCGGAACCAATTGGTGTTCCCTCATTAATATCTTCACCAAAGCCTACCTCACCAAATAATCTATAATTATCCAAAATAACACTTTTACCTACTTTGATATGATGTGATGTTTTATAGTAGCTAGAGTCACTGAACCATAATTCTTGTCTTGTTGCTATGTAACTATCAGCACTTAGATTTGGTACTGAGACTACAAGCAAGAAAAAAATATATAATATATTACGCATTTATTTCTCCTTTAATATTTATTTAGTTGCCATAGGCTTGCACTGCCACTTGAATTAATTAAGAATATTTCCCCTTTACCATTGATTTCTATATCTCTTATTCTTCCAATGTCATCTTCAAATACAATATGCTCTTTTTTCACACTATTGTTTTCAAATTCCAACCTATAAAGAGTTCTAAATTTTAGTGATGTTATTAATACATCTCCATTCCATTCAGAAAAATCATCACCTTTATATATAGCAATATTGCTAACCGCAATAGAAGGCGTCCAAGTCCATATTGGTTTTGTGAATCCTGGTTCCCATGCATTTCCATTTCCTATCTGAGTACCAATATAGTTTTTTCCTCCCCATCCAATAATTTTCCAACCATAATTTTCTCCGAATTTTACTTCACCAAAAAAATCTCCTCCTTTTGCTCCATGGTTTGATATATACACTTTCTTATCAAATGGTGAAAGATACATTCCTTGAGGATTTCTCACCCCAATCTGATAGACCTCTGGAAGCCACGTAGGTTTATCTACAAATTTTGGATTATCTTCAGGTATTGATCCATCTAAGTTTATTCTTATAATACTTCCTGGATGGTTAGTTATGTCTTGCGCAATCATTCCTTTGCCTCGTTCACCCACTGATGCAAAAAGATGTTTATCTTTTATAACAATCCGAGAGCCAAAATGGTATCCGCTGCTAATAGGCGGTTCTGCTTGAAATATGTTTTGAAAGTCTATTTTCTTTTCGTTATATAAGCCTCTAGCAATAGAAGTAGATGAATTTCCATTCTCTCTATCCTCAGAATAGCTTACATATACATAACCATCTCTATAGAGAATGTCTAAGAGACCTCCTTGTCCATAGTAATAAAAATCAAGATTATGTTCGATGATATATTTATTACCATTATTCATATCAATGCGAACTATATCACCGGTTTTCTCTGTTACAAGTAGAGTCTCATCATCAACAAAAGACATTCCCCATGGCTCGCTAAGGTCGCTAGTAATTTTTAAAACTTTGAACTTTTCGTTTGAGGAAACACCTGTACTAAAATATATGAGAGACAAGAAAACAAATATCAACCTAATCATAAATATAATTATACAGCACGAATAGTATTATTTCCTCCCCACCCGAATCATACCTACCATTTTATATGATGCATTGAGTATATTTCTAAAATAGAAAGTGAATACTTGATTCAAATTAAGTATTATGTTGATTCATATTGAACTACTGCAGCAAGCATGCAGTGGAGGTCTCAAAATTTTATCAATAGAAAATCAATAAACCATTATTTATATCATGTTAATATTATTTGTATAAGTGCTATTATTTTTTAGTGACTATTGGCTGTTTAAATTCTCTTATTCTGCTTAACAGCATTATAATTTACTATGGTGCTTATTATTACCATTTTAAAAATTTACCGATGGAATATCTCGCACTAATATTATTCCTTGCTTTGGGTAGCAGTTATGAATTGATATTGACAGGTAGGTGTCATTGAATTAGAGATACAGAAAATGTTTAATTATTTTTTATTTATTATTTTTATTATTGGGTTAGTTTTAGCTAGAAAACTTGCGGTAAGTAAATCAACCGTGGACATACCCAAACAAATGGATTGGGCGATTAAATATCTAATATCATCTATTATTTTTGTAGGAATTGTCATTTTTATATATATGGTAGCTATCTAACATGACAGATATCTTATGGTTTAGGAATGATTTGAGATTATATGATAATGAGTCATTTTCGAGAGTTGTTAAAAGTAATTCTGTGATTTTAATTTACATATACGATAAAACTTTAATAAATAGAAATACCGTATCATTTTATCATTTAAAATTTATCGATGATTCTTTGAAAGATTTGTCCAATGAACTTAATGAGAAATACAACGCTTCATTAAATATTTATTATGATCATACTTTAAATGTGTTTAGACATTTATCTGAAAAATATCAAATTAAGAATATATTTTCGAATAGAGTTTATAAAGAGAGAGCAAGTCAGCTGATAGACAACGACTGTGAAAAATTATTTTTATTCAAGGGTATTGAATGGGTAAAGTCTAATCAATTTGGGATACAAATTAGCCACCGTAACAGGAAAACTTGGTCGAAAGATTGGAGAATGTTCACAAGTAAAAAAATTAAACCATTAATTAAATCTGAATGTAATTTTATTCATGATCATAATTTTGAGTTTATTGATGTAGGTCGAATTAAAAACGACGAGTCAAAATACAGACAGTCAGGAGGTACAAAGGCTGCAAAAAATTTGTTAAGTAGTTTTTTATCTTCTCGTCATCAAAATTATCAATTCTTAATGTCATCTCCGTCATCATCAGAGTCTTCATGCTCTAGATTAAGTCCTCATATAGCTTATGGCACAATATCAATCAGAGATATTGTCACACGTCTAAATTTAAAAATTGAAAATGAAAATAATGTCGACAAGAAGTCACTCACCTCATTTAAAAAAAGGTTAGCTTGGCACTGTCATTTTATTCAAAAATTTTATGATGAACCAGCTATTGAATACCAAAACATGAATCGAGCGTATGATGGACTTAGAGAAGATTCTTTTAATGAATCAAAATTTAATGCCTGGAAGACAGGTTTAACAGGCTTTCCTTTTATTGATGCTTGCATGAGATTTGTCAGATCTACTGGTTGGCTAAATTTTAGAATGAGAGCTATGCTTGTATCTTTTGCATCTTACCAATTATGGTTAGATTGGCGTTTAACCAGCAAACATTTATCAAAATATTTTACAGATTATGAACCTGGCATTCATTATTCTCAATTTCAGATGCAATCAGGTACAACAGGTATCAATACTATTAGAATCTACAACCCTATCAAACAGTCATATGATCAGGATCCACATGGTGAGTTTATAAGAAAATGGATACCTGAATTAACTGATGTCCCAGATTCGCTGATTCATGAACCATGGCGCTTGTCTCCAGCAGAGGAATTAGATTTAGGCATTAAGTCAGGAAATAATTATCCAAGTCCAATTATAGATAATGGCTTAGAGACAAAACGCGCAAGAGATAAAATTTGGGAAGTAAGAAAAAGTAAATATGCGAGAGATCTTTCAATCGCTGTAGTTAACAAGCATGCTAGTAATAAATAAACTCAGATTATATAGGTAAGCATCCATACTTGACTTTCCTCCCCGCCCGGACTCGAACCAGGAACTAAACCTTAGGAGGGTCCTGTTATATCCTGTTTAACTACGGGGAGATATTTTTGTATATTCTATAGTATAGTATGCAATATGAATATACTTTCAATTGACACATCAGGAAAATCATTTTCCCTAACTCTACTAAAAGATAATATAAAAACTTCATTTGTTGATACCACAGAGTCTGTTTCTAGCGAGTCTGTATTAGTTGAAATTGATAAATTAGTATCAGAATGTAAGATCACACCAAAGGATATTTGTAGTGTTGTCTATAACAATGGTCCAGGCAGTTTTACTGGCGTTCGTGTATCATCCGCTATAGTCCAAGCAATTGGATTCAGTAATAACTGTCCAGTTTATGGAATTAATTCTCTAATGCTTATAGCTTATTCTCAGCATATGAAAAATAATATATCTAAAATTCAAGTTATCAAAAAAGCTTTTGGTGATCAGGTCTTCCATGGCCTATTTCATCTGACAAGCGATTCATGTATATCGAATGATCCAATTAAAACATCTACATTTTCAGATGTAGAGATAGACTCTAATTATGTTTTAATAACTGATGACAATAATATTATTGAAAATTCGAATGATGAACATCTACTAATAGATCATTTTGTTGGCTCAGAGCTTCTTATTGATTATTACAATATATACTGCGTGAAAAAAAATAATTTTGATTATAAAGATGCCTTACCAAGCTATGCTGGGCACACAATTTAAATTTTAACGCCAATTTTTTGCCCCACTCTTATAGCTTGATTAATTTTAAGGTCATCAGATAAGTTAATTTTATCCGTGAACAAAAGTATAACAGTAGAACCTGATTTGAACATTCCTATTTCATTGCCTTTATGGAAGCTAATATTTTTATTACCATATTTTGTAGAGATAACTTTTTTAGGCATGGGAGGGGACACTTCTCCTTTCCATTGAGTCTCTATTGATGATACATTAATTGCTCCAACTAATATTACAGAAAAGAAAGAATCATTATTTTTAAAATGACAAACCAGTCGTTCATTTTTGGAGTAAAGGTTATTTATGCATTCAACTGCATGATCAGCTACACTAAATAATCTACCAGGTACATGAAGAGTCTTCATTAGTTTTCCAGTAAAAGGAATATGTACACGATGGTAATCTTTTGGTGAGAGATAAATTGTTAAAAAACTCCCATTATTATAGATGGATGACAATTCTTTATCATTAATCAGTAATTCTTTTATAGGAGTATTTTTACCTTTCACTTGTAATATAGATTCGTTTGTAATCTTTCCAAACTGTAGAATTCTTCCATCACAAGATGAAACAACAGAATTATTATCTAGATTAATCTTATGTACTCCTTTTTTGAGCTTACGTGTAAAAAAATCACAAAAGGTGTGATAGTTTTCAATATTTTCTTCTTCACATTCTTTAAGATTAATTTTAAAAATTCTTATATAAAGTTTAATCAGGTATTGAGTTAACGGATGATGTGTTCTAGTGATGATATAAGTAAAACGTGACATTAAATGATGTGGAACTAAATACAACCAATAGGAAAGTATCATTTTTTTTGCTTTTGAAAGGTAATTATCCATTTATTCGTATGTTATCGTTATGCTTGGTACATTTATACATGCTCCAATCAAATTTATCAGCAAATATATGATATTTTGTCTATAATGCAATAAAAATATATTAATTATGTCAGGAAACACATTCGGTAAAATTTTCAGAGTAACCACATTTGGTGAAAGCCATGGGAAAGCACTTGGTTGCGTTATAGATGGTTGTCCACCTAACATTAAAATAGATGAATCTGATATTCAAAAAGACTTAAACAGGCGCAAACCTGGACAGTCTAAATATACTACTCAGAGAAAAGAAGATGACAAGGTAGAAATACTCTCAGGTATTTTCAATGGAGTCACTACAGGCACACCAATCACTTTAATTATTTTCAATAAGGATCAAAAATCTAAAGACTATTCTGAAATTAAAAATAAGTTTCGTCCAGGTCATGCTGATTTTACTTATCAGAAAAAATATGGCATCAGAGACTATAGAGGTGCTGGAAGGTCATCTGCAAGAGAAACAGTTGCAAGAGTAGCAGCTGGAGCTATAGCTAAGAAGTTTTTAAATAAGATTAATAAAACAAAAATATTTGGATATGTCTCACAACTTGGTGAGATCACGCCAGATAAAATAAAACTTACTGATATAGAAAAGAACTCTTTCTTTTTTCCTGATGGAAAAAAAATATCTGAATTAGAAAAATATTTGATGGGTATTAGAAAGTCCGGTGACTCTATAGGTGCGAAAGTTACTATTGTAGGTAAGAATATTCCTATTGGTATTGGCGAACCAGTATTTGACAAACTTGATGCAATACTTGCTCAAGCAATGATGTCTATCAATGCTGTAAAAGGCGTTGAGATCGGAGCAGGTTTTGATGTGGTTACCCAAAAAGGTTCAGAAGCTAGGGATGAAATTAGACCTAAAGGATTTTTGAGTAATTTCTCAGGTGGAACACTAGGTGGGATATCGACTGGGCAAGACCTTAAAGTTAATATTGCACTTAAACCTACATCTAGCATTTTAGTTCCTGGCAAAACGGTGGATATTAAAAACAAGCCAACTACAATCAGAACGAAAGGTAGACATGACCCTTGTGTTGGCATAAGAGCGGTACCTATAGCCGAGGCGATGATGGCATTAACACTATGTGATTTATATCTTCGCCATAAAGCACAAAATCTATAAGTCATTTAAAATGAAACATACTCTATACGATAAAATATGGTCTGATCATTGTATTCATGAGAACGAGGATAAATCGTCTCTTATATATATTGATAGACATTTGATACATGAGGTGACATCACCTCAGGCATTTGATGGTTTGGATATTAAAAAAAGAGATATCTGGAATAAGCAGTCTATTATGGCAACAACTGATCATAATGTACCCACTATCAATAGAGACAGAGGTATCACAGATCCAGTATCAAAAATTCAAGTTGAGACATTAAGAGATAATTGTAAAAAGCATAATATTGAACTATATGATCTTGATAACATCAAACAAGGTATAGTCCATGTTATTGGGCCCGAGCTTGGCATGACACAGCCTGGTATGACATTGGTTTGTGGTGACTCACATACTTCAACTCATGGTGCACTTGCATCTTTAGCTTTTGGAATAGGAACAAGCGATGTTGAACATGTTTTAGCAACACAGTGTCTTAATTTGACAAAAGATAAAAATTTTAAAATTCACGTGAATGGAAAACTTAAGCCCTTTGTAACATCAAAAGATTTAATTTTATACATTATTGGCAAAATTGGGACATCTGGTGGAACAGGTTTTACGATTGAGTATGCAGGCGAAGCAATTACTGATTTATCTATTGAGTCAAGAATGACTATGTGCAACATGACCATAGAAGCAGGTGCAAAATCTGGTCTAATGGCTTTTGATAAAACTACACATGACTATCTAAAAGACAGAGAGTTTCTGCCCAGTAAAAAGCATTATGATAATGCCCTTAAGTATTGGGAATCATTAGTAAGTGATGAAAGTGCTCATTTTGATAGAACAGAAGTATTTGATGCTAATGATGTTGAGCCCCAAGTAACATGGGGAACGTCACCTGAGATGGTTACACCTGTGGATAGCAAGATCCCAACACCCGATACTGTGACCAATGAAGAGGAGTATATCGATACGCTAAATTATATGGGACTTGAACCAGGTGTAGAAATTAATTCAATACCTCTTGATAAAATATTCATAGGATCTTGTACTAATTCTAGAATAGAAGACTTGAGAGATGCCTCACAAGTAGTTAAAGGTGAAAAACTATCAAGCAGTATCAAACAGGCTATAGTTGTTCCAGGCTCAGGTCTTGTAAAAGCGCAAGCGGAAGCAGAGGGCTTAGATAAAGTATTCATTGATGCTGGCTTTGAATGGAGAGATCCAGGATGTTCAATGTGCTTAGGCATGAATGATGACTTCTTACAACCATATGAAAGATGTGCCTCAACATCTAATAGAAATTTCCAAGGTAGACAAGGAGATAAAGGCCGAACACATCTTGTTAGTCCAGCCATGGCAGCAGTTGCTGGTATTAAAGGTCATTTTTATAATGTTAAGGAATTCATGAATGAAAAATAATAATTTTGAAGGGCAAGTTATTCCTATAAATAGAGATAATGTAGATACAGATTTAATCATTCCGAAGCAATACTTAAAATCTATTAAAAAATCTGGTTTTGGACCATTTTTGTTTGATTCACTTAGGTATACTACAACAGCTACGCTTGATAGTAACAGTGAAAGAATTGAAGTCTCATCTTTTATATTGAATCAGACACCTTATAAGAATGGCACAATATTAATTGCAAAATCTAACTTCGGGTGCGGGTCATCTAGAGAACATGCAGTATGGGCTATACAGAATTATGGAATTAATATTGTAATCGCTGAAAGTTTTGCAGATATCTTTACGAGAAATAGTTATGCAAATGGCCTTTTATTAATTTGCTTGGATAAAAATATCATTATTAAGATTATTAATGATGCTTTGTCATCAGATTCTTATAAAATTATGGTTCATCTAGAATCTAATACTATAACTTTGCCAAACGAAGAAAATATATTATTTACTATTGATGATTCTTATAAAGAGAGAATCTTAAATAACTTAGATGATATAGAATTAACCTTAAAATATAAAAATAAAATTACTGAATATGAGAATAAAATAAAACAAACTAAGCCTTGGCTATTTAATAATGAATAAAAAAAATATACTAATTTTCCCAGGAGACGAAATAGGTCCTGAAATTACAACTGAAGCTATAAAGGTTATTGATTATTTTAATGAGTCCAAGTTAACAAATATATCATATGATTTTGCAGATATTGGAGGTGCAGCTCTTGATAAATATGATACTCCTATTAAAACTGATGACTTAGATAAAGCAAAAAAGTCAGATGCAATTTTATTAGCAGCTGTGGGTACTCCCAAGTATGATAATAATCCTCGAGAGAAAAAACCAGAGCATGGTCTTTTAGCTCTTCGAAAGCATCTTAATTTATTTATAAATATTCGACCAATATTTGTTTTTAATTCTTTGTTAGGATATTCATCTTTAAAGTCAGAGCTTATAAGTGACTTGGATATTGTGATTATCAGAGAACTAATAGGTGATGTATATTTTGGAGAGCCTAGAGGATTTAAAGACATTAACGGAGAAAAAGTAGGTTATAACACAATGTTATATTCAGAATCTGAAGTACAACGTATAACTCAATTTGCTATAGAAACTGCTAAAAAAAGGCAGAAACAGATTACATCAATTGATAAGGCCAATGTTCTAGAGTGTTCACAATTATGGCGTCAGACTGTTGATCGCATGATGATTAATCATAGCGATATTGATCTACAACATATGTATGTTGATAACGCTGCTATGCAAATTATAAAAAATCCTAAACAGTTTGATGTTATTTTGACACCAAATTTATTTGGCGATATCTTATCTGATGCCGCATCAATGTTAACTGGTTCTATAGGACTATTACCTTCTGCTTCATTATCTAATGATACTGGAATGTTTGAGCCCATACACGGGTCAGCACCTGATATAGCAG
Organism: uncultured Gammaproteobacteria bacterium; assembly: GCA_902605525.1. Taxonomy (GTDB): domain Bacteria; phylum Pseudomonadota; class Gammaproteobacteria; genus CACLCV01. The sequence continues at coordinate 18,382 of CACLCV010000005.1, forward strand.
GCCAAGGAATAGTAAATCCATTAGCAATGATACTATCCTTAGCTATGATGTTTGAGTATACTCTCGATAAACCTGAGCTCTCTAAGATAATTAAAAAAGCTGTTGATGAAGTGCTTAATGATGGATATTACACAAAAGATTTATCTTCTGAAGACTTTATCTCAACATCTCAAATGGGCGATATGGTTTTAGAGAGAATAAAAAAACAATGTTAAAGAAAAAAGATAAATACAATATTGCAATAGTAGGTGCTACGGGAATAGTAGGAGAATCTTTATTAAGCATTCTAGATAGTAGAAGCTTTCCTATTAATGGCATTCATGCTGTTGCTAGTCAAAAATCTAAAGGAGTAAAAGTCAAGTTTGGCAATCATCTACTCACAGTCGAAGCATTAGATGAATTTGACTTCAGTAATATTGATATATCGTTTTTCAGTGCAGGAGGGTCCATTTCAAAAGAGTATGCACCCAAAGCAGCCTCGCAAGGTTGCATAGTTATAGATAATACATCTGAATTTAGATATGTTGATAATATACCCCTAATAGTTCCAGAGGTTAATCCGAATGATATCGATAAATATAAAGAAACTAATATAATTGCCAATCCAAATTGCTCGACAATACAGATGCTTGTTGCACTAAAGCCGCTTCATGATGAATTTGGTCTAGATAATATTAATGTCTCCACATATCAAGCAGTATCAGGTTCAGGCAAAGACGGTGTAGAAGAATTACTTCAGCAATCATCATCTTATATAGATCAAAGAACCATTGAAAAAAATGTCTATCCTAAACAAATTGCATTTAATACAATACCTTTTGTAGATTGTTTTCTGGACAATGATTACACAAGAGAAGAGATGAAAATGGTATGGGAGACACAAAAGATTTTAGATAAAAGTATTAAAGTAAACCCTACAGCTGTAAGAGTACCTGTACTTGTAGGTCATGCAGAGAGCATTTATATTGAAACAAAAAAGGATATTAATATTGATATAGCAAAAGAGGTACTTAGAAATTTTAGTGGTATTAAACTTATTGATGATACTGAATCTATCGATTTTCCAACTCCTTTTGAGCATGGTCATGGTACAGATGATGTTTATGTTGGGCGTATCAGAAAAGGATTAGATAAAAATAATACTTTAAATTTATGGGTAGTAGCTGATAATGTAAGAAAAGGTGCTGCGCTTAATAGCATTCAGATTGCAGAATATTTAACTAGGAGTTAATTATGAAACTATTCTTATTTATAATTATTATACTTTCAGTTTTAGGAATATTGGAATACAAAGCTATAGTGCCAGCATCATCATTTGGTGTTTTATTAGCACTTGATACTATTGCTAACTTTATAAGATCTTTAGATATACATACATATTATTTAATACTTCCGGATATTACAATTACAGTTCAAGGATTACTGTCAATATTTTTAGTATTATTTATAGTTGGCTATATTTCAGATAGATTTAGAACTCTTGATCTAAAGGTTAATTCATTAAATAAAGAAATTAAAAAACTCAATGCTATTAAAGAGGAAACTAAGATATCTGAGCCAGAATCAAATAATGAGATGCAACAAATTGCCTCCGATATTAAAGGCTTTTTAGAAACGCTGGCTAAATCTGTAACAGCTAATCCATCAATGCCAATACGTTCAAAAAAAATTAGAAGAGTATCTGCTGAATCAGTTCATGAAGGGATGGATCAAGATGATAATGTACCTGAAGAGATTCCCGAAAATGAAAAAATAATAGAAAATAATGAAAATAAGCCACAAGAGATTAATCAAGAGACATCAATCGTATCTGATGATAACCTGTCAAGTATTGATTTGGCCAAGGCGTTAATCCAAAGCAATGAAAAAGATAAAGCAAAAGAAGTATTGTTAGATATTATTAAAAATGGCTCAGCTAACGATGCACACGAGGCAAGAGTACTAAATCTACAAATAAGTTAATGAGGCTTGCCTTATCAATTGAATATATTGGCAGCAAATATTATGGCTGGCAAAAACAAAATACTAATTCTACTAACACTATTCAGTTTTATGTCGATGCCGCGTTAACGAAAATCGCAAATCATGAAATTAAAACCATTTGTTCTGGGAGAACGGATACAGGTGTGAATGCGCTTAATCAAGTGGTTCATTTTGATACAACATCGAGAAGGCTTGATAAAAATTGGATTGATGGTGTGAATTCTAATTTACCAAATGATATAAGAATCAAAAATATTTATCATGTCAATAAAGAATTTCATGCTAGATTCCAAGCACTGTCTAGGACATATCATTATTACATTAATAATAATGCTGATAGTACAATCTTTAATAATTCTTATACATGGATAATAAAAGATAAGCTTTCAATTACTAAAATGAAATCATCATTGAAATATTTAAATGGATTACAAGATTTTACAAGTTTTAGATCTTCAGGCTGCCAGGCTAACAGTCCATTAAGACATATTATAAATACATCAATAAAAAAAAATAAAAATATCATTAGATTTTCAATCACTGCAAACGCTTTCTTATATCACATGGTAAGAAATATTATTGGGACTATTGTTGATGTTGGGACTAATAAAATTAGACCTAGTGATCTACGTAACATTATTAATAAAAAAGATAGAAAATATTGCAGCAAAATGGCACCTGCAAATGGACTTTTCTTATGGAAAGTATCCTATCCTCGCAAATATAAAATTAATTATAATAGTGAATCTATCTTGTTGTAATATAAAGATATGACAACTCAAATTAAACTTTGTGGATTTAAAAACATTGAAGATATTATTTTTGCTTCTTCACTTGATATTGATTACCTAGGCATGATTTTTGTTCAGGATATGCCAAGAACGATTGATATCAAAACTGCAATTAGAGCTGTTAGTATTTGTAAAGATAATGATATTAAATCTGTAGGAGTCTTCTTAAATCAGAGTGTGGAAGATATCTCAAGCATTATAAATAAAGTGGATTTAGATATTATTCAATTACATGGCAATGAGAATATAGATGATTATACTATTTTTAATAAAGATATTATCAACACGATACATGCTTCAGAAAATATTCAATCTCAACTATCAAAAATAAATTTAAATAAACATATGCATCTTATTGATGCAACTGATAATCAAATGAGAGGTGGTTCAGGCACAACATTTGATTGGAATATTTTAAAAGACCTTAACTGTGAGAAGTTATTTATTGCTGGTGGTTTGAAACCTGATAATATATTAGACTTACTCAGCAGATATACTCCAAGATGTGTTGATGTTAGTAGTGGAATTGAGCGTAAGGTTGGATACAAAGACCATGAAATTATGAGTGATTTTGTAGAAACCATAAGAACATATTATGAAAAATAAAATCAATTTAAAAGACTATCCCGATAGATCAGGTCATTTTGACATTTTTGGAGGTGTCTATGTATCTGAGACATTAATTCATCCACTAAAAGAGTTATTCAGTGCATACAAGTCTATTGCAACCTCTGCAAGTTTTAGAAAAATACTTAAAGCTGAACTTAGAGATTATGTTGGGAGGCCAACTCCAATTTACTATGCTGAAGCTCTGAGCAAATATCTTGGTAAATCTCACATATACCTCAAAAGAGAAGATTTAAATCATACCGGTGCACACAAAATCAATAACGCTTTAGGACAAGCATTACTTGCAAAGAAGATGGGCAAAACAAGAATTATTGCAGAAACTGGTGCTGGACAGCATGGAGTAGCTACTGCAACAGCATGCGCAAGACTAAATTTAAAATGCGTTGTTTATATGGGAGAACAAGATATTCAAAGACAGTCAGTGAATGTTTACAGAATGAAACTTTTAGGTGCTGAAGTTGTGTCAGTAAATTCTGGCACCAAAACACTCAAAGATGCACTTAATGAGGCACTTAGAGATTGGGTTACTAATGTTGATGATACACATTATATAATTGGTTCAGTTGCTGGGCCTCACCCTTATCCAATGATAGTACGTGACTTTCAGTCAGTAATCGGTCACGAGGCAAGAGCTCAATTTAAGCGGGACTATAAATGCCTCCCTGATTACTTAATAGCTTGTGTGGGAGGTGGATCTAATGCTATAGGGTTGTTTCATCCTTTTTTGAACGATGATGTAAAAATTATTGGAGTTGAAGCTGGCGGTTCCGGAATTAAAACAGGTAAACATGCAGCACCATTAAGCGCGGGAACTCCTGGAGTGCTTCATGGTAACAAGACATATATTATGGAAGATAAGAATGGTCAAATTAAGAATACACATTCTATTTCAGCTGGTTTGGATTATCCAGGAGTTGGCCCTGAACATTCGTGGCTTAAAGATTTAAATAGAGTGGAATATACATCTGTAACAGATAAAGAAGCTTTAGATGCATTTTTTACATTAACTCAAAAAGAAGGAATTATCCCTGCTCTTGAAACAGCACATGCACTTGCATATGCATTTGAACTTGCAAAAAAATCTAAACATAAAAAGTTATTAATTAATTTATCTGGAAGAGGAGATAAAGATATTGATACTATTGCCAAATTAAAAAATATTAAATTATGACCTCAAGAATCCCGTCTATATTTAGAGAAAACGCCAAGAAAAATAAAAAAACATTTATTAGTTATTTAGTATGTGGGGATCCATCTAAAAATGACACTCTCACAGCTATGAAAATAATGGCTGATTCAGGAGTTGATGTAATTGAGTTAGGTATACCCTTTACTGATCCTATTGCAGATGGCCCAGTAATACAAAAAAGTATTGATAGAGCTTTAAAAAATAATGTCTCACTAAAAGATGTTATATCTGTTGTTGAGAAGTTTAGAAAAACTAATAAAAAAACTGCAGTTGTACTCATGGGTTATATGAATCCGGTGCATAAGATGGGTGTTGAAAAATTTACTAAATCAATTAATAAAAATGATATCGATGGAGTTCTGATTGTAGATTCACCACCTGAGGAATCCATAGACTTAAATTCATCTCTTAAAAAATATAATAAATCTCATATATATCTTGCTTCACCAACTACGACTAACCAACGAATGAGAAGTATTACTCAGATGTCATCAGGCTATGTTTATTATGTCACTGTTAAGGGTATAACTGGCTCAAAGTTGACTGATATATCAACGATTAAGAAAAATGTAGCTAAAATAAAAAAGTATTCTAAAAATAATATTCCTGTTGCTGTTGGTTTTGGAATAAAAGATAGTAAATCAGCCAAACAGATGTCTAAGTTCTCAGATGGTATAATAATAGGGAGTTCTATAGTAGAATTAATTCATAAGCATTCGAATAATAAAAATGTTATGAAAAAAAATCTAACAAGCTACCTTTCATCAATCTCTAGAGCTATATAATGAGCTGGTTAGATAAAATATTGCCTTCAAGAATTCGTGCCACTAAAGATGATAAAGGTTCAGTGCCTGAAGGACTATGGCATAAGTGTAGTAATTGTGGCGCCGTACTCTACACTGCTGAATTTGATAAAAATTCCCATGTTTGTCCAAAGTGCAATCATCATGAGAGAATATCGGCGAGAAAAAGAGTAAGCATATTTCTTGATAAGGGTGATCATGAAGAAATGTTTAATAATCTCTCTCCAAGAGATATGCTCAAATTTAAAGATAAACAAAAGTATCAGGATAAATTCAAACAGTCTCAAGAGAAAACAGGTGAAAAAGATGCACTCTTAGTGTTTAAAGGAAACCTAAAAAAAATACCTGTGATAGTTTGTGCCTTTGAATACTCTTTCTTTGGGGGATCAATGGGGTCTGTTGTCGGTGAGAAGTTTATTAGAGCAGTAAAGCTGTCTATTGAATTAAATAGACCATTAATATGTTTCTCTGCAAGTGGTGGTGCAAGAATGCAAGAATCACTGTTCTCATTATTTCAAATGTCTAAAACAAGTGCTGCATTAGCAGAATTATCTGATCATTCGATACCATATATATCGGTTTTGACAGATCCAACCATGGGTGGTGTGTCAGCTAGTCTTGCAGTACTAGGTGATATAAATATTGCTGAACCTAATGCTCTCATTGGATTTGCTGGGCCAAGAGTTATAGAACAGACTGTCAGAGAAAAACTACCAGAGGGTTTTCAGCGTAGTGAATTTCTTCAAGAACATGGAGCAATTGACATGATTGTAGAAAGGAAGGAACAGCCAGATAAGATTGCTAATATATTAAGTATTCTTGGTTTCCCTTATGAAAAGAAGATTTGATACAGTTAATGAATGGTTAGAATGGCAACAAACTGTCCATCCTTTAAACATTGATTTTAAACTTGAGAGAATACTTAGTGTTTATGAAAAACTTGATGTCGCTAAGGTTGCTGAGAAAATAATTACAGTTGCAGGCACTAATGGAAAAGGATCAACGGTTTCTTTTTTAGAGTCTATACTCTGCAAGAATAATATCAACGTTGGTACTTTCACTTCTCCTCATATATTAAAATACAATGAACGAATCAAGATAAACGGAAAGGAAATAGATGATGAATCGTTGTTAAATGTTTTTGAATTGATTGATCAAAAAAGAGGCAACACAACCTTAACATATTTTGAATTTGCGACATTAAGTGCTTTTTATCTATTTAGTAAAGCAGATCTAGACGTCGTGGTATTAGAGGTTGGTCTGGGTGGACGATTAGATGCAACTAACATTATTGACTCTGATATCTCCATTATCACATCCATTGGAATTGATCATACTGAATTTCTTGGAGACACCATTGACAGCATCGCTCTTGAAAAAGCAGGAGTCATGAGGCCATTTAAAAAGTGTATTTTTGCACAAGAAAACCCTCCCTCTGTATTGTATAAATATTCTAAAAATAAATCTGTAAATCTACTAACCCATAACAATGATTATACTGTTAATAGATACTCAGATTCCTGGTCTATAGTTTCAAAAGCTATAGAAATACATGATATTCCTAACTTAAAAATGATCGGAGATTACCAATATAATTATGCTACAGCATCTGTAATAGCTCTTAATAATATTTTACCCGAGGCATTATCTGATCAAGATCTCCTTAAAAATGCACTTTGTGAGACTATCATACCAGGAAGGTTTCAGTATCTTCAGCATTCTCCAGATATTATTCTTGATGTAGCTCACAACGAAGATGCAGCAAAAAGTCTTGCCACGAATATAAAACGACTAGGTTATAAAAACATCCATGTTGTTTTAGGAATACTCGCAGATAAAGATGTTTATAGTATTGTAAAACCATTTTCACTCCTTGTTGATCATTGGCATATTGGGACTATTAGTAGTGAGAGAGGTATGAATGCTGAAGAAATCAAATTTCGTATAAAATCGTTATTCAAAAATAAATTCTCGATAGAAACATATGATTCTATTTCTGCAGCTTATCATAGAGCAGTAAATCAACAAGATGATAACACTATAATATTAGTCTATGGTTCCTTTTATACCGTATCTGAAGCATTGCAATCAAATAGCTATATATCAAGCAAAGAAGATGCGATTTAGAATAATTCTATTTATTTTTTTATTAACATATGTATTTTCAGACATATTCTTAGGTTACTTTCAATCTACTGACTCCATATCTTTTAACGACATACAAGAACAAATTATTCTTGATGAAAATGAATTGAATGTTTTTGAAAAAAAATCATTAAATGATATTAGTGTTACTGAAAAAAGAGTAAAAGCATGGATTGTACTAATTAATTATAATGAATCTAATGAATTTAGCATTAAATCTACATTAGATAAAAGTGGTTATAAAACTGATCATAATGAAAAAAAAATGTATTTCTCTTTAGGACCTTTTGCTGATATCTCTCACGCAAATAATGAGGCAAAAAAGTTAAAAAAAATATACAGCATAGATAGTAAAGTTGTAGACTTTATATTTTAATGGCCATAGTCGATTATATATTCATACTTATAACCACCATTTATTCGATTATTGGTCTTATGCGTGGTTTTTCTAAACAACTTATTTCATTCACAGTGTGGATTATTTTTCTTTTTATTGTCTTTAATTATCTATCAGAACTTACAGATGTAATCTCGAACTATACTGCTCTTAGTTTGCAATATAATAGAATTATTGGCATCACCACACTTGTATTATTCAGTCTATTTAGCATATTTATATTAAATCTGACACTAGCAAAAATTATAGCTTCTACATTATTTGAAAATTCTAATAGGATCCTTGGTCTACTCATGTCATTTGTAAAGGCACAAATTTATATATTGGTATTTATTCTTATTATAGTGGATACATCTTTTGCTAATGATATTCTAGATGAATCATATATAACACCATATTATCTTTATTTTATTGAATATATTTCTAATTATGATGATTCACTCTTTAATACTTTTGAAATATAAATATAATGTGCATATATGTGTGGCATTGTAGCTGTTTCTGGAAGTAAAGATGTGATTCATGACATCTATGAGTCCCTGACTGTATTACAGCATAGGGGTCAAGATGCTTCCGGAATACTTACTAATCACAAAGGTAAAATTACACTACGAAAATCATTAGGACTAGTTAGAGATGGTTTCTCTAAAAAACACATTGATAGACTACGAGGATCTATAGGAATAGGACATGTACGTTATCCAACTGCAGGACATGCAGATAATTCTTCAGAAGCCCAACCTTTTTATGTAAATTCACCCTATGGTATAGCATTAGCGCATAATGGAAATTTAATAAATTCTGATAAATTAAAATCTGATTTATTTAAAGAAGATCTGAGACATATTAATACAAAATCAGATTCTGAAATTTTGCTTAACATCTTTGCTCATGAGCTATATCTTCACAGTAAAGTAGCTTTTACGCCAGATAGTATATTCTATGCTGTAGCTGGTGTACACAGAAGAGTAAAAGGAGCTTACGCTGTAGTATCTTTGATAACTGACAAAGGCGTAGTAGCTTTTAGAGACCCTCACGGTATACGCCCACTATGCTATGGCCACAGAATTGTTGATGGTAAAACTGAAACAATGATTGCTTCAGAATCAGTTGCACTTGATTCAGCTGGTTACACATTAGAGAGGGATGTTAAACCTGGTGAGGCAATATTTATTGATACGGATGGAAATATTCACACAAGATTATGCGCAAAAACAAATAGCTTCAACCCCTGTATATTCGAATATGTTTATTTTGCAAGACCTGATTCTATAATTGACGGAATCTCAGTTTACAAAGCTAGAATGAATATGGGAACAGCACTTGCGAATAATATCAAAAATGCATTCCCAAATAATGATATAGATGTTGTTATACCCATTCCTGATACAAGCAGAATATCAGCTTTAGAATTATCTGCTAAACTTAAAATTCCATTTAGAGAAGGTTTTATAAAAAACAGATATATTGGAAGAACATTTATTATGTCTGAGCAAAACGAAAGATCTAAATCTGTAAAAAGAAAATTAAATGCCATTAAATCAGAATTTAAAGACAAAACAGTTTTACTTGTAGATGATTCGATAGTTAGAGGCACAACGTCAAAACAAATTGTTGAAATGGCTAGAGAAGCTGGAGCAAAGAAAGTTTACATGGCATCCGCTGCACCTCCAGTCAAATTTCCTAATGTTTATGGTATTGATATGCCTGCTAGCAAAGAATTCATAGCAGATAATAGAACCATCGATGAAATAGCTCAATTTATTGGTTGTGATAAAATATTTTATCAAGATATAAATGATCTTATTGAATCTGTAAAATCTGAAAGTAAAGAAATATCAAGTTTTGACTCATCATGTTTCAGTGGTAAATATATTACCGGGCATGTGGATAAGGAGTACTTAACTGCTCTCGATAAATTACGAAATGATGCTGAGAAAATAAAGAATAGTCAAGAAGAACAAACTTTTGACGAAGTAGTTGTTTATTAATTTTGTTATTTTAATTATTGAATGATATTTATAAATACAGTCAGACAAAAACTTTATCTCTTGGAGAGTAATAAAATTAAATATGAATTTCCTATATCTACTTCTTTCAATGGAACAGGTTGTCAAGTAGATTCATATAAGACTCCTATAGGTCTTCATACTGTAGTGTCTAAAATTGGTGCCGGTTTACCACCTGGGACATTATTTAAAAATCGCAGGCCAACAAAAAGAATAGTTGATCCTTTACCACAAGATAAATATGATTATATTACATCAAGGATAATTAGGTTGAGTGGATTAGAAGATGACATTAATAAAGGAGGAAATGTAGATACATACAATAGATATATATATATTCATGGAACGCCACATATTCATAAACTAGGGGAACCGGAATCACATGGATGTATTAGATTGTCTGATGATAATGTGATTACTCTTTTTAATTCTATAAAATATAAGACCCTTGTTCTGATTGATTAAATATAATTTTTTAATTCTAATGCATTATAAATTATTAAGTCTGAGTTCCAAGACCTTACATTAATATCGGAACTTATGAAGCCAAAATCTGCTGCCACAGTAGTCATTCCTGCATCTCTACCAGCAATAATATCTCTTTCGTCATCTCCTACATAAATGATTTCATTAACGTTACATTGAATCTCTTCAGCTGCTTTAACTAGACCATCTATTGCTGGTTTAGCATTAAGAACCATATCGCCAGTTATTACACAACTTAATTTTTTGGTTAAACCTAGACCATCAATTATCTTATTAACGTATCTAGAATGTTTATTCGTTACTATACCAATTATTATATTTTTATTTATCAGATAATTCAGCAGAATATCCATGTCTTTATTTAATTCTGTTTTAATAAAGGGGTGATGCTTATAGTCATCTAAAAATTCTGATCGCAATAGTGATGAGTCGATATCTCTACCATTAACATGAGATGCATATTCAATAACACCCAGAGCTCCTCTAGATATATGCTTTTTTAAATTCATACAGTCTACAGTTTTTAATTTATGAGAGACTAGTACTCTATTAAGAGATGCGCACATGTCTGGAGAAGTATCTGCAAGAGTACCATCTAAATCAAATAAGACAGCTTTAACTTTATAATTATTTTTCAGCATACAGAAAATAATTAATATCAGTATTATTTGATAAAATAAATGATTCATCAATAGGATTAAAATCCAATCCACTTATACCGCTTAAATTATAATTACTATTTTCTAACATTTTTGTTAGTTCATACGGTGTAATAAATTTTGCATACTGATGAGTTCCTCTTGGTACATAATTTAAGACATATTCAGCTATTATTTTAGCTAATACAAATGATTTTAGATTTCTATTAATTGTTGATAAAAATAATCCAGATTTTTCTGCGCTTAGCTCATTAATTTTTTTGATTAATTCATTTGGTTTGTCTATGTGTTCAATCATTTCAAAGCAAACAATAAAATCAAAACTATCACAGTCTGTAATGTCAAAAATTGATTTGTTAATATATTTTATATCATAATTTTGCTCTTCAGCATGTTGTCTAGCGATTGTAATTGATTTACTTGATGAGTCTATACCCGTTACTATAGCTCCTTGTTTATGTAATTGTTCAGAGAGAATCCCACCTCCACATCCAATATCTAAGACTCTTTTATCATGGATGTTACATTTTGATAATATATATTCTAGTCTAACAGGGTTCAATCTATGAAGAAGTTTATAATGACCAGACTTATTCCACCAATCATAAGCAAATTCATCAAAATGGGATTCTTGATTAGACTCTTTTTTATTCATTAGATTTTATATTGTTCACCAGCTGACCATACATGAGTTAAGCTTTGCTTGTCAAGAATGCTTAGTTTGGGATTACAATCCTTATTTCTAAGAAGCTGATTTGATGTAAAGTCAAATAAGTTAAAAGATGCCTTATTTCCTTTCTTTATAGATCCTGAAGATATGAAATTAGAAAAAAGGTTAGATGCATTTTCTGTAACACAGTTGATAATTTTATTTTTATCAAAAATATTATTTGGGTTAATATCTAGTTTCTCAATTATTTTAATAATTTGGTATAAATCATATGAATTAAACGTTTCGGTTGTCAAAACACATTTAGTTTTCTTTTCAAGTAGATGTAGAAATTTCATTATATTATCAATACTTAATAATTCCATATATGAAATTATAGCTGTGATATTCTTTTTTTTAATATTAGTTTTCCAATACTCACTTAAACTAAGAGCCCCATGCAAGTAACTATTATTAATTAGATTTATTTCACTCCAAAAAGTTACTAGATCATTAATTTTCTTCTTGTCTGTTATATTTTGAAGACAACTTCCTTTGATATGTATATTAATATCAATTTCATTTAAAATAGACGATAACTTTATAATAATATCTTGGTCAAAATCTATAATATTATTTAAACTTATACAAAACTGCTTACTTAAATCAGATTTATAAAAGTCCAATACATCAGTCATTTCCTTTATGTCTGTCTGCTGAATGATTTTTCCATCTAGTTCTATTATATGAACTATATCTAACTGACTAATATCAATATTCATTATATCTTTATAATTTTTGCCATGTATGCATAATCTGGTGACACCGTTTTTTAATAATGACTTAATTTTTGTTTCAACATCTATTTTATTTAAACAATTATTTGAATTAAGATAGCTTTCTGTAAATGTAGGCATTAATACGTGGTTTGGATATTCGATTCTTGATATTCCTTTGTACTTTTTTTCAACAGTTTCATTTTTCAAAATTTCTGTAATTATAGGACCATCAATTAGTATAGATTTATCTATTTCTAGTCTAGTATTGTTCAAATAAATCCATTTTGGAGATACAATTAACATTATAAAATTCTATCCTGTTCGTGACTCAATTTATATCGTTTATAACCACTATTTATGCTAAAATAATGAGCATAAAATGCCTCAAAAATTAACCATTAATGTCTGAATATTCACAAATTAAACTTGACGATGAAATGCGTCATTCGTATATAGAATATGCGATGTCGGTCATTGTTGGTAGAGCATTGCCAGACGTGAGAGATGGGCTAAAACCAGTCCACAGAAGAGTACTTTATTCAATGCATGAACTAAACAATGGCTACAACAAGGCATATAAAAAATCAGCTAGAATTGTAGGTGATGTTATTGGTAAATATCACCCACATGGCGATACTGCAGTATATGACACAATTGTAAGATTAGCTCAGCCCTTTTCAATGAGATACCCACTGGTTGATGGACAAGGTAACTTTGGTTCAATTGATGGAGATTCTCCTGCTGCAATGAGATATACGGAAGTAAGAATGTCTCGTCTATCTCATGAGCTTTTATCTGATATAGATAAAAATACTGTGGACTTTAATCCAAATTATGATGGGTCTGAAAATGAACCTACTGTTTTACCCACTAGGATACCTAACTTACTTATAAATGGAGCATCTGGTATTGCAGTAGGCATGGCTACAAATATTCCACCTCATAACTTGAATGAAGTCGTTGATGGAGTCATAGCTATAATTAATGATCCAAAATTAGGTCAGGATGATTATATAGAACAATTTATAATTCAAACAGGATTTAAGGGTCCAGACTTTCCCACGGGAGCTGAAATTAAAGATAATGGAGGGATTAATGATGCTATAAAAACGGGCCGTGGTTCTTTTAAAATTAGAGCCATTCATTCTATCGAAGAAAAAAAAGATAAAAGCTCTATAGTCATCAATGAACTGCCATACCAAGTAAATAAAGCTAAGCTAATTGAATCAATAGCTCTATTAGTTAGAGATAAAAAAATCACAGGTATAAGTCATCTTAGGGATGAATCTGATCGAGATGGCCTAAGAGTTGTTATTGAACTAAAAAAGGGTGAACAACCTGATGTTATTTTAAGTAGTCTATACAAACAAACTAACTTACAAACTTCATTTTCAGTGAATATGGTTTGTCTAGTTGATGGCGAACCTTGCACTATAAGTGTACCAAGAGCTCTGCAAGAGTTTATTAAGCATCGTAGGGAAATCATTACAAGAAGAACATTATATCTTTTGAATAAGACATACAGCAAAGCTCATGTACTCGAAGGTCTAAGTATAGCCTTAGATAACATAGATGAAATGATTGATTTGATTAAAAAATCAAAATCTACAGATGAAGCTAAGAATAAAATAATAAATAAAACATGGGAAACAGCTAATAACAAATGGGTTCTATCTAAACTAATAAATGACTGTAAAGATTTTATGACAGTTGATAATAAAGTTGGATTAAAAGATGAAAAATATAAAATTAGCGAGGAGCAAGCCCAAGCTGTATTAGATATGAAACTTAACAAGTTGACAAACTTAGAACAAAACACAATTTTAAATGATTATAATTCTGCTATCGCATCTATTAGAGAATATTTAAGTATCTTATCTAATCCTCAAGAGCTCAATAATTTAATGATTGGTGAATTATTAGAGATTAAGGACACATATGGACAAGAACGAAAATCACAAATCTCACAAGATGAAGGTCTTTTAAATAGAGAAGACATGATTAAAAAAGAAGATGTTATAGTTGTTCTTACAGATGCGAATTATGTCAAGCGTATGCCAATTACAGAATTTAGAAGTCAAAAACGTGGTGGAAGAGGTATAAATGCTGCAAATTTTAAAGAAGGAGATAAGGCAAAGCTACTTGTGTGTGCTCATACCCATGATACGGTACTATGTTTTTCTACCAAGGGCAAAGCGTTTTCTATAAGGGTATTCGACATACCAGATACTAGTAGACAGGCTAGGGGAAAATCTATAAACAATATTATCCCTCTTGAATCTGATGAATCTATATCAGCAATATTAGCGATTAAAAATTTTGATGAGGATAGTTATTTATTCTTAACGACAAGAGATGGCATGGTTAATAGAATGTCATTATCGTCATTTAAAAAGGTACGTAATAGCGGGCTTAAGGCTATTCTTCTAAAAAGCAGTGATTATTTATTTAACGCATTGCATACGACCGGAAATGATAAAATTATTTTGTCTTCAACAAGTGGTAAATCCATTATGTTCTCAGAGTCGCAAATAAGAGAAAGATCGAGAGGAACGCAAGGTGTCACAGGCATCAAACTTCCTAGAGGTTCAAAGATTATTTCATCACTAAATGTACAATGTAGTCAAGTTATATTTGTTACAGAGAATGGCTTTGGTAATAAAATATCTGTTGATTCGTATAACGAACAAAATAGAGGCGGGCAAGGGGTCATTTCTATAAAAACTTCAGATCGAAATGGACAGGTTGTGGGTGCCGCAAATTTAGATAATACAGACCACATAATACTAATAACAAATAAAGGAAAAACAATTAAGATATCAGCCTCTGATATGAAAACAATTAATAGAAATACCCAAGGTGTGCGATTGCAAGATATGTCTGATGATGAGAAAATATCAGCTGTATCATCTGAACGCGCAAATGATTAAATAATGCTAAAGAAATTTCGAGCCAATATAGATAAAATAGATAAAAAGTTACTAGATCTTTTGAATCAAAGAGCAAATATTGCTAAACAAGTTGCTGACTACAAAAAATCATCAAATAATAAAATTATATTTAGACCTGATAGAGAATCTCAAATTATTAAAAGTTTAAGAACTCTTAATAAAGGGCCTCTTAATGCAGATCATATTCATAATATATACAGGGAAATAATATCATCTTGTCTATCACTTGAAACAAATCTTAATGTCTCGTTCTTAGGACCAATAGGAACATATAGTGAAATTGCTATGACCAAATTTTTTGGTAGTAGCATTCAAAAAAATAGCAAAAATAATATTCATGAAGTATTTGATTCTGTTAAAAACAAAACATGTGACTATGGCGTTGTTCCTGTTGAAAACTCAAATCAAGGAAGTATAAAAAGTACTTTAGACTTTCTCATAAAATATAAAGTTAATATTTGTGGAGAGCAAAATATTCCAATTAAACACTGCTTAATGTCTAAGAGTAGCTCTGTATCTGGTATTAAAAAAATATATGCTCATAATCAGACTTTATCTCAGTGTAGCTCATGGTTATTAAAAAATTATCCAAATGCTGAATATATAGCCTCAGACAGTAATGCACAAGCTGCCCTTATTGCAAAAAAAAATAAGAATTCGTCATGCATAGCCAACGAAGTATGCAGTGAACTCTATAAGTTAAAAATCATAGCTAGAAATATCCATGATGTTCATAATAATACAACACGTTTCCTAATAATTGGTAACACTGAGGTATCAAAATCTAAAAACGATAAAACTACCTTTATCATGTCGTTACAAAACAAAGCAGGGGCATTAGCAAAAGCACTAGATATTTTAGCTAATAATCAGATATCAATGACAAAAATTGAATCTATACCAACAAAAGAGAAAAATTGGGAATACTTATTTTTAATTGATGTCTCAGGACATATCAGTGAAAAAAAAGTTTACAATGCTCTTACAAAAATTGAATCATTCTCTAGATTTTTTCAGCATCTGGGATCATATCCAAAGAGTATAGATAAGTGAGGTTAAAAAATATAAAAAAATATACGCCTGGATTCAATATTCATGATATCCAAAAAAAATATAATTTAAAGAAAGTCATTAAGCTTGCTTCAAACGAAAACCCTTTTATTTCAAAAGATGTTTTAACTTTTATTAAAAAATCAAATCATAAATTAAATCTTTATCCAGATAGTAATCCTGATGAGCTTCACAGATTACTAGCAAATACAATTGGACATAGGATGACTTCAAACAATGTTATTCTGGGTAATGGTAGCAATGAAATTCTTGAATTTATTGTCAGAGCAAATGTGGATAATAAATCTGAAGTGATTATTCCAAAACATTCATTTCTAGTGTATGAAATTATATCGAAACTTCAAAATGCAAAAATAATTATATCAAAACCAGATAATGATAAAGCCTCAGAAAATTATTTAGGCATTAACTTGGAATCAGTTAAAGGAAAGATTACAAAAAAAACTAAATTAATATTTATTGCTAATCCTGCAAACCCAACTGGAACATACATTAAGTTATCAGAAATTGACAACTTTCTTCAGTTAGTACCTAAAAACATCTCTGTAATTATTGATGAAGCATACTATGAGTATTTAAATCCAAAAATTAATAAATCCGCGGTCAGTCTAATCAGAAAATATAAAAATTTATATGTAACAAGATCATTTTCTAAAATATACGGCTTAGCATCCTTAAGAGTTGGCTATGGTATCTCATCACAAGAAAACATATCTAAATTAAAAACTTATAAACAACCATTTAATAGTAATCTATTTGCGCAAAAGGCCGCACTACTAGCCTTAAAAGATTTTATGTTTACGCGTGCAAGCAAGGAGAATAATGATATTGCTAGGATTAAACTCACCGATTTGTTCAATGAGTTATCGATTGATTATTTAGGAACCTACTGTAATTTTATTACCTTTAGAGCCGGCAGACAATCTAAACAATTATTTGAATATCTGCTCAAAAAAGGAGTAATAGTTAGGCCTTTGACTAATTATGGACTTACAGATTACCTTCGTGTTTCATTAGGAACTCCCATTGATAATAATGTTTTTATAAAACATATGAAGTCGTTTTATAGTGATAAAATATAACAATATACTTATTATAGGCCTTGGCATGATGGGAGCTTCATTATGCAAGTCAATTAAAAAAAATAAAATATCGAAGAAAATAACTGGTTTAGATACTAACTCTAAATCTTTAGATTATGCTTTAAAAAATAAAATAATAGATAATGCTACATCTAAAATACGTCATATTGATCACCCTGATTTAATTATATTATGTACACCTATAAGTTCGTATGAAGAACTTACTTTGAAGTTGAGTAAGATAATAACAAAAAAATCTATACTTACAGATATTGGAAGTTCTAAGGGTAAGATGCATAATAATATTTATAAAATATTATCAAAAACAAAAATAAGTTATTTAAGTTCTCATCCGATGGTAGGATCTGAGAAATCTGGTGTTCGAAATAACCAATTAGATATGTATAAAGATAAAATTATTTTTCTAATCGACAAACCTAAATGTAATGATTCTACATATAAATCATTAAATAACTTTTGGAAATCATTAGGAGCATTTACCTATAACTTGACAAAGAATCAACATGACACTTTAATGTCACAGACAAGCCATATCTCACATTTAATGTCTTATATCTTTATGCAGTCATTACCTCAATCAATTATAAATAATAATTTATCATTACTCCTCGGAGGTGGTATAAAGGAGCATGTTAGGCTTAGCAAAAGTGACCCCAAGATGTGGACAGATATATTTATAAATAATAAATCTAATTTAATAAAGTCTATCAACCGCATTGAAAAAAATATTTCAAATCTAAAAAAAATGATATCAGAATCGGATGTAAATAAAATAAAACGTCTTTTAAGTAAAATACAAGCAAAAACTAAATGAGCTCCTCGAATAATCTGATTGTTAACAAGTCTAAACCATTTCTCGGTGAGATAATTATTCCCGGTGATAAATCTATTTCACATAGAAGTATAATTCTAGGTTCCTTAGCTAAGGGAAAACTTACAATAACTAACTTTCTTAAATCTGATGACTGTCTTCAAACAATTTCTGCTATGAGAAGTCTTGGGGCTAAAATTACAAACTTTAATGAACAAATAATAATAGAAGGAATAGGTCTTGATAATATTAAAAAGCCAAATAAAATTATAGATGCTGGGAATTCTGGAACTCTTATTCGACTGTTAACTGGTATTCTTTCTGTTCAAAACTTTAGTTCGACTATCACTGGAGATGAATCACTTAATTCAAGGCCAATGAGGAGAATTATAAGTCCACTAGTTGCGCACGGAGCAATGATAGATTCGAATAATTTTAAAGCTCCTTTAAAAGTTATAGGTAATACAAAACTTTCGCCTATATGTTATAAACAGGATGTAGCAAGTGCTCAGGTAAAATCATGCTTGATGTTAGCTGCCTTATTTATAAAGGGAGAATCAAAATTTTATGAGGACATTGTTACACGTGATCATACTGAAAACTTACTTGAATATTTAGGCTATGATATTTACAAATCTGAACATGAAATTAGCTTTAAAGGTTGTCAAACTCTCTTAGCTAAAGATATAAATATTGGCTCTGATATTTCATCAGCTGCATTTTTTATTGTTGCTGCACTAATATTAAAAAATTCTGAAATCAAAATTCCTAATATAAACATAAATAAGTATAGAGTTGGTATTATAACTGTTCTAAAAAAAATGGGTGCTAATATATCTATAATCAATAAACGACTTGATTCAAATGAAGAAATAGGAGATCTAATAATTAAATCAAGTCATCTTAAATCCTTAAATATAGGTGGCGAAATAATATCAACATTAATAGATGAATTACCTATACTATTTATTGCATGTGCTGTTTCGTCAGGAATTTCTAAAATATCTGGTATAGAAGAATTAAGATATAAAGAGAGCGATAGGATTAAATCAATGGAAGAAGGATTAAATGCAGTGGGAATTAAAGCTACATCAACAATTGATTCAATCGAAATAAATGGCGGGGAAATATTGGGTGGTAAAATAAATAGTTACGGTGATCATCGAATTGCTATGGCATTTGCGATAGCTGCACTAATCTCAAAAAAATCTATTACTATTATTGATACAAAAAATATCTCTACATCATTTCCGAACTTTATTGATCTAATGAGAGAACAAAGAGCTGATATTTATGAACTTTAATCCTACTTATATAATTACTATTGATGGTACTAGTAGTTCAGGAAAATCCACAATATCGAGATTACTTGCAAAAAAGCTAAACTTTAAATTATTAGATAGTGGTAAATTATATAGGTCAGCAGGTTATATTGCATGTGACATCTATGATTCACTTGACTCGATCAAAGACTACCCCGGATTAGTATCTAAAATTTCATTAAAACCAAATATCAACTCTCATGAATTTGAAGTCTATTATAAAAATAAAATAATTGACTCTCTTCTCTATGACGAAAATATTGGTTTAGCTGCATCAATAGTTTCAAAAGTGCCTCAAGTTCGGGAAAGTATGTATAACCTTCAACATTCTTGCGTTCAAGGCAATGGCCTAATTGCAAATGGTCGAGATATGGGTACGGAAGTATTTAAAGATGCACAATTGAAAATATACATTACTGCGGAAATTAATATAAGAGCAAGAAGAAGATTTGAAGAACTTATAGATAAAGGCGATGATGTCCACTATCAGGATATATATAATTCTCTCAAGAAAAGAGATGATAGCGATATAAATAGAGACATATCACCCCTTAAAATACCTAATAATGCACATATATTAGATACTTCTCACCTAAAACCTGATGCAATTGTTGATAAAATATTAAATTTGTATACTATTACAAACAATTAATTGAATATAACATATGACTACAACATCAGAATTTGAACAACTACTAGAATCAAATATCTCACAACTAAATATGAATGTCGGAGAAATTATTCCTGCAACCGTCATAGATATTAAAAATGACTTCGTTATCACAAATGCAGGTCTGAAATCCGAAGGTATAATTCCAAAAAGTCAGTTTATAAATTCGAATGGAGAGTTGGAAGTTGCTATTGGAGATGTAGTTGAAGTTACTCTTGATTTAGTTGAGGACGGATATGGAGAAACAATCATGTCCAGAGATAAGGCTAAACGGAAAAAAGTTTGGTCAACATTAGAAGGATTATTAAAAAGCCAAGAAATCGTTCCAGGTAAAGTTTGTGGAAAAGTCAAAGGTGGGTTTACTGTTGAGCTAATGGATGTAAAAGCATTTCTTCCAGGATCACTTGTTGATGTAAGGCCAACCAAAGAAACTGATTATCTAGAAGGTAAAACTTTAGACTTTAAAATTATCAAAATGGACAAGATTAGAAATAATATCGTCTTATCAAGAAAGGCAGTATTATTGGATCAAAATTCAAGTTCTGAAGAAATAAAAGAAAAATACGCAGAAGGAAATGTTACCAAAGGGTTTGTTAAGAATTTAACAGATTACGGTGCTTTTATTGATTTGGGAGGCATGGATGGTTTACTTCATATCACTGATATATCTTGGAAACGTATTAATCATCCTCAAGAAATATTAAAAGTTGGGGATGAGATTGATGTTAAGGTTCTCAAATTTGATGATGAAAAAAACAGAGTGAGCCTTGGAATGAAACAACTTACTGATGACCCTTGGGATAAAGTTGAAGGAAATATTGAGCTTGATGCTACATACGAAAGTAAAGTTGTAAACATCGCTGATTATGGTGTATTCGTTGATCTTGGAGATAGTATTGAAGGATTGATCAGAACGTCTGAGCTTGATTGGACTAATAAAAATATAAGTCCTAAAAAAGTACTCAACCTCGGAGATAAGATAAATGTTAAGGTCATTGAGATTGATGATGAAAAAAGAAGATTGTCTCTGAGTTATAAACAATGCTTGCCAAATCCATGGTCAGATTTTTCGTCTCGACATAACAAAGACGATGTCATTAAAAGTGAGATTAAATCTATAACAGATTTTGGTATTTTTGTTGGTCTAGAAGGGGGCATTGATGGATTGGTTCACATATCTGATGTCACAAACCTTGGTAAACCTGAGGATTTTATTCGTACATATAAAAAAGGTGATGTGATAGAGACAATTGTTCTATCCATAGATGCTGAAAGAGAGAGGATATCTCTAGGGCTAAAGCAGTTTATTGAATCAAATTTTAATTCTCTCACGGATAGTATTGAAGTCGGTTCTGAGATGTCTGCTGATATAGTTAGTATTTCTGATACTGGTGTATATCTGAAATTAAAAAATAATCTCAATGGTACACTTAAGCTTCTTCAAAAAGAACTTCGTGAAATATTAGAAAATAATACGTTACAAGTAGCTCAATCTATAAAATGCAACATAAAATCAATTGATAAGAAAAGCTTTCAAGTGATTTGTACTTTATCAAGTGATAGTAAATAAATCTGATATAATTAATCTTGTATCTGAGAAAAACAGTCTTAGTCTAGCTGATACTGAATATTCTATAAAAAAACTCATTGATTATATGGGTTCGAACCTATATTCGGGCAATAGAATTGAAATTAGAGGTTTTGGTACATTTTGTCTTCACACTCATAAGTCACGCATAGCTAGAAACCCTAAAACGGGTGATAAGATTGCGCTAGAGAGAAGGAACACTGTGCATTTCAAACCTAGCAAAGAACTCAAGTCTAGAGTTAATAATATATAATCTATTCAATTTCGTTAAATTACATTAGAATGTAGATATGGGTAGACTGTTTTTTCTAATATTCACATCTATATTGATTATAATTTCAGTTGTAATATCAACTTATAACTTTAAAGTTACAGAGATTAACTTATATTTACAAACCTATGAACTACCTTTATCTATTATAATTCTATATTCTTTTATAGCGGGAGTAGTAACAACATCTATATATCTTATTGCTACAATCTTCTCATACAAAAAAAAATATCGTGAAATGAAGATTTCACTCCAGAATAACCAAGAGGAACTTGATAATCTTAGAAGAAATCCATTAAGAGATGGAACTGAATGATAGAAATTTTTATTATACTTATTGTTATATTTTTGCTTTTTATTTTTCTAACAACCAGGAAATATCAAAAAGAAAGCTTATCAAATAACGTATATAGTGCGGAATACTATCGCGGACTTAACTACCTTTTAAATGATGAAGATGATAAAGCTCTAAAAATATTTACAGATCTTATAGATGTAGATAGCTCTACAATCGAAACACACTTAGCATTAGGAGGTGTCTATAGAAGAAGAGGAGAATTTGACAAGGCCATCTTGATACATCAAAATTTATTATCAAGACCAAAATTAGATAGAGGTATTAAAAATCAAACTCTTTATGAGCTTGGTAAAGATTTTTTCTCTGCAGGCCTTTATGATAAATCTGAAAAAATACTCCATAACTTACAAAATAATAAATCATATGAAGAATCATGTTTAGAATATCTCTTGTTGATATATGAACTTTCAAAAGATTGGGACAGTGCTATTAAATTAACTAAAAATATTAAAAAGCAGAAAATAAGAAATATCTCAATTAATGATTTAATCTCACAATACTATTGTGAAAAAGCAAATGAGTATCAAAAAGATAATCAATTAAACAAAGCTATTACGGTATTAAGAAAAGCAATTAATATTAATGATTCTAGTAGAAGACCATATTCAATGCTGTTTAAATTAAATGTTCAATCTAACCCAAGTAACGCTTTGGATAATCTTCTTAGTCTTGTACGAATAGATTCGTCATTTCTAGTAATATTATCAAATGAGATAATTGAATTATCTACTATCCACCAAGACAAAGAGATTGATAAAAGGATTTCTGATATTATTCTTCAATTCTCTAACGAAAATCAATTTTCACCTCAAATTTATGAATTTATGTTCAATATTAATGGTTATTCATCACCAGATGAATATATAAATAGAACTAGTAATAACGTATTTACAGATATATTTGATAATTTATACTCGCATAAGAGCATGATTAGTAATGAGTCGAAAACTAATTTAGATTTACTAAGCCTCATTAGCGAAAATTTCCTAACATATAACTGTAGTAATTGTGGGCACTCCGTAAGAAATCATATATGGCAATGTCCATCATGTAATCATTGGGAAACATTTAAGCCTAATACAATCAGTGATAGGGTAGCTATTAATGATTGATGCTAAAAAAATTATTGTTGCTTTAGATTATAATGATATTGAAGAAGTATTAAAATTTATTGTTAATATAGATCCAAGACTTTGTAGGCTCAAAATTGGGAAAGAACTTTTTACAAAGTATGGTCCTAAAACTATACTGGAACTCCATGATAAGGGTTTTGAAGTCTTTCTAGATTTAAAATTTCATGATATCCCAACTACAGTTTATAAAGCTTGCATATCTGCTCTTTCACTAAATGTTTGGATGTTAAACATCCATTTGTCTGGTGGTTGTGATATGGCTATTGCAGCGATGAATGCAAAAAAGGACTGTCAATCTGATTCAAAAGTGATAGGAGTTACTGCATTAACTAGCTTAACTGATGATGATTGTATAAGAATTTATGGTTGCAAAAGATCTGAGCAATTAAAAAGATTAAAAAATATCGGCCTAGATGCAAATGTAGATGGCTTTGTCTGTTCACCATATGATATTAATATTCTTAGAACAGATAATAAAGTATTTGTAACGCCTGGCATAAGGACTGGTGGTAATATCAACGATCATCACAAAGTTATTACTCCACAAGAAGCACTAAAACTAGGCTCCAATTATTTAGTTATAGGAAGAAGTATCACAGAGAGTTCAAATCCAAATAAAGAGTTAGAGAAAATCATTGAATCTTTATAAATCTGAATAAAGCACCTTATACTCACCTTCACTATCAAACTTAGCACCATAATTTTGAATAATTTTGCCAGAACATTTATTTGCAAACTTTATAGATTCAGTGATACTTTTATTTTTAGCTTTTGATAAAAGATACGCAGCTAAGAACATATCGCCTGCGCCTGTTAGATCAACCGGTATAACTTCATCACAAGATACATGTGTAAGAGTATTATTATGATGCACATATGCACCATTACTGCCCGAAGTAATTATTATTTCATTAGAGAATTTATTAAGAAACTTTGCTGCAGCATCGATATTATCTGATGAAGAGATATTATATGCTTCTTGTTTATTACAAAATATAATATCAAATTTTTTATTAATTAATTCCATCATATTATCTTTGAAAAAATTTACTACATTTGGATCTGATAAGGTAATAATTTTTTTAATATTATTTTCATTCGCTATATCGAGACAATATTTTGCAACATTATTAGTTTCATCTGAGGTAACCAAATAACCTTCGATTAACAGATATTCTGACTTTATAATTGCTTCTTTTGAGATATCCTCTATAGATAAATTAGATGAAACACCAAGGTAGGTATACATTGTTCTCTCATGATCAGGTGTTATAAGCACTATACACTCTCCAGTGATTCCATTATCCACTTGTTTAATAGCAGATTGCATACCAACAAATTTAAGTGATTCTTCAAATGTTGCACCTATATTATCTTTTGAGACTCTTCCAGTGAAAGTAACATTTTGCCCAAATTGAGCAAGCGCATATAATGAATTTGCAACTGATCCTCCTGGCATCATTTTTACAATCCCATATTTTTTTTTGAGCTCGTTGCTTAATTTACTATGATTATCAATATCATTAAGTTCCATACAGCCTTTTTCCAAATTAAGTTTTAAAAGCTCCTCATCAGTAATTTTATATTCACTATCCACAAGTGCGTTTCCAATACCATATATAAATGTTTTATTCATTTTAATCCTCTTAATTTATGTTAAATATTCTAGTGTCTGCATTTCATTAAGTCTGCTATTACATCTTCGCCAAAGTTCTATAAGTTTGTCACCCGAATAAAGATTGTTACATGAGCAGTCGTTAAAAAAAAATTTAATCTTTATTTTATTTCTATAGCAAATATCTATAAACGATATAAACCTTCTGATAATATCGGCTGAATCATCATTACAGATTATAAAATCATTTATAAAGATCCATTCTATATTTTCTGACATCTCAATATATTCTTTATCCCCACCAGGTTCTTTGAAGAAGTCTAAAAAAGAAATCCATAAAAAGTCACACGATCTTGCTTTACAACTAAAATTTCTAGAATTGACACAATACTCTTTATTAAAAGTTAAATTTTCAAAATTATTTTTTAGAAACTTTACAATATCTTTATCGTTATAATTTTGATTTGCATTATCATTATTCATATTAACAATATTTCTCGATCTATAATCTACCAAACCTTCTATTTGATATAGATTAATTGATTCTTGCATAATCTTCATCTCATTAATAAATACTTCTCTCTGTAGACCATTTTTATATAATTTTTCTGGATGTTCGTTAGAAGTTAAATACAGAGTAACATTTAATTTAATGAGTTGATTTAGTAGACTTCCAATAATCATCGCATCTGATATATCCTCAACTTGAAATTCATCAATTAATATAACCTTACATTTTTTACTTAAAGATCTAGCTACAATATTCAAAGGATTTTTTTTACCTGACAAGCCAGCTAATTCATCATGTATAATCTGCATGAGCTCCATGTAATGGAATGATGCTTTTCTTTCTGTTAATAAATTAATGAAGGTTTTTGTAATTAAAGTTTTACCAGTTCCAACGTTTCCCCATATATAGAAACCTTTCTTAGAATCTTTATTCTCTAATTTATTTGCTAAATCTTTATCAGGTTGAATAGATTCAATCAATTTATGAATCAAATCTGATTGTGATGAATCTAATTCAATTCCTCTTTTTTTTAAACTCTTTTCAATATACTCAAACATTTTCTAAATACCACTGATCGGACTCGAACCGATACTTTCTTGCGAAAAAGGGATTTTGAGAACTTCGAGTTCACCAACCCCACAATTTAATAATTTTAGCATATTAGAGAAAGGAATAATGTTACAATTAAGCAGATGTTATACTAGTGAGTATAGTAGAGCACTTTAACATCGATGAGATAAGAATTGACAAGTTTTCAAAATACAGTTTCTATTATCAGAAAAAAGTCAAAAAGTGACTCTGCTCTAGGTAGTGCATTTGAGCAACTATCAAAAGTATATCTTCAAAATGATGCGACGCAAATCCAACAATACTCTAAAGTATGGACTTATACTGAATGGGCAAAAGACCGAGAAGGTTATTCAAATAAAGATATTGGGATTGACTTAGTTGCAAAATTACGTGATCAAAACAGTTATTGTGCAATTCAATGTAAATGTTATCAATCAAATCATTCAATATCTAAAAGTGACTTAGATTCGTTTATCTCCGCAGCATCAACATCAGACTTTTCCAGGTTAATGTTAATCGACACATCTACAGAATCTATAGGCAGAAATGCACAAGTTGTCTTAGATAATCTGAACAAAGAGTATATTCGTATACAGTCATCTGAACTTGAGGAAAGTCGTATTGATTGGATGACTTACATTAATGATGGTGATGTAAAATTACAACCCAAAAAAATAATTAGAGATCATCAAATTAAAGCATTGAGAGCAGTTAAAGAGGGGTTATCAAAGGAAGATCGTGGAAAAATGATAATGGCATGTGGTACTGGCAAGACATTTACAAGTTTGCGTATTGCTGAAGAAATCGCAGGTGCAGGGAAAACAGTTTTGTATATGGTTCCATCTCTTTCGCTTATGTCTCAAACAGTTCGGGAATGGAAAAATGATGCAGATAATGATTTTACTGCTTTTTCTGCTTGTTCAGATAAAAAAGTTGGAAAGAGAAAATCAAATGATGATCATATTGAAGTAAATCTAAATGATTTAGCATTTCCTGCAACAACTGACCCGAGAAATTTATCAGAACAAATCAAATCTTCAGACAAGTCAAAAATGACAGTTGTATTTTCAACTTATCATTCTATTCATGTAATCTCCGACTCACAACATAAATATGACCTTCCTGAATTTGATCTTATTATTTGTGATGAAGCACACCGAACAACAGGTGCTACCCTTATTGATGATGATGAATCTAATTTTGTCAAGATACATAATAATGAAAATGTCAAAGGTAAAAAGCGTCTCTACATGACTGCTACCCCAAAAATATTTGGTGAAACTGCAAAAAAAAGAGCAGATGAAGGTGAAGTCACGCTTGCATCAATGGATGATGAAGAAACGTTTGGCAAAACTCTTTTCTACCGCGGTTTTGGATGGGCAGTAGAGAATAATCTTTTAACGGATTATAAAGTAATTGTTCTAACAATGAATGAAAAAATTGTCTCAGATCGCATTCAGCGTAGTTTTACAGATGGATCAGAATTAAAACTTGATGATGCAACAAAAATGATTGGGTGTTACAAGGCGCTCGCTAAAATTGGTATTAAAGATTCTAATTCTGAAGAAATTATTAAAGACAGTAAACCAATGAAGAAAGCATTAGCATTCTGTCAAAATATTAAAATATCACAAATTTTTTCTTCAGAATTCTCAAACGTCGTTAATGATTATCTTTCTCATGAAAATTCTTCTAAGCAAGAAAATTTAAATTTAAAAGTAGAGGTATCCCATATCGATGGTACATTCAATTCCGAGCAAAGGAGTGAGAAACTAAATTGGTTGAAAGATGAAACTGAGGAAAATACATGTAGAGTTGTTTCTAATGTAAAATGTCTTTCCGAGGGTGTAGATGTACCTAGTCTAGATGCAATTATGTTTTTACATCCACGAAAAAGTCAGATAGAAGTTGTTCAGTCTGTGGGCAGAGTCATGCGGAAGGCAAGAGATAAAAAATTAGGTTATGTAATTTTACCTGTTACAGTTGCACCTGGAGTTTCTGCAGAAAAAGCACTTAATGATAATGAAAATTATGAGGTTGTTTGGCAAATTCTTAATGCACTTCGCTCTCATGATGAACGATTTGATAGCACTATTAATAAGATTGGTTTAGGTGAAGATGTCTCAAATCGTATTGAGATAGTTGATGGTGTTTCAGCAGAAGAACTTGAGGCAACTACAGCAGTCGTCGAAGATATCAAATCAAAACCAAAGAGGGACGAAGATGTAGGTGAAGATAATAATACAGACATTAATATAATAAATGATGATGAAACTGAAAATACAAATATTAATGAGAATGAGCAATTATCATTTACTATCACAGATCTTTCATCAGCAATAAAAGCAAAAATAGTTGAAAAGTGTGGGACTAGAGACTATTGGGAAAAATGGGCAAATGATATTGCAAAGATAGCACAAAATCATATCACTCGAATTAACTCTATCGTACTTAATTCTGGTACGCCAGAACGCGACTCTTTCATGAAATTCTTGAATGAAATTAGAGATGATCTTAATCCTGAAATTACTGAAACAGATGCTATTGAGATGCTTGCACAACATATTATCACTAGACCTGTTTTTGATGCTTTGTTCAAGGATAACAAATTTACTTCTCAGAATGCTGTATCTAAAGCGATGGACGGCATATTGTCTCATATATACAAAAAAAATATTGATAGTGAATCAAAATCGCTTGAGAAATTTTATTTAAGCGTTAAAAGACGTGCTGCAGATATTGAAAGTTCACATGCAAGACAATCTCTCGTTCTAGAACTCTATGATAGATTTTTCAGAAATGCGTTCCCTATTACCACATCGAAGTTAGGAATTGTCTATACACCCATTCAGGTTGTTGATTTTATAGTCCACTCTGTAAATGACATTTTGAGAACAGATTTTAATATTTCTCTTAAAGACAAAGACGTTCATATAATTGATCCATTCACTGGAACCGGAACATTTATAACAAGGTTATTGCAAACTGGCATAATGTCAAAGAAAGATATTAAACGTAAATTCAACAGTGAAATTCATGCTAATGAGATCGTTTTATTAGCATATTATATTGCAAGTATAAATATAGAGTCAGTCTACCAAGAAATTATTAATCCTGAAAAATATACACCGTTCAATGGAATTGTATTAACTGATTCGTTTCAACTACATGAACAAGAAAAAGATCTAGTTGCAGAAATATTGCCTGATAATTCAAACAGAAGGACTAAACAAAAAGAAATAGAAAAGATTAAAGTAATAATTGCTAATCCGCCATATTCATCAGGTCAGAAGTCGCAGAATGATGATGCAGCAAATATAAAATATTCACATCTCGACAAGTCAATTTTAAATTCATACAGTAAAGAGTCTAAAGCAACAAGGAAATCTTCGAATTATGATAGTTTTGTAAGGGCGTTTAAATGGGCATCTCATAGAATTGGTGATGAAGGTGTTATTGGATATGTAACTAATGGCAGTTGGTTAGAATCTAATTCCGGTGATGGCATGCGTAAGGTTTTAAAGGATGAATTTACTAAAATTTATATAGTTAACTTAAGAGGAAATGCGAGGACACAAGGTGAATTGCGTAGAAAAGAGGGAGGAACATTATTTGGGTCCGGTAGTCGTGCTCCAATAGCAATTACAATACTTGTTAAAAATAAAAAGTCTAAAAAGAATGGAGAAATATTTTATTATGATATTGGAGACTATTTAAGTAGAGATGAAAAACTTAGCAGTATTTCCAATTTTAAATCTATCACGGGAATTTTG
>CACLCV010000006.1 GCA_902605525.1 uncultured Gammaproteobacteria bacterium
GTATGAATAAACGAGACTCTGTAATTATAGGGAAGGTTATATCCACACATGGTATTCATGGGTGGCTATCTATTTATTGTTATGCACATCCTCCAGAGAATTTAAAAAATTATAACACTTTCATATTTTTAAATGACCTGATAAGACAAATTAACATCACTGATATTAAAGTAATGCCTAAGAAAGTTATTATAAAGATTAAGGATTATAATGATATTAATACTTCAGAAAATATCCTAGGTAAAGACATACTAATTGATAAATCTGACATCCCTATACTTGTTGATGGTGAATATTATTGGAGGGAGCTAGAAGGTTTAGAGGTGGTGACATCAGAAGAAAAGTTTCTCGGAGTGGTAGACTTCATTTTTAATAATGGGTCAAATGATGTTCTAGCGATAAAGCATAATAATAAATATATTTACATAGCTCTCATAAAAGATAATATAACTCTAGTTCCAAATAAAAAAATTATCATAAAACATGAATCAGTTTAATATATTAACTATTTATCCAGATTTTTTTAAATCGTTTAATAAACATGGTTTGATTAAAAAAGGCCTTGATAAAGAAATAATTCATATAAACACAATTGATCTTAGATTACATACTCAAGATAAACATAATAGAGTCGACTTTAAAACATATGGTGGTGGTCCCGGCATGGTCATACAGTACCAGCCAGTTAAAGACTCACTAAAAACGATAAAATCTGGTAAATGTTATTTCTTGTCACCACAAGGAAAGACGCTTAATCAAAAAAAAATCATAAAGCTATCAAAAGAAAAAAATATTACTCTTTTATGTGGAAGGTATGAGGGCGTTGATCAACGAGTTATAGATAACTTGGTAGATGAAGAAATATCAATCGGAGATTATGTTTTATCAGGAGGAGAGTTGCCTGCAGCTATAATAATAGAGTCTGTGACAAGATTATTACAAGGAGTAGCAGAGGACATCGACTCTATCCACAATGATTCTTTTTATAATGGAATTCTTGATCATCCCCATTATACTAAACCAGAAATTATTGATGACATGCCTGTACCAGATACTCTTCTTTCCGGCAATCATAGAGAAATTGTATTATGGAGAAGAAAGCAGGCACTGGGAGCAACATTTGTAAAAAGGCCAGACTTGTTAAAAAACGTGAAACTTACAAAAGAAGATGATAGACTACTGCAAGAATTTATTACTGAGTTGAAAGCTAGAGAAAATGAGTAAAATAATTGAAAATATCACCTCAAGACAGATTAAAACTGTCCCGAATTTCTCATCTGGAGATACTATCGTTGTGTCTGTAAAAGTTAAAGAGGGCAAAAGAGAGCGTATTCAAGCATTTGAAGGCGTGGTAGTGGCAGTAAAAAATAGAGGCATCAGCTCATCTTTTACTGTTAGAAAAATCTCATACGGAGAGGGCGTTGAGAGAGTTTTTCAAACTCACAGCCCTATCATCGATAAAATCCAAGTCAAACGCAAGGGAGCTGTAAGAAGGGCTAAGTTGTATTATTTGCGTGAAAGATCTGGAAAATCTGCAAGGATTAAAGAAAAGCTTAACTAAGCACTAAAAATTGAATCAAGTTTTCATAGGCATAGGAAGTAATAAAAATCATCCTTTCTTCAGAATATATTCTGTTTTAAAACAAATAAACCGAATTAAATCTACTAGAATTGTAAAAAAATCAAGCTTATATGAAACGAAACCTCTAGGACCTCAAAGTCAGCCTAATTTTATTAATGCTGTAATAGAAATTAAAACAAAGTTGAATCCACATGAATTATTAGATGAACTCCAAGGACTTGAGAAACAGCATAATAGGAAAAGGACAAAAAAGTGGGGACCCAGAAGCATAGATTTAGATATACTCATCTATAATAGAATTACTATGGAGTCAAGAGACCTAATAATCCCTCATCCAGGGCTAGAATATAGAGAGTTTGTCTTAATACCGTTATATGAAATTACGAACTATGGGTATGAAATACCAAAATATGGCAAAGTCTCAAATTTAATTAAAAACTTATAATGATAAATAACAAATATATTGCTATAGAAGGTGCGATTGGTGTTGGTAAAACTACATTGGCTAAAACTATATCTAATACCATGAAATGCCAAACCCTATTTGAAGATTATATTGATAATCCATTCTTAAAAAAATTTTATGATGAAAATCAGAACAATTCTTTTTCTACGCAGCTATATTTTCTTTTAAAAAGAATCGATCAATCTAAAAAAATCAATAGAACAAATGACATGCTAATATCCGACTTCTATTTTGGTAAAGATGAGTTATTTGCTAAATTGAATTTATCAGAGCTAGAATTTGAAATGTACAGTAGTATCCGTAAAAAGCTTAATTTTACCCCACCTATACCAGATTTGATTATTTATCTTCAAGCCTCAACAGATATATTAATTGAAAGAATTAAGAAACGAGGGTTGGATGTAGAAAAAAATATAAAAAAAAAATATATAGAATCTGTTAATGATCTATATATGAAACATTTCCATGAATACACATCGTCACCTGTTCTGATAATTAACACTTCCAATGTAAATATAAATGATCAGAATGATTATCAGTTATTGATAGAAGAAATATCATCTGATATTAATGGTAAAAAATATTTCAATCCCTCTTCAATAAAATAATGACTGCTTTAGACAATTTATTAAAGTCTTATAGAAATGGGACTGCGCTTTCATGTGTGACCGCTTATGATGCAAGCATAGCTAAATATCTTGAAACTCAAGGAGTTAATATTGTACTTGTAGGTGATTCTTTGGGACAGGTTATCAAAGGTGATAAATCTACGCACAATGTTTCATTTGAAGAAATAACTTATCACGCAAAATGTGTTACATCAGGAACTAAGAAAGCAACCGTTATGGTTGATCTTCCAAAAAATACTTACAATACTAAATCGACTGCATTAAAAAATTCAAAAAAATTAATAAACAATAACCTAGCTGATCTTATAAAAATCGAAGTTAATTCTGATAACTTAGATATTGTTAAATATCTTGTTCAAAAAAATATACCTATATGTGGTCATCTAGGCCTTTTGCCACAATCGGTAAAAAATAAGTCAGGATTTAGAAAATATGGCAAAACTAAAAAGGAAGCTAACTTGATATATAATAATGCAATATTGTGTGATGAAATCGGAGCTAAAATTATTCTTTTAGAATGTGTAGAAGTTGCATTAGCTAGAAAAATAGCAAACACATGCAGTTGTCCAGTTATAGGTATTGGCTCAGGCTTAGGTCTAGATGGACAAGTTGCTGTCATCTATGATCTCTTAGGGATTAGTTTTAATAAAATTGCATCACTTAGTAAAAAAAATGAAAAAGTCATAAATAAAGTAATACAAGCGTTCATAAAAAAAACCTAGGTTATGAAAGTAATAAGTTCTCTAGATGATGCAAAATCTTTCATAAACGATCATAAATCTGATGAGACAATATCATTAATTCCTACAATGGGAAATATTCATTCTGGTCACATAAAGCTTATTAACAGCGCATCAAGTTCTTCACTAAAAATTGTTTCAATATATGTCAATGAACTTCAATTCAATGATAGAAATGACTATATAAGCTATCCAAGAACCCTAACTGATGATTTATCTATTTGCGAAGATAATAATGTAGATCTAGTATTTACTCCCGATAATTCTGTCATATGCAAACAGCTTGATGGTGATAAAAATGACCTTCCTAAATTTACATCATATATGTGCGGGGCAAATAGACCGGGACATTTCTCAGGTGTATTTAGGATAGTTAAATCTCTTTTTGAAATAATTGAGCCAAATTATGCATACTTTGGTAAGAAAGATTTTCAACAACTTTTATTGGTAAAATATATAGCTAGTACCTATTTTCCAAAATTGAAAATCATTGATGTTGATACTGTAAGAGACTCAAATAATATTGCTCTCAGTTCAAGATTAAGTAAAGTATCTCGCGAATCAATTCATCAAGTTAAATTGATTTTTCAAACATTGATGATAATGAAAAAAAAATTACTTAGCGGATTGGAATATAATGCTGTTAAAGAAAGCAGTATATTAGACTTAGAAGATAATAATATATCAGTCGAATACTTAGATTTAAGACGTCTAGATACATTAAAAGAGCAAGTAAATATTAATCACCCATGTGGAATTTTTATTGCTTGTTATATAGATAACATTAGATTAATAGATAATATTGAAATTTAGTTATAATCACATAAAAAAAATAGTAATATACATTCATGGAGAGGCAGTACTTAAATTCAAAAATACATAAGGCAACGGTAACAAATTCAAACATTGACTATGAAGGATCTTGTGAAATTGATGTGGCTCTTTTAAAAGCAGTAAATATAGATCCTTATGAAAAGATAGATATCTATGATATTACCAATGGTGAAAGATTATCTACATATGCAATTCCTGGTAAGCCCGATACAGGAATTATTGGAATTAACGGCGCATGTTGTCATAAGATCAAGGTAAATGATGAAATAATAATCTGTAGTTACACAATGTTGAATGAAAATGAACGCATAAATCATGTACCAACAATAATATATGTAAATAAATCAAATCAAATTATTGATAAACCCGTAAACCAAAAACTTAACGCCATATAGCTGTGGATATCAAAGATCGGCTAAGAAATATTTCATCCAAATCAAAAAAAGGAAGAAGTACACTTTTAAAGAATAAAACATTCAACGGAATCACTCTTGATTTGTCTAGGAACTTCATTAACAGTGATGTTTTTATAAAAATGAAATCTTTGCTGACAGTGAATAAATTTTTAGAAAAAAGAAAAAAACTTTTTACAAATAAGCTAATAAGTAAAACTGAATCGCAAAAAGTTTCATTTATACATTATCGTAATAGCCAAATGTACGACAAAGCTATAGAGAAAATGTCTAAATTTTACTTACAGATTAAAGAAAATAAAATTAAAAGTTCTAATGGGAATAAAATTGATACTGTTATTCATATTGGTATCGGAGGTTCTATATTGGGACCAAAATTTTTATCAGAAGCATTAGAAAATTTTAAAAGAAATGATTTTGTAACATATTTTATCTCAAGTGGAGATACTGATGAAATAGCTGATCTAATTAAAAAAATAGATGTAGAGCGTACACTATTTATTTTTGCTTCTAAAAGCTTTAAGACTGACGAAACGATGAGAATAAAATTATTTATTGATAATTATTTAGAGAAAAATCTCTCTGACCAAGCAGATTATATTCATAAAAACCAATTTATAGCAATCTCGTCAAATAAGCTATTATGTAAATCTCTAAATTTTTTACCTAAAAATATCTTTACCTTTCCAAAAACAATCCCTGGAAGATTTTCAATTGCTTCGCCAATTAGTTTGATTAATATGTTTCAAATAGGCATCGAAAATTACATAAAATTTGTCAAAGGAATAAGATCTATGGATTCACATTTTTTAAAAGCTAAAATTGAATCCAATTTACCTATTAACCTAGCTCTAATTAATGTTTGGAATATTAATTGTCTTTCTAAACATGGAAACGTAATTGTTCCTTACTCATATAGACTCAGAAATATTTCAAATTATATCCAACAAATTGAGATGGAAAGTAATGGGAAATCAATGACAAATAATTTTGAACATACCTTGAATATGACATCACCTATAGTTTTTGGTACCTCTGGTACGGAGTGTCAACATTCTTTTTTTCAAGCTGCACACCAAGGAACCTTAAATGTATATTTTGATTTCATATATGTTAAGAAACTCAATACTAATTCAAATAGATTTCTGGCAGCCAATGTTCATGCTCAAGCAGATTTACTATTTAAAGGTAAGAAAAAAAAATATTTGTACAAATCATTAAATGGTAATTCGCCATCTAATTTAGTTTCTCTAGATAGAATTTCTCCGGATAGGATAGGCAAAATTATCAGTTTATATGAACATAAAGTCTTCGTTGAGGGTGTGATATGGAACATAAATAGCTATGATCAGTGGGGTGTTGAAGAGGGTAAAATCTTAGCTAAGAAAAATCTTTTGAAAAATTAATTAACTAACACTTTTAAACACTCTGGTAGAATTGATTCTAGCTGCTCAGCACTATTTTTAGTTATAGTTATGTGTCCAAGTTTTCTCAAATTCCTTTCTTCTTTATCATAACTGTGAAAATAATGTGACTCTAAGTCATTCAATATATTATCATCCGGATATTTTGATAATATATTAAACATCAGTGAAGATTTGAAGTTAATCGGTTTGTTGTCCAGATCCCCAGTAATTGCTCTCACATGAAGTTCAAATTGACTTGTAGAGGAGCCCTCTATTGACCAGTGGCCTGAATTATGAACACGGGGAGCCATTTCATTAGCTACTAATTTTCCGTCCTTTGATACAAAAAACTCAACTACCAGTACACCTACATATTTAAAATAATTTAGCAGCTCTTTTCCATACTTCTCTGCAGTATCTTGTAATTCTTTATTTATATAAGGGAATTTACTATATCTTAAGATTCCATCTTCATGGAAATTTTCAATAAGAGGATAGAAAACTATATTATTATCTTCCTGTCTTACGCAAATTAATGATACTTCAGTTGAGAAATCTACAATCTCTTCAATTATACACGAGCACTCTGATAGAAGCTTTTCTAGTAAATCTATTTTCGAGTTACATTTTAGTTGATTTTTTCCATCATATCCAAATCTTCTAGATTTAAGTAAATACCTTGATTCATTTCCTTGACAATAATTTTTTAAATCTGACATATTTTTTATTTCTTTATATTCAGTAACATTGATATTCAATTCTCTAAAAAGATTTTTCTCCAGAAGTCTATCTTGACATACCTCAAGCGCTTTTGTGGGAGGAAAGACTTTAATTTTCTTCTCTAAAAACCTCATTGCAGATATATCTACGTTTTCAAAGTCTATAGTTGCAACATCATAGTTATCAATAATATAATCTAACGTCTTTTGGTCAGTATAATCAGTTTGTAGGTGTTTAGTATGTTTACCTGCAGGTGGATTTTGAGAAGGATCCACAACTATGAAATCATGATTTAACTTGGATGACTCTTCTATCATCATCATAGCCAGCTGACCAGCACCAAATATAGCTATTTTCATTAGAGTAACTTACTTGCTTTTAGTACACGTCTTGTTTGTTTTTTCCTAAATTCTAAAAGTTTCTTATTTATATTAGGATGTTTTATACTTAATATAGAGGCTGCGAGTAGACCTGCGTTTATAGATCCTGCTTTACCTATTGCAACTGTAGCTACTGGAATTCCAGCTGGCATCTGCAGGATAGATAATAACGAATCTTTACCCTCTAGGCTCTTAGTTTTTATTGGCACACCAATAACAGGTATATGTGTCTTTGCTGCTGTCATGCCAGGAAGATGTGCAGCGCCGCCAGCTCCAGCGATAATAACTTCTACCCCTCTCTCACTTGCATTTTCAGCATATTCGAATAATAAATCAGGTGTTCTATGCGCGGAAACTACTTTTTTTTCGTGATTGATGGCTAGATTTTCTAGAGTGTCTGACGCATGCTTCATGATTGGCCAGTCAGATTGTGATCCCATTATTATACCAACAAGTATTTGTGACCTTTTCATTTTTAAAAAAAGTAATTGTAACAGCAATATCAAGATCATAACAATACTTTTATTAAGTATTATTATAATTGATACTAAAATAAGGTATTATTCACCATATGATTATTGTAACTGGCGGTGCGGGTTTCATAGGTACAAATCTTGTGCGATCTTTAATAGAATCAGATAAACAAATTTTGATTGTTGAAGAATTAGATAGATATCCAAAAAAATTTGAAAATATAAAGAATTTAGAAATTTTAGATTGCCTCGATCATAATATCTTTTTAAAAGATTTACTTAATGGTAAACATATAAATAAAATAGATCAAATATTCCATTTGGGTGCATGTTCAAAAACTACAGAACCTGATAGAGATTATATCATGGATGTAAATCTCAATTACTCAAAAAAACTATTGGAATATTCTGCTAATAATAATATTGATATGATTTATGCTTCTTCAGCATCAGTTTATGGTGACGGGACTATTTTTAAAGAAGATTCAGATAATGAATCTTCATTAAATCATTATTCAGAGTCTAAACTATTATTTGATAATTATGTAAGAGAGAACATGGCTAAGATTAAATCTCAGATTGTTGGTATGCGTTATTTCAATGTTTATGGACCTTATGAGCAACATAAAGAAGTAATGAGTAGTGTTGCATATCATTTCTATAATCAATTTAAGCAGAATGGGATGCTAAAACTTTTTAGAGGTAGCCATGGTTATGATGATGGCGAACAAAGAAGAGATTTCGTATACGTTAAAGATACTATTGATATAAAATTATGGTTTATGCAAAATAATTACTCGGGGATATTTAATGTCGCTACAGGTAAGAGTCGTTCATTTAATGATGTTGCAAATGCAGTAATAAATTATTTTAATTCAGGCTATATTGAATATATAAATTTTCCTGAGGGTTTAGAAGAGCAATACCAGGCTTTTACTGAGGCTGATATGAATAATCTCAGAGAGATAGGTTACCAGAAGGAGGCAACTGAACTAGAGGACGGGGTATCGTCATATTTGAACTTCTTAGATCAAAACTAAAAAATGCCAAACAAAAAAATATTAATAATTGCTCCTGCGTGGATTGGAGATTTGGTTATAAGCGCATCATTCATGAAGGCACTAAAAAATAATCAAAATAATTCTATTGATATTCTAGTTAATTCAAATCTTTTACATTTAGCTAATGTAATACCCGGCATAAGAAAAGTTATAGCATCCGAGACAGAACATGGGAGATTATCATTAATATATAGAATTAAGAAAGGTCTAAGTCTAAGATCAGAGCAATATGACGAGTGTTATATTTTAACAAATAGTTATAAATCAGCAATTATTCCAATGGTTGCAAGAATAAAAAAAAGAATAAGTTATTTAGGAGAACTTCGTTTTGGATTAATAAATATCATAAAAAAACCTATCGAAAAAAGCTTAGGTATGGTGAATAGATATTTACATTTAATAGACCAGAAGTATTCTGACAAAGTTAAGCCCATTTTTGATATCAATACGAATAAAGAATTAATTTTTAATAAATTTAAATTTAGTGGTAAATATATAGTTTTTTGTCCTGATGCTGAATATGGTCCTTCAAAAAGATGGCCAACTAATAAATGGCTCAACCTTGCTAACGAATTATCACGACTGTATAAAGTTATTATTCTAGGTTTAGACACTAGCATAAGTGACGCATTTAGGCCTTTAGAGTCAGAAAAAATAATTAATCTTATTGGCAAAACTAATCTACTTGAAGTTATGGAAATAATTGCAGCATCTGAGGGAGTTATTTCAAATGATTCTGGCTTAATGCATATTTCTGCTTCATTAGATAAAAAAATAATAGCTTTGTATGGGTCATCGTGTCCAACTTACACCCCACCTCTAATTTCAAAAGAAAAAAGAGATATTATTTATAAAGACTTAGATTGCAGCCCATGCTTCAAAAGAGTTTGTCCACTAGGGCACACAAAGTGTTTAAATGACATAAAAGTAAATGAGGTAAAGCAGTCAGTAACTAAATTATTTCAGTAATTTATTATAAATTTCGTTTGCAATTCTACACATATCAATTTTAATGTATTTATCATCGGTACCAGAATCTTCATAAGCTAATCTGTTTGATTTATCATTGATGGTAGCCCACCTAAGGGATGTTGATGATTTCTTTGATGGATAAAAAGCTACCGTTTTTTTGTTTAAAGACCCTGCAACATGTAGCGGACCAGTTGATCCCGAAATAAACAAATCACATTGGTTAATATTTGAAAACATTTGTGTGAGTTGATTTGTTGGTTTAATTACATCGATATCTAATTGAGGTACTCTATTCTTCATTAGAAGACATTTATCATAATCATAAATATCGCAATGTAAAATAAATTTATAGGAACATAATCTATCTAAATCTATACATAATTTA
This sequence comes from uncultured Gammaproteobacteria bacterium, assembly GCA_902605525.1. Classification (GTDB taxonomy): domain Bacteria; phylum Pseudomonadota; class Gammaproteobacteria; genus CACLCV01. The sequence continues at coordinate 10,062 of CACLCV010000006.1, forward strand.
ATAAAATCGTCTTCAGATAATGTCTTAGATGATCCACCGGTAAATGGGTGAATAAAAATTATTTTTTTTGCATTATTTCTTTTTTCATTTTTGTTCTCTATTTTTATGTAAGGACCATTAGCTTCAACAACTTGAAAACCATTATCAACTAAAAAGTAGCGTACAAGATCATTGTTGTATTCATATTCAGGCTTGAGCGATTTTGACCTATTCTGTTTGATTGTTTTATTATAGAAAAATTGAACTAATTTTGTTGAGGGTGCATATCTATTTTTAATATTTGCTTTCCATAGATTATAGCCAATAGTAAATGTGGAAAAAAAACTTATGGAGTAATTATATTCCTGATTTAAAATGTTAACAGATGACCCAACATCCACAAATACATTGTCAATATCATTTGATAATATCGATATATCCTTATAATTTTTATCGACAAGACAATCGATTTGTATGTCTGGTATGGATGATTTTATGATTTTTAGAGCTGGAAGAATCAACATTAAGTCTCCTAAGCGATCATTTCTTATAACTAGAATCTTATTCATTTGTGTATTACAACAATAAAAATTATTACTTACAAATTATTCTTTGTTTCTTCACTAATAATAAGACTATAATATCGAAATTATATGAAAATTAATAAAGTACTGGCTCTATGTTTATCTCCTGACCAGGGTGGGCTGGAGTTATATTTTACAAAACTTGCTCAGCATTATAGGAATAAGGGCGATAAAATGCATGCCGCCTGTGTGAAAAAATCATATATTTCTAAAATTATCACTAACAACAAAGTTGAATGTACGCCCAAAGGTGTTTTCAAATATTTAATCAACTTTTTTGTGTTAAGGAAATACATTATCAACAATAAATTAAATATTATTCACGTAAGTTGGTCTAAAGACATTTATATAGCAGTGATACTAAAGTTATTAACACCTGGAGATATCAAGATAATTTATTATAGACAAATGAAAATATCTCATTCAAAAAAAACCTTCTATCATAAATTCTTTTATAGAAACATAGACTTAGTTTTAGTTATAACAGATAAACTATGTGAAGAAGCTTATAGGAATCTGCCAATAGATAAAGATAAAGTTCAAAAACTTATATATGGTATCAGTAAACCAAAATCGGAAATGAAATTAAATAAATCAGATTTTATGATGAGCAATAATATTGACCCAAAAATATTTTCTATTGGTATATTTTCACGTGTTGAAGAACAAAAAGGTCAACACCTTGTTTTGGAGGCTATGAATATTAGCTCAAATAAGATGCAACTGTGTATTATTGGACACATCATGTCTAAACAATACAAAGAAGATTTACTTATCAATGCTAAAATATATCACTTAACCAACTATTTAAAATTTATTAACTTTGTGGATTCACCAATGTCATTCATGCCATTTTTTGATTTAGTGATACTGCCTACTTACGAGGAAACATTTGGACTAGTTGCTGCAGAAGCAATGATTATGGGTGTACCAGTTATTGGAAGTGATGCCGGTGGTGTACCAGAAATTATCTCACATGGTACTAATGGCCTTTTATTTGATACAAAAAATGCTAGCGACCTTTCAAAAAAAATTGATACATTGTATGAAAATAAAACTTTAAGGGATTCACTGGTTTCTAATGCATCTAAATATGCTTATGAGCAGTATGATTATGATAAACATTTTGATAAATTAGAGAAAATATTTGACGCTTTATAAAAATGAATAAAATAACAGGCACAATAATAACTCTCAATGCTGAAAAATATATTGAAAGAGCTATAAGAAGTTTACAAAGTATTTGCGACGAGGTAATTGTCCTTGATTCTGAAAGTACAGATCTAACAAGAGAGATAGCAGTGAATTCTGGAGCCAAGGTATTTGTTCAACCTTTCTTAGGAGATGGTGACCAAAAAAAAGAAGCCTCTAAATTTTCGAAAAATAATTGGATATTTAGCATGGATGCCGATGAATATTTAGCAAATGACCTAATAGAATTTGTTAAAACAATCAATCTTAGTGATGATTATGATAGTTATTCATTTCGTAGAAAAAATTACTGTGGGAATGAATGGATAAAAGCAGCTGGATTTTATCCTGATGAAGTTACAAGATTGTATAACAAAGCCAAAGTAAATTATGATACAAGATCAGATCATGCTGCTGTAACAAGTATTAAAAGATTTAGATCAAAATCACATATCATACATAATACATACGAGTCCATGGATGAATGGGTTGAGAAGATAAATTTTAGAAGTAGTATGAGTGCCAAACAACTTTTTAAAGATGGAGTTAAAGCATCTTCAATCAGACCAATAACAAGATCTATTTTCGCGTTTTTTAAAAAATTAATTATCAAAGGTGGGATTTTTCAAGGAAAAAATGGTTTTAAAGTAGCACTTACAACTATGTTCAACACTTATCTAAAATACACAAAGTTAAATGATATTTATGACAAAGAAAATAGTTCAAATAAATAATAAGTCTTTTTCACAATCAATATCTTTCAATTTCCGTACAAAGCCGTAACTTATTTTATGTCCCTTGCAACTAGCTTTTAAGTCATCAATTAAGATGGTGTCCATATTTAGATTTTTGAAAATATAGTGAGCATTAGCTTTAACACCCACAAGATAAAATCCTCCATCATTTGAAGGGCCAAATACACAATCATGTTTATTTAATAAATTAATACACTCAGATATTTCATCAACACTTATAGATGGAATATCTGAACCTATCACTAATCTTTTTTCAAACTTTACATCTTTTTGATTTAAAATTGAGTATATCTTATCACTAAGTTTTCCTCTTCTTTGGATCTTAAGATTAATGTTATATTTTTTTGAAAGCTTTTGAAGAAACAAGCCATCTTTCTTTGGAAACAAATAGAGTAGGTTTGTAGTATTGAATTTCGATACAATATTACATGTCTTATCAAGCATAAGCTTTGCTAAATACTTTCTTTCTTCTTTTGGCAATAGTGCCTTCAATCTAGTTTTGCATTCAGCAAAATCAGGATTTTTTGACATAATGTTGATTATTATACTCATTTATAAATATTGGCTAAGAATTTATCATTTACACCAAGGTAATATAAGAGTCTTAATAATCTCATTAAAAAGATTGTTCTAAAAAATCCATACTCTTCCCATCTTCTTGATGAAGTTATAGCTAGCCCCTTAATTAGATTTGGTTTACTTAATTTCTTTATTCTGTTAGAAAACTCTATATCTTCCATTAAATATATTTCTTTAAAACCTTTTACTCTGTAAAAAAAATTATTCTCCACAATCATAACTTGATCGCCTGTCGCGTAATTAAATAATCTGCTTCTTATGTTTATAAGCGTAGATAGTATCGTGTATTTAAAATTATTTGATTTTATTTTGATATTAAAAAACCCCCATTGAATATTTTTATTAATCTTTTTAAGATGGTTTATTGCATCATTATCCAGTATGGTATCTGCATGAAGAAATACTAAGTACTTCCCGCTGGCATGTTTTGCTCCTAAATTAAATTGTTTTGCCCTAGAAGGTTCAGATATGTATACATTACATGATAATGTTTTGGCAATATTTACCGTAGAATCATGGCTTCCCCCGTCAACTACTATCAATTCAGCATTTAGGTATTTTCTTATTTTTTTTAAAAAAATTAGATTTGATAAAAGTGTTTGTTCCTCATTAAGTGTTGGAATAATAAAAGAAAGATTCATGCTTATATTGTTGTTCCTCCACAACTACTTCCGGATCCAGCGGTACAACCATAACAATGGTCTCCGGTTGATATCTCTCTATTATGTAGATATTTTTTTGTCATCTTGGTGATATGAGTTTCTTTACCTGATAAGTTCATTTTGAGCATTTGATTGAAATCACAATCAAAGACGTTTCCTTTATAGTCAATGCTAATTAACTCTTTACACATTACATTTTCTTTAGCTTTTTCTGAAAATGATGATATTAGAAGTTTCATATAGCTATTAAACTTACCTTGGCTTACTAATGTGCTACCAAATCTATTAATTGGCATATTTGTAATTGTAAACAAGTTATTGAACTCGATGTCAAAACTCTTTCTAAGATATGTCTTATACTCCTTTTCGAGTTTAATTTGTGAAGGAGGTAGAACAGGACCTTGTGGGTTGTAGACTAGATTTAAAATTAGATCTTTCTTAATCCCATATCCCATATTATTCAGTAGTCTTAATGCATTAATACTCTCATCAAACACACCTTTACCTCTTTGACGATCTACATTTTTTTTTATATAACAAGGTAAGGAGGCAATAATTTCTATTTTATGTTTTACAAAAAAACTCGGTAAATCTTCCATGCCATCTTCATTGAGTATAGTCAAATTACATCGATCAATTATACGAATATCATGTTGTCTTAATTCCTTAACCATATATTTAAAATACTTATTTATCTCAGGAGCGCCTCCTGTCAGATCAACTTTTTCGATATTATTATTAACAGCAAAATTGATTACATTATCTATGGTTTTTTTATCCATCATTTCTTTTCTTTTTGGACCGGCATTTACATGACAATGAAGACAGCTTTGATTACACTTATAACCTAAATTAACCTGGATGGTTTTAAGACAAGACCTTCTAATGCTTGGGAAATTCGTATTTTTAATAAGGGGATAAATCTTATGCATAATTATAGTTAAATGATACAATGTATCCTCCACTAAATCATGAAAAATGAATTTATAAATCAAATAAACAGCTATCTTCCAAACGTTGACTATTGCTCTTTCCGTTTTGTAAGCAAATATACGAATGTTTTATCGGTTACAAGAAATGTCTTAGAGCCGATTGAGATCATAGAAGATGAAGGCCTGATGGTAACGGTAATTCATAACGGTGGATATGGTTATTCTGCGACGAGCGACTTGACTAGGGAAGGAATATTGAAAGCGACAGAAGAGGCAAAGAATTGGTCTGCATTTACAAAAGGTAACTTAATTCATCAGCCCACTCCTCCAGCGGATATCATTAATAATGGCAAGTATTTTACTCATGAGCAAGATACTTGGGCCAAAGAGTCAAACAAAGATAAAGTTGATTATCTATATGAAATTAATAAAGCTTTAAAGTCTAAACCAACAATTTCAAACTGGGGAGCAAGCTTTAGATACAATAAAATTGAAACTTTATTTACAGATACAAATGGAAGTAAATTTAGACAAAATATCTCGTACATACTTCCCCAACTAATTGCATGTGCCGAATATAAAAAAGAAATCCAAACTAGAACATATGGGGGCCATGCTCATGCTAGACAGATTGGTTATAATTTTATTAAAGACTCAAATTTAATTGATACAGCAACGTCAATTGCAAATGATGCAATAGAACTGTCTATGGCACCAAACTGTCCAAGTAAAAAATGCGATGCGTTAATAGCGCCTGATCAAATGATTTTACAAATTCACGAATCTATCGGACATCCACTAGAATTAGATAGAATATTAGGTGATGAGAGAAATTATGCTGGCTCAAGTTTTGTTAATCTTGATATGTTTGGCAAATATAAGTATGGATCTGAAAAGCTGAACATATCTTTTAATCCTGAACAAGAATCAGAACTTGCATCGTATAATTTTGATGATGATGGAACTCCAGCTCAAAAAAAATATCTAATCCAAAATGGATTACTAAAGAAACCAATAGGTAGCTTTTATTCCGCTCAAAGAGCTGAACAAGATTATGTTGCTTGTTCAAGAGCCACAAGTTGGAATAGACCACCTATCGATAGAATGGGTAATATTAACATGGAGCCAGGCGATACTCCTTTGTCTGAAATGATAGCAGCTATCGAAGATGGAATTTTATTAGAAACGAATAATTCATGGTCTATTGACGATTATAGGAATAAATTTCAATTTGGCTGTGAAAAAGGAACCATCATCAAAGATGGAGAGATGAGAGGAGTAGTAAAAAATCCAAACTATCGTGGTATCACTAAAGATTTCTGGCATAACTTAGCCATGGTCGGTGATGAATCATCTTATTCCATCCTTGGTACAGCAAATTGTGGAAAGGGAGAGCCTAATCAAACTATCTTTGTAGGCCATGCAACACCGTCTTGTTTGTTTAAAGATATTGATGTTTTTGGTGGAGAGTAATGAGAGAGTATTTTGAAAATATTACTAAAGAATTATTTAAAAACATAAAAAGTAATGAGCTTTTAATTATTAATTTCGATGCTGAAGAATCAAAATTTGTCAGACTAAATAAGGGTAAAATAAGACAAGCTGGAAGTGTTAAACAAATTTCAATGACACTAAGTTTATCTACAAAAGATAAAAGAAATTTAAAATCATATGTAAGGCTCAATGGAAGTTTTGAAAGAGATATATCCACGCTAATAAAAACTCTCAATTACTTAAGAAGGGAGTTGCCGGATTTGCCTAAGGATCCATATATGATGTTTTCCACATCTGTTCATTCAACTGAGATATCTTCTGAAAAGCAAAGTACTAGTGATGAAGTAATTTTAGAACACATATTGAATAGCGCAACTAAGCTAGATTTAGTAGGAATATTTTCATCAGGATCAATTTATACTGGACTAGCAAATTCATTAGGTCAAAAAAACTGGCATGAAGATTATTCCTTTAGCTTTGACTATTCTATTTATAACAAAAATAATAATGCTATAAAGCTTAACTACTCATCAAAAAAATGGAATAAAGAAGATTATGATTTTATTCTTAACAAAGGTATAGAAAAGTTAGCTATACTATCGAATCCAGAGAAGAAAATTACTACTGGAGAATACAGAGTATACCTTGAGCCATCTGCACTTAATGAAATCATAGATATGATGGCATGGGGAGGATTTAGTTATAAATCCAATAAAATTGGAACTAGTCCTCTTCATTTATTAAATAAAAAAGAAAGAAAACTAAATGAACTTATATCTATAGATGAAAATATAAAAGACGGACTCTCTGCTAATTTTAATTCTGATGGTTTTATAAAGCCTGAGGAGATTAGCATGATTAAAAAGGGAGAATTTAGAGAATCTTTAACCTCACCTCGTTCGTCACTAGAATATTCAGTAGTTCACAATGCAGCAAGTCCCTCAGAATATCCCTGTTCTATAGATATGAGAGCAGGCTCCATAAGTGATGACAAAATCTTAGAGACAATTGATAAAGGAATTTATATAAGTAATCTCTGGTATTTAAACTTTTCAGATAGAAATAACGGAAGAATGACAGGACTTACAAGGTTCGGGTGTTTTTTAGTAGAAAACGGCAAGCTTACTGCTCCAATTAATACAATGAGATTCGATGACAGCGTTTACAGTATGTTGGGTGATAACTTGATCGGTCTCACTTCAAGTAGGGAGCTTCTAATTGACTCTGGAACATATGAGGAAAGGTCAACATCAAGTGCAAGATTACCCGGCGCCATAGTAAATAACTTTAAGATGACACTATGATGATTAAAACAAGATTTGCACCTAGCCCTACAGGATGGCTTCATATTGGTGGTGTCAGAACTGCACTTTATTCCTGGCTTTATGCAAGGAAGAATAATGGAAAGTTTTATTTAAGGATAGATGATACAGACACCACGAGAAGTTCAGATGAATATAAAAATTCCATTATATTTGCTCTAAATCAACTTGGACTTAACTATGATGACGAAATAATTTATCAGTCAAATAGATTCGATCATTATGTAGATAAAATAGAACAACTTTTAAATGATGGTATGGCTTATTACGACAAAGTTGAAATAAATGAAAAAACTAAAGAGACAGATCTTTCAGTGCAATTTGAAAATAGACTAAATAGAAAAGGACATGTAATTCGATTTAGAAATCAAAAACAAAATAGCATAACCATTCATGATTCTGTGCATGGTGAAGTAATATTTGACCCTAAAGTCTTTTTTGATGTTGTAATATTAAGATCAAGTGGTGTTCCAACATATAACCTCACATCAGTGGTAGATGATATAGACCTAGGTATAACACATCTCATAAGAGGAGATGACCATCTCAGCAATCTTCCTGTTCAGGTGAATTTATTTGAATCGTTTAAAGCCAAAGTTCCATCTTTTTCGCACCTTCCAATGATTCATGGTGTAGATGGCAAAAGACTATCAAAAAGACATGGTGCAGTTGATATTAATCATTTTTTAAATGAAGGGTACAGAGTAGATGCAATATTAAATTATCTTGCTAAAACTGGATGGTCTCATGGAGATCAAGAAATATTTAGTATAGATCAATTAATTGAGCTATTTGATTTAGATAGAATAACAAAGTCAGCTGCTGCATTTGATATTGAAAAAATGAATTGGTTAAATCAGCATTATATTAAAAATGATTCAATTGAGAATATTGCTGAGCAGATTCTTCCTTTTCTAATAGCCAAAGAGTTACCAAACACACCAAAAAATGACAAATATTTATGTGATATTCTACATTTGGGCATAGAAAGAGAATATTCTTTGAAAAATATTGCAAATAGCATTACATACTTTTATGAAAATGAGATTAAATATGACCTAGATATCATCACTAAATTTGAAAAAGAACAAACAATAAAAATTCTCAGAGATACAATATCTAAATTATTTATTGTTGATTTTACCGACAAGCCATCAATAAGTGCATGTGTTAAAGCAACCTGCAAAGATTTATCTCTAAAATTTAAAGATGTAGGCCCTTTGATACGGTTCTCAACTACCGGAAGGCTCAATGCTCCATCCATTGATGACTTATGTTTTGTGTTAGGAAAAAAAAGAGTAATTGAAAGAATATCAAGATTCCTAGAAATTTATAAATAAATCTATTACCAGTGAGGGGGCTTGTCTCTTTCATAGTCTATTTTTTGATTTTTTTTATTTCCATACTCATCATAGCTTTGCTTACCTATATCTATTGGTTTCTTTTTTTTCTTTTTAATTTTCGAGCGATTTGTTTTAATATCTTGCATAATTTATTTATCATTGGCATGAATAATGCATATGAGCTTATATGGATGATATCAAATTCTTTATATGGTACCCAGCTTTATTATTTCCGGCAATACCGATTATGTTGTTAGTATTTACCAATAAATATACTGCACTAGCAATGCTAATAAGAAAGTTACACATACTTTCATATGATAATTCGGGTAATTACCTTTCAGCAGAGAGAATACAAATCTTATCATCAAGATTACTCCTTTTAAGATGGATGCAGACACTTTCAGGATTATCTTTTCTAATAAATCTCCTAACAATATTTTTTGGCTATTTAGATTTTATGAATATTGCTTTAAATTTATTTGTTGCTGCAGTTTTTCTTTTATCGATAGCAATCATATTATTCATTATAGAGTCACAACAATCACACTATGCCTTAAATCTTCATATAAGAGATCTTGAAATATACAATAAAAAAAAAGTTTACGAAGCTAAATCTTATAGATAATAGGTTTAGTATTTTTAAGTATATTATTTAATTTTTCATTTTTTACAACTGATACAGGGCGAAATTCTTTATTTGTCTCAAACAAGTCGTCTCTTTGAGCTTGATTGATAACTATGGAACCCTTTTCACCAGATACAGACCGATGATATGTATTCAAAGGAATTTTCAATGCCCCGCTATCACGGTTAAGCTTTATTATCTGATAAGGGCGATCCCAATCAAAATTAATTAATTCGAAAGTTCTAGAACCACTAATAACACGGTTATTATCAATCTGATGAGAGTGGATATAAAACTGCTTGTTACCCAATTCATCATTAGGCGGTGATACAGCTGCTGATTCATGTATAACCAAGTCTGATGCATTTGACTCTTTTATCGAAATGTCATAAAAAAGCACATTGTCTGTTTTTTTGAATATTTTATGTTTATTAAGTTTAATGGCACTCACATTTTTTAAAATGCACAAATCATGCCAATATATAGATACGGCATGTTAATTGCATGTTTTACTATAAATATCTATAAAGAGATGAAATTTTTGATTAAAAATATGACCTTATTAATATTTACCGATATAGACGGAACATTTATTAACAATGATACATTTGATGAGGGATTTAATACTGAGACTGTTTCACAACTAAAACAAGCCCAACACTTAGTAGTATTTAATACTAGTAAGACATTTGATGAGGTTGATTACTTTCAAAAAAGAATTAAAACATCGCTCTCATTCATATGTGAGACTGGCGGAGGTATATATTTAGCGAATGATCATTTTAAAATAACCGAGTCATCTAGAGGGACGTATCAAGTTTTATATGAATCTGGAAAGATATACGAATACAAGGATCAAATTCAATCTGAAATAAATAAAAATTTTGGAGATGAGTTAACTTTTTTTGATGACCTTAGTGTTGACGAACAAGCTTCATTATCTGGACTATCAGGCCATGATCTAGAGCTTGCTTCAAGAAGAGATTTTTCAATATTAATTAAATGGAAGTCAACAAAATCTAAGTATGATGAGTTTAAATTATTTCTTAAGCAGTTTAAATTAAACCTTATTACCGGAGGGAGGTTTTCCCATATTTGCTCTGAACATGACAAAGGCAAAGCTACTAGATTATTTATAGATAAAACAAAAAAGTTTTTTAATAATTCTAATATTGTTACTGTAGGGATAGGGGATAGTAAAAATGATTTTGAGATGCTAAATGAAGTAGATTTTCCATGTATTGTAAAATCTCCTAATAATCATTTATTGGAGGACAGTTTGAATGGTAAAAATATCACATTCAGTGACCATGCAGCACCAAACGGATGGATTGAATGTATAGAAAAAGTAATAACAAAAATTAAATCTTCGGAGATTGTAAATGTCTGATTTTCATCAAAATGGAGTTATTAGCACTCTACACAATTTATCTACTCGTTCATTAGAAGAGATTGAAAGAGAACTTAGAGAATATTCTAAAAGTGCACCAATTGAATTAATTTTACCTTCACTTTATTCAGAACTAGAAGGACCAGCCTTAAAAAATATAGTTGATTGTTTGAGTAAAGTAAAATATCTAAATCATATTACTGTAGGTCTTGATAGAGCAACAAAAAAAGAATATATCAAAGCAAAAGAGTTTTTTTCTAATCTAAACCAATCTCATTCAGTACTATGGAATGACAGTCCAAAAATGAAAAAGTTAGATAAAGATTTTATGGCACTAGGTATCGCGCCTGACCAAGCTGGAAAAGGTAAAAATGTTTGGTACTGTATGGGATACACATATTCTCGAAACGAGGCAAAATCAGTTGCCCTTCATGATTGTGATATCATGACTTATTCTAGAGAACTATTAGCAAAATTAGTATATCCAGTAGCCAACCCACATTTTAACTATGAGTTTTGTAAAGGGTATTATCCAAGAGTGAGAGATGGCTCTTTAGGTGGAAGAGTTACAAGACTGTTAGTTACTCCATTACTTAAAACTTTTAAAAAAGTTCTTGGTCATAGAGATTATATTGAGTTTATTGATGTTTTTAGATATCCGTTAGCCGGTGAATTTTCGTTTCGAAGTAGGCTTCTCAAAGAGATAAGAATCCCATGTGATTGGGGTTTAGAAATTGGATTGTTATCAGAAATGCAGCGTAATCAAGCATATAATAGGATATGTCAGGTAGATATAGCCGACACTTATGACCACAAACATCAGCCTCTTTCCGAGGAAAACAGAGATGCGGGTTTATCTAAAATGTCCATTGATATTACAAAAACTCTTATAAGAAAACTTGCGGCACAAGGTGATACATTCACTCACAATACGTTAAGAACTCTTAAAGCTACATACTATCGAACAGCCCTTGATTTATTAGAGATTTATTATAATGATGCAAAAATAAATGGGCTTAATTTAAATATCAATGAAGAAGAGATCGCTATTGAGTTATTTGCAAACAACATAATTATTGCAGGACAAGAATTTTTAGATAATCCTAATCAAAATCCTTTAATCACTAATTGGAATCGTGTAGAAACAGCCATGCCAGATATTAAAAAAAGATTCTTAGAAATAGTTGAGTCAGACTCTAAGATATAAAATCTATAAAGATGGTAGAAAATAAAAAAGAAAATTTAGAAAAGAGAGTTAATCAACATATCAATCGCATCTATGAAGGTATATTGACTTCAGATGCATTAACACAATTAACAGACACTATTTTATCGAAGATTATTGACTCTCAAAATGAATTACCAGATCACATCACTCAAGAGGGCGAGTCATGGTCAGAAAGGACTATCGTTTTAATTACCTATGCTGACACAATAAAGGATAAAAATAATCTTCCAATTAACACAATCAATAATTTTTTACATGAACATACCAAAGATTTCTTTGAGATAGTTCACGTACTTCCATTTTTTCCATCAAGTTCTGATACTGGTTTTTCAGTAATGGATTATTACACTATCTACCATAAATTCGGTCAATGGAATGACATTTTAAAAATTTCCAAAGATTTTGGAGTGATGGCAGATGTTGTGATTAACCATGGTTCATGTCAAGGAAAATGGTTTAATAATTTTATAAAAGGGAAGGGTAAAGGCCACGACTATTTTTTAGACTTTGATGAAAAATTTGACGTATCCAAAGTTGTAAGACCAAGGACTAGCGATTTACTGAATTCCTTTGATACGAATGCTGGTGAGAAATTTGTATGGTGCACCTTCAGTAGAGATCAAGTAGATTATAATTTCAGTAAACCAGTAGTTCTCTATGAATTTATTGAAATAATAATATTTTATCTATCTAAAGGAATTACTGTATTTAGATTCGATGCAGTAGCATTTATCTGGAAGAAAATCGGAACTCGCTGTATTAATCTTGATAAAACGCATGAAATTGTAAGATTATTTAGAACCTTATTAACCTATCTATCACCAAAAGCTATTTTAGTTACTGAGACAAATACACCAGCTAGAGAAAATGTTTCCTATTTTGGTAATGCAAATGAAGCACATTGGATTTATAATTTTTCTCTTCCTCCTATTTTAGTATATTCTATTCTCTCTGGTGATTCCTCATATCTAGAAAAGTTAACAATGAGCATGCCCCCATCTCAACTAGGAACATCTTATCTAAATTTTATTGCATCGCATGATGGAATTGGACTTCGTCCAGCTGAATCATTTTTATCAAAAGATGAAATTGATAGATTTATAGAACAGATGGAAAATAATGGAGGTAAAGTGTCATATCGCTCAAATAATACAGATACCCCTGAGCCATATGAAATTAATATTTCACTTTATGATGCTATGACTGTTGCGTTTAATAAAGAGTCTAATCTCGGCTTTGAGAGATTTATATGTATTCATACAATAATGTTGTCACTTGAAGGAGTACCTGCACTTTATATTCACAGTTTGTTTGGTACAAAAAATGATCATAAATTATTTGAAAAGACCGGACAAAATAGATCATTAAATAGAGGAAAAATAAAATATGAAGATATTAAGTTATTAGATGAAACTAAACTTCAAACTAAAATATTTAATAAACTAAAAACACTTTCGAATATCAGAAAAAGACAGCGAGCATTCCATCCTAATGCGGTACAGTTCACACTTCACTTAGGTAAAAATTTATACGGAGTATGGAGACAAAGTCTTGATAAAAAGCAAAGTATTTTTTGTATTTCTAATCTTACAGATAAAGATGTTGATCTTAGTTTATTAGATCTCAACCTGATAGGTTTTGATGAATGGGAAGATTTAATTTCACAAAGTAAATTTAATGACATTACTAGTAAACTAACTTTATCCCCATATCAGACATTGTGGCTAACAAATCTATAAACAAGTAATTAATTATTTAATTCCCATACTTTTACTGTTAGTTTTTTTCTCATCAATGTCTATATAATTAAGAAGATGTCTAAGCTGAAAATATATTGTTCTAAAAATGTAGAAAGAAAAAATGTACAAAAAAGTGCAAATCACGAGAGAAGAAACTTCTAAAAAAACTATAGACTACCTAGATATATACCAAATAAAAAATATGATTGGCATGATTAAAAATAAAGATATTAGGTATACTCTTACCATTGTTCTAAACTTAATCTTTGTTTGTAACTCTTTGTTCAAAAAATCTTCCTCATTCAACTATATAATCCAAACATATTATTTAAATTATATCTATGGTTTTTTAAAATAATTACTTAGGAGAATAACTATGAGTCTTACTACACTAAAGTGGGGGAGTACATTTCTGATTTTAACAGGAATACTCATTGCTCAATTCAACCTATATCCTCTATATATCTTTGTACATTCGATTGGCGCGCTAGGTTGGATGATGTCTGGATATCTGATGCAAGATAAAGTGTAATGACGAACTTTGGTCTGCAACTACCTATTTTTGCAATTGGTTATGTGAATTACTTCTTGAGCTAATAAATTTTATTCGTCCCCAAGGGGATTCGAACCCCTGTTGCCGCCGTGAAAGGGCAGTGTCCTAGGCCTCTAGACGATGGGGACTTAACAGTTTGAAATATTATACAGAGATATTTAATAAAAAGATAATATTAATAAAACATATTAAAATTAATGTAAATAATAATATTTCTATTTTTTTTTGTAGGTTTTTAAGTATAACAATAGTCTAGTTATGCTACGATGCTGTTTAATATGTCTATAGCTAAACCAATTCAAAAATTTTGTATCGTTTGTGGATCTCCGACAGAATTTAAAATCCCAGAGGGGGATAATAAAGAAAGAGCTGTTTGTACAGTATGTGGACACATCCACTATCAAAATCCAAAAGTTGTATCAGGCTGTATATTAGAGTGGGACGATAAAATAGTCCTGTGTAAGAGAGCTACTGAACCTAGATCGGGTTATTGGACACTTCCTGCTGGTTTCTTAGAAAACAATGAAACAGTTGCCGAGGGCGCACTAAGAGAGACGCTCGAAGAAGCAAATGCAAAATCTGATAGTATTAAACTATTTTATATGTGTGACTTACGACATATTAGTCAAATTTATATGATGTATCATGGTAAGCTTCTGGACGGCAAATATTCGCCTGGACCAGAAAGTGAAGAGGTAGAATTATTTTCAGAGTCAGAAATTCCATGGGATGATATAGCTTTTACTGTCATTGAGAATACATTAAGACTTTATTATGAAGATAAGAAAAAAGGGAATTTCTCTATTCATTTTGATACTATAGACCCTAGATGAAAAAAATTATCCTCCATTTTTCTTTTTTAATGATACTAGTCACTTCATCATATGCTCACGAGGATAATGAAGAGAGAATAAAGTTTTGGAAAGAATATTATAATCCTAAAGTCGAAGTAAAAAATCAGAATATACCATCTGTTAAAATCACACTTATTAAAAATAAACCTTTTTATCAAGTAAGAACACAAGTCAAAAATTTTACTTTCACCCCTGAGAAGAATATGGAAAATAATGAGCCATCGGAAGGATATGGCAAATTATATATTAATGGAGATTATGTAAGCAGAATTTATAGTGAGTATCATTTTGTTAAAATATTACCGGTAGGGAATAATGAGATTAAGGTGATTCTTAGCACAAATCTTGATCATGATATCACTAATAATGGAAAAGTTATTTCTGATGATATTATTTATCAATTTCCTGAGTACACATTTTCTGAAGCGAGAAACCAATCATATAATCAAATGATACAATGTGAATTTTCCGAAACTGGAAAAATATTACTTAATGAACTTGCAAAAAAAGGTATGGCGATCACCGAGTCTTCTGACCATCTTCAATGCAGATATGATGCAAGACATGATATTTTAGGACCTTTCGCACAAAAAATGACACGCTTGCAAAGGTACTATCATGAAGTGAGCTTGGATATATTAAAAAAGAGAATTCAAGTTTGGAAAGATTTTGAAAGCAATTCGATAAATCTTAAAAAGGCTAGGGACATGAATCGTTCCTTAGAAAGTAGTGTTGATAAATTGATGCAAAAGAAGGTTGAACAATTAGAGGCGGAAAAAAAGGATGTATGATTTATTTATAAATGCTTACACCATCACATCACTCGTAATGTTTCCAATACTTGTCTTTATAGTTATATTGCTAATAAGAGATTTAGGTAAATATTCAAAACTTTCAGAAAAAATAAATAACATCATTAAGGATCTTTCTGAAGACGTAACCGATAAAGGTTTTAAGAAAAATGATACTGAATCGACCCTATCTCATATTAGTAGATTCATAAATAAAAAATGATAATCATTTAAGTACATATGCCAGAATTGTATCTGGAGATAAATCGATCATACACTTATTTTCAGGACAAGATTTGATTCTACTTGTATTGTAGCACGGAGAACATGGCATCTTTAAATTCGCTTCTATAATTTCATTCTTGGAGTTACCATACGGTCCAGTTTCTTCAAATGGAGTTGGACCTTGAAGCGAGATAACCTTCTTACAACTGACTCCTGCAACGTGTACTGAGCCGCTATCAGTAGCGATGACACATTCACTATTTTTCATCACTTCATAAAGGTTTGGAAGACTAGTTTCCCCGCATAAATTATGAATTCTACTATCTCGAACATTGAGCTGATCTATAAATTCTTTTTCATTTTTTCCGCCAGTAATAACAATATCAAATGCTGTTCGAGCAATAATCTTTTTAATTAAATTCTTCCAATTATTTAATGGCCAAGCCCTATATCCTCTATGATTTGTTTTATTGAACTTACTATTTGAAGGACAAATCACAATATATTTGTTATTGATGCCATATTCATGGGCAACATCGATATCTGAGCCAATTAGATATGGATAACATTCATTAGCATTTATATCTTTGAAATATGTTTGTAGTATTCTTAATTGATGTTTAACTCTGTGTTCATTTTTTCTATTTTCTGCGACATATTTATAAGGTTGACCAACTTTGATCTTTGATTTTATTAATCGTGCAAAGTTTTTAAATTTTGAACCAACCTCTAAATTAATTACAGCATCATATGGATTCAAATAGGACTTGAATATGATTTTTAATTTCCCCAAATTAATTAGAAGTGGTAGCTTAGTAAACTTTAGTACTACAGGTGAAATTCGTGAATCATATTTAAATAAATCTATCAAATTAGGCTTGGTGAGCCAATCAATAGCTAATTCATCACCAAAATAATCTGTTAATGGTTTTACAACTGCAGTTGAGTCAATAGTGTCGCCTAATAACCCACATCTAATTATTAAAATTCTTGGCTTTTTTTTATTCATTAATTCGTTTAGAATACCTTCACTAATAAATTATATACCAAAATGTCACACTGGATAAGTTTTACAGAAAACAATAAAGAATCATTTGGAACCCTGGACGGAAATGATATTACTGTCTATGAGGGTAGTTTATTTAATAATCCTACTAAATCACACCTTAAGCTTAAACTCGAAGATGTGACTATAATTAATCCATGCAAACCTTCAAAAATGATAGCGCTTTGGAATAACTATCAGTCATTAGCAACCGAGAAGGGTTTGTCAAAGCCAAATAATCCACTTTATCTAAATAAAGCAATATCTTGTATTATTGATCAAGGCGAGAACATTATTCGTCCAAAAACCTATAATGAGAATATTTTTTTTGAAGGTGAACTTGGCATAGTCATAGGAAGAAGCTGTAAGGACATAGATATATCAGATGCTCAAAATTATATTTTTGGTTATACCTGCATTAATGACGTCACTGCTATGGATCTTGTAAAAAAGGATCCAACATTTGATCAATGGACAAGATCCAAAAGCTACGACACGTTTGGTATATTTGGACCTTGTATTACCGATGACATTGACCCAATGTCTCTTACGATCACAACCACTGTCGATGGAGATATAAAACAAGATTATAAAACAAGCGATATGTTTTTTAATGTTTATGAGATTGTAAGCTATCTCTCACATGATATGACTCTAAATCCAGGTGACATAATCGCATGTGGTACCAATTCAGGATTAGGACCAATGGTTTCAGGCGAGACTGTAACCGTTTCTGTGAGTTCAATTGGCAAAGTTGTTAACCAACTTATCTAAAAAGATATCATCTTCTTTTCCACACATCAGTTGCTCCCTCAGGTCTAGGTTCTGGTATTGAATCAAATTTTATATTTTCTTTACCATTATAAATCAAGAAATGTTTGCCCTTTGCTCTGCCTAGTAAGATTACATTTGTCTCTTTAGCAACATTTAAACCCATCTCTGTAATACCTGATCGTGATAATAGAACACCAATATTCATTTGAGCAACTTTAATTACCATCTCTGATGTTAATCTACCTGTAGTATAAAATATTTTCCCTTCACCTTGGATATCATTCAGCCACATATTGCCTGCAATTGCATCTACAGCATTATGTCTTCCAACGTCTTCTACAAAATCTAATATTTTATCTTGACTACACAGAGCACACCCATGAACTGCGCCAGATTTTCTGTAAATTTCATTTTTATCATGAAGAAGTTTTAAGAGTTTATATATTGTTGATTGTTTGATATTAAATGAGCTCACTTTTTTTTCTTTGAGCTCATCCATTATTCCTCCAAATGTTGTTCCTTGCCCACAACCGGAGGTGACAACTTTATGTTTAAGTTTATTCTTAACCTTCGCAAGATCTAAACCTTTAGTCGTAACAGCCGCAGAGTTAACAGACCAATCTACATGAACAGACTCTAGTTGAGTAATATCATTAATAATGCCTTGATTTCTAAGATAACCAATCACTAGTGCTTCAGGATAATGCCCTAGAGTCATCAATGTAACTATCTCTTTTTTATCTAAGTAGATTGTAAGAGGTAATTCACCCGTAATTGGAAAAAATCTGTCAGAGTTATACTCATCTGTAACTTTAATCTCAGAAGTATCTGGCCTTTTTGATTTCGTAAGGTCAATTTTGTTTTTATTATCCATACGTGATTAATTATATTACAATACTATGATGAGAATATTTCTTTTTTTATCCCTAATTATTTTATCAAGCAATATCTATGCAGATATTATAAAGGTAACTATCTTGGGAAGCGGAACACCAAGAGTCAATATTGATAGATTTTCACAATCAATTCTAATAGAACATAAAAATGATAAATTCCTTTTTGATGCGGGTAGAGGAGCACTTCTTAGGCTAAATCAATCGCGCATATTGCCTAATGAAATCGAAAATATCTTTTTTACTCACCTGCATTCAGATCATATACTTGGGTTTTCCGATATTCTAATGACTGGTTGGGTCTATCATAGGCAAAACCCACTTAATATTTTTGGACCTCCAGGCACAATTAATTTTGTAGATAGTACAATCAAATCATTTGAAGAAGACATTAAAGTAAGAAGTCTTCCTCCAGAAAGTTTGAATGTAGAAAATCTTAACTCAAATATAGAAATTATCTATGATGATTTTACTTATAAGAAAAACGGATTAACAATTGAAACATTTGCAGTTAAACATGAGCCATTTACATACGCGTTTGGATTCAAAATTTTTAATAGTAAATATTGTATGGTGATATCTGGTGATACGACATATTCTGAGCAAGTAATAGAAAAAGCAAAAAATTGTGACTTATTAATTCATGAAATAGCTCATGCATCAGAGCATACATTAGAAAAATATCCAAAAGCAAAAGGAGTTATTTCTTATCACACCGATGTATCTCAAGTTTCAAAGATTATAAACACTGTAAAGCCCAGGCTTACAATCCTGAATCATGTTTTATCCTTAGATGGCTCATCAGATGAACAAATATTAAATGAGATTAAAAAAAATACTAAACATAAGGTACTTATTGCAAAAGATTTAATGACAATTGATTTAAAAGATGAAATTTATATTTATAAACAAAAAAACTTATGACAAAAATAATTGGAATTCTTAATCTTACTCTTGATAGCTTTTCTGATGGCGGAATGTATTATGATCTTGAATCTGCTAAAAAACATATTTCAGAAATGATAACACATGGTGCTGATATAATTGACATCGGGGCAGAGTCTACAAGATCAGGCTTCTCGGATGTAAGTGCAGATGCTCAGATTAATACACTTGCACCTATTATTGAATTTATTAGTAAAAATCATGATATTAAAATAAGCATTGATACTAGATCTAGTGAAGTTATTAATGCTTTCTCTAGTCAAAATATTTTTTTTGTAAACGATGTATCATCAGGATTTCATGACATGAATATGCTCAAAACTGTATCGCATCTTAAATGTAATTATATTATGACCCATATGCCTGCCGAGCACCAAAAAGGTTTGAATAAAAAATATGATAATGTGCTTGATGAATTAAATATTTTTTTTAATGAACGAATTAAGTCATGTATTGATCAGGGTATAGACAAAGAAAAGATAATTATTGATCCTGGTATAGGCTTTGGAAAGTCAGGTGATGATAATACTAAAATTTTAGAAAATATAAATGCACTGAAATCTATCCATACCAATATTTGTATAGGTAGTAGTAATAAGAGATTTTCAAGTAAATTATTTGATGGTATTGAAACTAAAGACGATTTAAAGGTAGCTAATCTTGCAACATTTGCAGTAAGTTCACTTCGAGGAGCTACATATCTTCGAGTCCATGATGTCGATATCGCTAAAGATACAATCATGATAATTGATAAAGTAAAAAATGTTAGCTAATGCATTTTAAAAGCGTCTGCTCAAAGTCTTTTACAAAACTTCTGACACTAAATATTTTGGGATTATTGATTTTTTGTTTGATTAAATTTTTTGCAGAGGCACATTCATCTTGATGGATTAAGGATACTATCTTGCTTTCATACTCCTCATAACTTTCTGTAATAAAATCATCTAATTCAAGACTTTTTAAGATACTAGAACTTACTCTCGAAGCAAAGTGCGAACCTTTAAGCGTAACTAAAGGAACGCCAGCTTGGATCATCTCTATGGTTGTTGTGTGTCCATTATAAATCCTTGTATCAAGCGCAATGTCAATATGTTGAATCCTTTTGAGATGTCTTTCGTAGTTTATCCTATCGGCATATATTATTCTTTTTGAATCAATCCTTTTGTCAATGAACTTTTTAATATTGTCCCTCATCTCATAACCATAGTCCAATAGCCAAAGATATGTACTTTCATGATTTTTCATTATAGTAAGCCATATATCAAAAAATATAGGATCAAGTTTAAAAGATTGATTCAAGCACCCTAAAATAATCCCTTTATTGGGTAAACTAAAATCTGATCGTTCGTTTTTAATATCCGTATTTATATCACCATTATTTACTTGGTAACTTTTAGGAAGATACAGAAATTGTTCACTATAATATTTCTGATTATCTAGAGGTGTAACAACATTATCTGTAAGAATATAATCATATATTTGACTACCCGTAGTTCCTGGAAAAGCAAGATATGCAATAGTAATTTTTGCAATATCTTGATGAATTATATTGGAACGGTTATGCGAAATGATTGTTGTGAGATCTATCAATATATCTAAGTCATAACTTTGGATTTTATTAGTTGATTCAGTAGTGCTAAGTGCAGTAATGTCTACAAATTCATCAAAATCTTGTTCTATATGTAGCTTTTTATCTACTTCATGATCGTATGAAAACATATAGATAGAAAAAATATCTTTGTCGAGATTTTTGAAAAAATTTTTCACTAAATAGAATGTTGGATGGTTTCTTATTTCTCCACACAAAAAACCTAACCTGATTTTATCATTGGTCTTTGTAATTTCTTTTTTTATGAGAGATCTCATATTATTTTCCCCCCATGTACAGGCATTTCCATAATTACTAATTTCATTTGAAACACTGGAGATATGAAGGAATGGATGAACAGTAACTTGATTAGATTTGAGCAGTTGTTGTGTTTGAACATAATTATCCCAGTTGCAAGTAATCTGTTCGATTCTAACTTTTAATTCAAAGGCTCTATTTTTATAATCGCTGTCACTAGCAAGTTCTAAACAAATATCTAATGATTTTAAATATTCTTTATTCTCAAATAAACCAACTGCTAAATTGTATTTAGCATCATTATATTCTTTGTTATTTTTTAATGCTTCACGAGCGTATTCAATACATTTTTGATTGTCACCTAATTCCAGCATTATAAGAGACAAATTATTGTATGCTATCGATGAGAGAGGTGTCTCTAAGAGGGAGGTGTAAACATCTATAGCTTCATCTTTACGCTCAAGCATCTTATAAATGTTACCTAGATTTAGTTTTAATTTTTCCTCATGAGGAAAATGTTTTATAGCTTGCAATAATAAATCAATGCAGGAGAGATAATCATTGGTATTAATAAAACTTTTTAATTTAGATATATATTCGCTTAGATTTTTATTTTGCAAGCTAATGTCTAGTATTACTTTTTATGTTTACAGCACAGAATTTAAACTCTGGTATCTTGGCGAAAGGATCTAATGCAGAATTTGTGAGTAAGTTAGCAGCAGATTCAACATAGCAAAACGGTATAAATATTTGTCCAGGTTGCAGCATGTCATCTCTTCTCGCATAGACATCAATTTTACCTCGTCTGGACTCGACAGTTATGAGATCACCATCAACAATATCAAATTTTTCCATATCCTCCTGACACAAATTAGCATTTGGGTCAGGTTCGATTTCATGCAACATAGTTGCTCTTCGAGTCATCGATCCCGTATGCCAATGTTCCAATTGTCTTCCAGTTATTAAAACAAACGGATATGATTCATCTGGAAGTTCTGCTGCATTAATAAGAGGTGATTTTACAAATTTAGCTTTGCCAGTTTCCGTAGGGAAATCATCTATAAATATTACAGGTTGTCCGGGGTCTTTTGAATCATCACAAGGGTAAGTAATGGAATGATTCTTCTCAAGCCTATCCCATGTAATCCCTTGTATGCTTGGCATACATTCAGTCATTTCCTTAAAAATTTCTTTAGGATGTTTGTAGTTCCAAGTGAGACCCATACCTCTCGCAATTTGTTGGATAATCCACAAGTCTTGTCTTGCATCACCTGGTGGATTAACTGCTTGGTTACCTAGTTGAACTCTTCGATCAGTATTTGTGAAAGTACCTGTTTTTTCTGGAAAAGCAGATGCTGGAAGAATAATATCAGCATACATTGCAGTTTCTGTTAAGAAAATATCTTGTACTACAAGGTGCTCTAGCTTTGAAAGTGCATTTCTTGCATGATTTAAATCAGGATCAGACATTGCAGGATTTTCTCCCATAACATATAGGCCTTTAATTCTTCCTTTGGTGATTTCATACATAATCTCAACAACTGTTAGTCCAGGATTTGGATCAAGTTCAGTATCCCAAAATTTTTCAAAAAAATTATTTATTTCAGGATTATCAACTCTTTGATAGTCAGGGTAGACCATAGGTATTAATCCAGAGTCTGACGCCCCTTGGACATTATTTTGTCCTCTTAAAGGATGTAATCCAGTTCCAGGTCTTCCAACTTGTCCTGTCATGAGCGCAAGTGAAATTAATGCCCTTGCATTGTCAGTACCATGAATATGTTGAGATATACCCATCCCCCAAAAGATGATGGACGCTGGCGATGATGCATAAATTCTCGCTACTTCATGAATTGTCTGTGCATCGATACCACAAATTGACGCCATATTTTCAGGAGTGAAATCGTTTAAGTGATTTTTTAGATCTTCAAAGTCTGTTGTTCTCTCTTCTATAAATTTTTTATCGATTAAGTTTTGATCTATTATTGATTTCATTATGGCATTTAGAAGTGCTACGTCTGTATCAGGTTTAAATTGCAAATAATGAGTTGCATGTCTGGCTAAATCATTTCTCCTGGGATCTAAAACTATTAAATTTTTTCCTGCTTTGGCTGCATTTTTTATGAACGTTGCTGCAACAGGATGATTTACTGTAGGGTTTGCTCCAATAACGATGATTGTATCTGCTTCTGCAACATCTGCAACTTGGTTTGAAACAGCACCTGAACCAATCATTTCTAGAAGAGCTACAACAGAAGATGCATGACATAGTCTTGTGCAATGATCTACATTATTATTTTTAAAGCCTGTCCTTATCAGTTTTTGAAACAAATAAGCTTCTTCATTTGAACCTTTTGCACACCCGAAACCTGCAGTTGATTTTACATCTAAATCGGTTAGTGATTTGAATTTTTCAGAAGTTCTCTCTATAGCATCTTCCCAAGAGATTGGCTCAAAATAATCTTCTATTCTGTCTAAGTTGAAATCCTCAGGTTGAATATTCTTAGTAACACCCTTTTTTCTTGCAAGAGGAACAGTTAGTCTTTGTTCACTATTTACATAATTAAATCCATATCTGCCTTTTACGCACAGTCTGCTCATATTAGCAGGCCCATCTCTTCCCTCTGCGAAAAGTATTTTGTCATCTTTGATATTGTAAGTAAGCAAACAGCCGACGCCGCAATATGGACATACACTATCTACTTTTTTATCAGGGATAACTTTACCGATTTCTTTTGATGGCATTAATGCACCTGTTGGGCAAGCTTGAACACACTCTCCACAACCAACGCATGTACTAGTTCCCATAGGATCATCTAAATCAAATATAATTTCTGATGCGAGACCTCTTTGAGCGTATCCGATGACATCATTTACCTGTTCTTCCCTACAAGCCCTTACGCATCTCGTACATTGTATGCATGCATCTAAATTTACAGCAATTGCAGGATGAGATAAGTCATGTTTATTTTGTACTTTAGAGGGAAAACGTGTCTCTTGGACTTCAAGTTTATCTGACCAATGCTTAAGCTCGGAGTTTGGATCATACAGTTCTTTTGATACATCTGATTGAAGTAATTCTATTACAACTTTTTGTGAGTGAATGACTCGGTCATTATGTGTGTTAATAACCATACCATCATGTACTTTTCTAACACATGAAGGTTGAAGAGCTCTTTCTCCCTCTATCTCAACTACACAAACTCTACAGTTTCCATCGGGCCTCATGCCTTCTTTGTAACAAAGGTGCGGAATTTCAACACCAATTCTTTTTGAGACTTCAAGAATTGTCTCATCTGTATTTGCAGAGTATTCCTCTCCATTCAATGTGATGGAACAATTGATATCATGATTAATATCTTCAGGTTTTGCCGACATCTTTTACCTCATTCGAGAAATATTTTAACACAGATTTTATAGGATTAGATGCTGCTTGACCTAGACCACATATAGAAGCATCTGACATTGTTTGGCTTAAGTCTTCTAGAAGACTTATATTCCATTTCTTATCTTGCATAAGTTCAGAGGCTTTAGATGTCCCAGCTCTGCATGGAGTACATTTACCACACGATTCATGCTTGAAAAAATCAATAGTTGTTTTTGCAGCGTCTCTTGCTTTATCTTTATCAGAAAGTACAACGACTGCGCCTGACCCTATAAAACATCCATATTCTTCAAGCGTGCCAAAATCTAAAGGAATATTATTCATGCTTGCTGGTAGAATACCACCCGATGCTCCACCTGGAAAATAACCATAGAACTCATGCCCTTCTAACATTCCACCGGCATAATCATCTATTAATTTTTGAACTGTAATTCCAGCAGGAGCTAAATGTACACCAGGTTTTTTTATTCTTCCGCTAACAGAAAAAGATCTTAACCCTTTTCTGCCATTGGCGCCTTGATTTGCGAACCAATCTGATCCCTTATCTAATATATCTCTTATCCAAAAAAGAGTTTCCATATTATGTTCCAATGTTGGTCTTCCAAATAAACCAACTTGAGCAACAAAAGGCGGACGGAGTCGAGGCATACCTCTTTTGCCTTCTATAGACTCAATCATTGCTGATTCTTCTCCACATATATATGCACCAGCTCCACGTCTCATCTCAATTTCAGGAATATCTGCGAAATGGTTTTTGATCTTATCTATTTCCGCTTCCATAATGTTTTTAACAGCAGGGTATTCATCTCTCAAGTAAATATATATTTTATCTATACCCACTACTTTAGATGCTATTAACATGCCTTCAAAAAATCTATGTGGATCTGATTCAAGATAGAACCTATCTTTGAAAGTACCAGGTTCGCCTTCATCAATATTAATAGCAAGAAGCCTTGGAGCTTCTTGTTCTCTTAGTATTCTCCATTTTCTACCAGCCGGGAAACCTGCGCCACCTAGGCCTTTAAGTTCTGATGCTTCAAGAATTTCCACAGCACTTTCATGAGAAATTTTCTTATTAACAATCGATTCATAAATTTCGTACCCACCATCAGAGATATATTTATCTAGATTTATATAATTAGGAATCTCGGGATGAAATGCTTTGGCATCAATATTTTTTTTGATTTCTTTAAAAGTTGCATTATCAATCGGATTAAACTTGACGACTGCTGCTGGCGCAGACTGACATCTACCTATACATGGTACTTTTTGGACTCTAACAGTGCCTTTGTAATAATCATCAACAGTTTTTGCAAGCTCATTAGCACCATTCATTTCGCAAGTAACTGAGTCGCAAATTCTAACAGTAAGTGATGGCGGCTTGTCTGAATCAGTGTCTACAACATCAAAGTGATGATAAAAAGTTGCAACTTCATAAACTTCGGTTTGAGAAATACCCATAAGACTAGCCAGAGCTGTCATGTAATTTTTAGTTATTGCACCCTGAGAATCCTGTATTTTATGAAGGTATTCAATCAGATGATCTCTTCTGTATGAGGAGGTATCAAGGATAGTCTCAAGTTTACCTAAGACATCAAAATCAACTTTGCGACCTCTCGGCCTCAGAGTAATTTTATTCTTAAGTGTTTTTTTCATGGTATTTATTTCCTTCCCTGGTAACTATACACAATTATATGTTCTTTATATAATGATTCAAGCTGACATAAATTAATATAATAAGGAGAGAGTATTATGAGCCAAGAAAAAGTATATTCAGAAGATGAGATTAATACGTACTTAACAGATAAATTACCCCATTGGTTTTATGAAAATGGATGGATAAGGAGGAAATATAAAACTAGTGGGTGGAAAGGCACACTTATGGTAGTTAATACTGTAGGACATTTAGCAGAGGCCGCATGGCACCATCCTGACATTGCTGCATCTTATGGTTTTGCGATAGTAAAACTTCAAAACCATGCTGCAAAGGGCATTACCGACAAAGACTTCTTACTTGCTGAGAAAATCGAATCAGTTGTTCAATGGCAGCCGTCGAAAGAAGATAATACTCTTGAAGGTACACCAGAGGATCCAAGATTTAAGTATGTCAAATATGATGAGTAAGTATTAGAGAAATTTTTTTACAATTCTTGTTATTTCTGTACTTGGTATTCCATTAGGTATAATTTTTTTTACCTGAAGTTTTTTATCAAGTACATAAATATTAGAACTGTGTTCAACTATATAACTTTTATTTTTTGGATCTACAAATTCATATTTAGTTTTAAAAAATTTTGTTAAGGCGTCAATATTCTCTTTATTAGAAGTTAATGCAGCAATCCTATTATCAAAAAAATCTACATATTCACGGACTTTTTTATAATCATCACGATCATAATCGACACTTACAAACATCGGTAATACTTGGCTAGACTCATCGCCCAAACCTTTCATCACCCGTGCCATGTCCAATACTGTAGTAGGGCAAACATCAGGGCAATGCGTATAACCAAAAAAAACTAAAAGAACTTTATCTTCATAATCATTAAATTTTGTAATTTTATTATTCTTATCGTAGAAACTTACTCTCTCAAACACATTTGACATATCAGGGAATGCTTTTGAGATATCTGAATATGAATTAGTAGGACTAACTATTACCAAGGTTAAAAGTATCAGTAAAGTGATTATCGATGTGTGAAATATTCGCATGACCTAATATACAATAACAAAAAATAAAATGTAATTAATTACCATTTTTTATAGGGTAATTTCAAGACATAAATATTAGAATAACCTTATATTCTTATCTACTCATTGTATGCATTATTGTTTTGACACACAAGCGAACTGATATTAATATTTACGCAATGGGAAAATTTTTCCTAGGGAACTCAGCTGAAGTGGCATGATGCCAAGGGTAAGTTGAGAAAACAAATTCGGTTAATCTGGAGGTAAAGATGATCGGACAAATACTTTTAAACACACGTTACCTACTTGCACCAATACTAATTATAGTAGCGGGTGCTGGTGTCTTACTAGGCGGTATTATGGCTTGGTTAGGCGTTGTATTACTTTTTGTAGGTCTACTAGTAGACATCGCTACAAAATTTGAAACAACAGGCGTTGGGTATGATGAAAACGGTGAAAGTCTTGGATGGCCTACATTCCAAAACTTAACAATGTATTTCATGTTACCTATATTCGTACTATTCCAATTAGTAATGGCATGGAGACTTTATACATTCATGGCACTAGGTGGAGCAGAAGGCGCGGTAGTAATGGAATTAATTCCAGGCATTTTAGTAATGCACGAAGGAATTACAGCTGTTAACTTAATCGGTGCTACATTATCATCAGGTATCTTTATAGGTATCGGTATTATTTACGGACATGAACTATCACATACCAAAGGTTTTGGTTTTGTAATTTCACGTTTGATGATGGCATTATCAGGTTCAGCACATTTCTGCTATGCACACGTTTACAACCATCACTTAGAACTTGCTAGTGAAGATGATCCTGCAACTGCACCTCGCGGTCGTACAATTTATGGTCATTACCCACTATCATATCTAGGACAATCTAAATTCTTATACAACATGGAAAAAGAAAGACTTTCAAGAATGGGAGTTTCATTCATTTCATGGCAAAACCGTTGGATTCGTGGTTATCTAATGGCGGTACCTACAGTAGCACTATTCTTTATGGCTGGTGGCTGGATAGGTATGGCTGTACTAGCTACAGTCTGGGGAATTTCAAACTTCGAATTAGAAGCATTGAACTACCTAGAGCACTACGGTTTAATACGTGTAAAAGATCAACCTATCGATTATCGCCATAACTGGGATAACTCAACATGTTTCACAGCATGGTTCTTCATCGAAATCGGTCGTCAAGCTGACCACCATGATCGTGGAGAAACACATTTCTGGGAACTTGAAAACGTAGGTTGCCCTAATACAGGTTGGGGATACTTTGTAGTATTCTTCATCGCACTTGTACCGCCAATATGGCACTGGTATATGCGTAAAAGATTAGCTGCATGGGATACTCATTTTGCTACAGACGAAGAAAAAGCGATTGCTGCAAGAATCAACAAAGAAGTTGGTTACGAAGGCACACCTTTCTCAGGCGATGTATTACAAGATGCTGGTAACGTTGACCTTGGCTTAAGATCAGCTAAGAAGTAACTTTACTCCTAAGCAGTAAGTAAATTTGAAGGTGCCTGGATTTCGATCTAGACACCTTCATCTCATTAAAGGGAATGGGTTTTTAAGATACATGTCTTATCAATCAACAAAATATAAACTCGGAGAAAAATATGAAAGTAACTTATAATGCAGACGTATGTACACACGCTGGAGAATGCGTAAAAGGTGCACCAAATGTATTTAAGGTAGTAGATGGTCAATTTGTAATTGACACAGCTGCTGATAGTGAAGAAAATATAAGAGCTACTGTTGGTAACTGTCCGTCAGGCGCACTTGTAATCGAAGAGTAAAAATTTAACTAACAATTCATAATTAGG